>MHFG01000072.1 GCA_001804065.1 Omnitrophica bacterium RIFCSPHIGHO2_02_FULL_46_20
TTAGGAGGGACTTATGGCAAAGGAAACATTTGTTAGAAATAAACCTCACGTAAACGTCGGCACTATAGGCCACATCGACCACGGTAAGACCACTCTCACCGCGGCGATTCTCGCGACATTGGCTAAGAAGGGCCAGGCTCAGGCAAAGTCATACGCGGATATAGCGAAAGGCGGCACGGTAAGAGACGATTCCAAGATATTGACTATCGCGGTAGCGCACGTTGAATACGAGACCGATAAGAGGCATTACGCGCATATAGACTGCCCTGGCCATGCTGACTTCATCAAGAATATGATAACCGGAGCCGCCCAGATGGACGGAGCGGTGCTCGTGGTATCCGCGGCTGACGGCCCGATGCCTCAAACAAGAGAACACATACTATTAGCCCGCCAGGTCAATGTCCCCTCAGTGGTAGTATTCTTAAATAAGGTGGATATAGTGGAAGATAAAGAGTTGATAGATCTGGTGGAATTAGAAGTCAGGGAGCTCCTCACCAAGTATAAATTCCCGGGGGATAAGACCCCTATCATAAAGGGAAGCGCCCTAAAAGCCATGACAAATCCTGACAATGCCGAAGCTGCCAAGTGCATATTCGACCTTCTGGACGCGGTTGATTCATTCATACCTACGCCTGTCAGAGACATAGATAAGCCGTTCCTGATGCCCATAGAGGACGTATTCTCTATTACCGGACGCGGCACGGTAGGCACAGGCAGGGTTGAAAGAGGGCAAATAAAGACAGGCGAAGAAGTTGAGATAGTGGGTATAAAGCCTACAAAGAAAAGCGTAGTAACAGGCGTTGAGATGTTTAGAAAGCTGCTTGATTCCGGCCAGGCGGGAGATAATATAGGAGTCCTGTTAAGAGGCGTTGAAAAGACTGACATCGAAAGAGGCCAGGTCCTCGCCAAGCCCGGTTCAATAACGCCGCATACCAAGTTTAAAGCGGAAGTCTATATATTAACAAAAGAAGAAGGCGGCAGACACACCCCATTCTTTAACGGATATAGGCCTCAGTTCTATTTTAGGACTACTGACGTTACAGGCGTAGTGACGCTGCCAAAAGGCACGGAGATGGTCATGCCCGGCGATAACGTCGCGGTAGAGGTGGTATTGATTACCCCCATAGCCATGGAAAAAGAGTTGAGGTTCGCTATAAGAGAAGGCGGGCACACCGTAGGCGCGGGGGTAGTTACCGAGATAATAGAGTAGCGGTAAATAGTAAAAAGCGGACTAACGACTATTCGCTAACGACTAAACAATGGCGCAAGAACAGATCACATTTGAATGCACAGCATGTAAAAACAGGAATTACTATTCTACTAAAAATAAGAAACTGAACCCGGATAAGCTTGAATTAAGTAAGTTTTGCAAGTTTTGTAAGAAACACACGCTGCACAAGGAGATGAAATAGGGGCAAAATCCTGCTTTTATGTGCGGGAGTCCTGGTATTAGGAGCGTCGGTTAACGGTAAACCAACGGTCTCCAAAACCGTGACTGGGGGTTCGATTCCTCCCGCTCCTGCCACCTTAATACCTTAATTGATGCTTCGACAAAAGATTGAGTATTAACCTAATAGCCTGTCGAAGGGTTGACGCGGTAATCAATATATATAGGTAAGGGGTTGGGCAAAAACAAGCAAAAAATTAATTTGCTATGGCTAATAAATTTGTCAATTTTCTGAAAGATGTGAAGTTAGAAATGGGAAAGGTCTCCTGGTCGACAAGGGATGAACTCATAGGCTCGACCATAGTAGTCCTTGTGTCTTTAACCATTCTATCCATATTTATAGGTATATGTGACATAGTGTTATCAACCATAGTAAACGTAATCATGTCGAGAGGTTAGCCCGCAAGGCCATAGGCGAGCAGTAGGCATTAAATTTTCGTGGAAAATTTAATAGACAAGGTGAAACCCCGCATTGTATTCTGGAGAGGCTCCATGTACAATCGCATGAGAGTTGGTACATGAAACAAACGTTTTTAACGCGGATATCCGCGTTAAAAATATGGAAATAGACGCGATGGCGAAGCAGTGGTACGTTATACACACACAGACGGGATACGAAGACAGGGTAAAAACCGCCTTAGAGGCTAAGATAAAGAGCGCTCTTGTGGGAGAAAAGGTCTCACAAGTGCTCGTACCGATAGAGCAGGTCTCTGAAATCAAGGGCGGGAAGAAGAAGATATCGCAGAGAAAATTCTTTCCGGGCTACATATTAGTAGAGATGGAGCTCACAGACGATACCTGGTACATGATAAAGAGCATAACAGGCGTTACTGGTTTCGTGGGAGCAGGCGCGCGTCCGATACCGTTAAAAAGCGATGAAATAGATACTATATTAAAGCAGACAAAAGACGCCAAAGAGAAGCCGACGCCCAAGGTTATGTTTGAAAAGGGCGAAGCAGTGAGAGTAACAGAAGGCCCGTTCATGAACTTTAACGGAACTATCGAAGAGGCGAACGTCGGTAAAGGCAAAATAAAGATAATGATATCAATATTCGGAAGAGCGACCCCTGTTGAATTAGAGATGTGGCAGGTTGAAAAAATTTAGAAGCAGCGGATAGTAGACGGCGATTAGTATCAATAAAGCAGCGCGATAGAATCATTACTGTCTAAATGATGCTGTTTCCCCCTCGCCTTTTTCCTCTCCCCCGAAGGGGGAGAGGGCAGGGCGAGGGGGAGATAGAAAACTAACGATAAGAAAGCCTATCATGGCGAAGAAGATAAAGACGACTATCAAATTATACTGTCCTGCGGGAAGCGCTAATCCAGCGCCTCCGATAGGGCCTGCGCTGGGCCAGCACGGGCTCAACATAATGGATTTCTGCAAACAATTCAATGCGAAGACTCAAGGCCAGGAAGGCTTGACACTGCCTGTTGTTATTACTGCTTATGAGGACAGGACATTTACCTTTATTATAAAGAGCCCACCGTGCTCAGTGCTCTTGAAGAGGGCATGCGGCATAGCAAAGGCAAGCGGCACTCCTAATAAAGAGAAGGTTGGTAAGGTAACAATAGATCAGATAAAAGAGATAGTAACTTTAAAGATGAAGGATTTGAATGCGCCGAATATGGAAAAGGCCGTAAATATAGTTAAGGGAACAGCGCGCAGTATGGGTATAGATGTAGAGGAAAGCAATGGCTAATAAACTATCAAAAAGGATGAAAATTGCCGCAGGATTATTTGATAAGACGAAAGCGCACAGCCTTAAAGAAGCTATAGCGATACTGAAAAAAACGCCTAAGACAAAGTTCGACGAAACACTCGAGGTGTCTGCAAAATTAACGGTAGATCCGAAACAAGCGGCCTCGGCATCTATCCGCGGGGCTATCGCGCTTCCCCATGGCACCGGTAAAAAGGTGAGGGTCATAGTTTTCTGTAAGGGTGAGGAAGAAAAGAGGGCAAAAGAGGCGGGCGCCGATGCGGTGGGCGCGGAAGATTTGGCGGCAAAGATACAGGGCGGTTGGCTCGATTTTGATGTAGCGATAGCAACACCCGATATGATGAAAGATATAGCGAAACTGGGGAAGGTGCTTGGGCCTCGCGGGCTCATGCCCAATCCGAAGTCCGGTACCGTCACCCAGGATACGGCTAAGGCGATAAAAGAGGTAAAGGCAGGCAAGATAGGGTTTAAGATGGATAAGCAAGCGGGCATCCACGCGCCGGTAGGCAAATTATCGTTTACGGAAGACGCCTTATATACGAATGCGCATACATTGATAGATGCTATAATGAGCGCGAATCCGACAGGGCCGCGTGGTCAGTATGTTAAGACGCTATATATTTCTTCGACTATGGGGCCAGGCGTGAAATTAGATTTGGCGGAGTTCAAATAAAAATGGAAAAACAGGGCTACGGAAAACTTGTTAAAGACAGGATGATAAATGAGATCCTCGCGGATCTCAAGAAGCGGCCTAACTTTTTTATAACAAATTACATGGGTTCTTCCGTCGCAGACCTTGAGAACGTTAGAAAGAGCCTAAAGGCTTCTCAGTCGACATTCTTTGTAGTCAAAAATTCTATTCTGAATGTTGTCCTGGGCCAGCTGAAGCTCGAAGAGGCAAAAAAAATAGTCGAGGGCGGAGTTGGCGTATCATTAAGCGGCGACGATGTGATGGCAACATGTAAGGCGCTCGTAAATTTCGCGAAGACACATGAAAAATTCAAAATAAAAGGCGCTTATATTGACGGAAAGCCGTTCACGGCCGACAAGATAAAAGAGATGGCAAGCCTGCCTACAAAAGATGCGCTGCTATCGCAGGTAGTAGGCGGCATAAAAGCGCCGATAACAGGATTTGTAATGGTATTGGGTGGTGTAGTAAGAAATTTCATATACGTAGTAGACGCGGTGAAGACTGGTAAAGAGAAGGCTGCGCCGCAAGTTCAACAGGCGCAATAGAGCCCTTCGGCCCTTCGACAGGCTCAGGGTCGTCCTGAACTTTTGTCGAAGGACGACAAAAGCTTGAGGGTTCTATACCCAAGCGAAATCGAAGCATGGAAGAGAGAGGAGAGAAAACAATGGAAACGAAAGAGGCAAAAGTCGAGTTGACGAAGAAGATGAAGGACGTAATGGATATCATAGAAGCTATGACGGTCCTGGAGCTTGCTGACCTCGTTAAGGCGCTCGAAGAGAAGTTCGGAGTTTCCGCTGCGGCGCCGGTTGCGGCTGCGGTTGCGGGAGCAGGCGCGGCTCAAGGAGCAGGCGCGGCTGCGGTTGAAGAGAAGTCGACTTTCACAGTAGTGCTAGCAAGCGCCGGCGCGAATAAAATCACGGTCATTAAAGAGCTGAGGACACTCACAAATCTCGGTTTAAAAGAGGCTAAGGATCTCGTTGACGGAGCCCCGAAGACGATCAAAGAGGGCGCAACGAAGGACGAGGCGGATAAGATAAAGAAGCAGCTCGAAGCGGCAGGCGCGAAGATCGAGTTAAAGTGAGCAGTCGTGGAGTTTTTCCGACTTTCCGACTGCTCATCCTGACGAGCGAAGTGAGGAAGGATCTCAAAAGATCCTTCAGCCCTTCGGGCTTCAGGATGACCCCTCGGGGGAAATAAAAAGAGAAACTCCCAAAGGGGTCAGTTAAAGTAATTCAGCAAAAAAGGATGAGATGATAAAGCGTAAAAGCTACGCAAAGATAGAAGAATGCTACGAACTCCCGAATCTTTTGGATATTCAGTTAGATTCTTATAAGGAATTTCTGCAAACAGATGTCCCTAAGGCGAAGCGGAAGAACACAGGATTAGAGTCCGCATTCCGAGAGGTGTTCCCGATAGAGAATACTGACGGCGAGTATAAATTAGAATATTTAAGCTATCATATAGGTAAGCCCAAGTATGCTATTTATGAATGCCAGAAGCGCGGTATATCGTATGCCGCCCCTTTAAAGATTATGCTGCGATTGAAATCAAAGAAAGAGACTAAGGAGCAGGAAGTATATCTGGGCGACATTCCCCTTATGACAGATACGGGGACGTTTATCGTGAACGGAGACGAGAGGGTAGTCGTAAGCCAGCTTCACCGCTCGCCAGGTATATCGTTCGAAGAAGAGACGCATATTACCGGTAAGACGCTTTTCTCCGCGAGGATAATACCGTACAGGGGCGCGTGGATAGAATTTGAAATAGATATCAATGATGTCCTCTATGTTTATATAGATAGGCGCCGCAAATTTTTAGCGACATCGCTACTACGTGTTTTTGGATATTCGACAGATGAGGCCATTGCCAAGGTATTCAGCGGAATCGATAAGCATGAGCTTACCAGACGTATCCAGCTTGAAAAATTAGTCGGTTATATACTCGCGACCGATGTTCTTGACAAGCAGGCTGATTTGATAATAGCGGAAAAGAATCAGCCTATTACGGATGAACTCGTCGATAAGATATGGGATGCGGGCATCCGCTATATAGAGGTATTGAGAAAATCATATCCTGAAATCATAAATACATTAAAGAAGGACAATAATAAGACAAAAGAAGAGGCATCTCTGGACATATATAGAAAAATGAGACCAGGCGATCCGCCGACAGCTGAGTCCGCGGCAACGCTTGTGCAAAGATTATTTTTCGATTTAAAGAGATACGACCTTGGTAACGTTGGCCGCCACATGTTGAACCGCAAACTTGGGATGAAGGTTTCTCTGGAAGAGAAATTGCTTACACCCGAGACGCTTATACAGGTAATATTAAAATTGATAGCCGTTAAGAACGACGAAGCAAATACAGACGATATCGACCACCTCGGGAATAGAAGGGTGCGCTGCGTCGGGGAACTTTTACTCAATCAGATAAGGATAGGGTTAGTCAGGGCTGAGAGGGCGTGCAGGGAAAGAATGAACCTCTATGACCTTGCGAATGTCATGCCGCATAATCTATTGAACGCGAAACTCATTTCAAGCGTTATCCGCGACTTCTTTGGCCGCAGCCAGCTTTCGCAGTTTATGGACCAGACAAATCCTCTGGCTGAGATGACGCACAAGAGGCGCTTAAGCGGCTTAGGGCCCGGCGGATTGAATAGAGACAGAGCCGGTTTTGAGGTCCGCGACGTTCATTATTCGCATTACGGAAGGCTCTGTCCGATTGAGACACCCGAAGGTCCGAACATAGGCCTAATATCCTCATTGAGCACTTACGCAAAACTTAACGAATTCGGCTTTATTGAGACACCGTATAGAAAAGTTGAGAATGGCAGAGTTACGGATAAAATCGATTATCTATCGGCAGATATAGAGGATTTGTATGTTATAGCGCAGGCGAATGCCAAGATAGATTCCAAAGGACACTTCGTTGATGATAAAGTGTTCTGCCGTTTCAAGGATGATTTCGTGAAGGCGGCTCCGAAAGATATACAGTATATGGACGTCTCGCCAAGGCAGCTGGTGAGTGTTGCGGCGAGTTTGATTCCATTCCTCGAGCATGATGACGCGAACCGCGCGCTGATGGGTTCGAACATGCAGCGCCAAGCCGTTCCTCTACTGGATACAGAAGCGCCTTTTGTAGGCACAGGCATGGAATACAGGACTGCTAAAGATTCCGGAGCGGTGGTTGTCGCTACGGACGCGGGAACAGTGTCTATTGTCGACTCAGAAGAGATAGTCGTAGGCGGCAAGATTTATAAATTAAGAAAATTTGAAAGGTCTAACGCGAATACATGCATAAACCAGAGACCGCTCGTTAAGGAAGGTCAGGGCGTGAAGGCAGGCGAAGTCATAGCGGACGGAGTTGGCACCAGTAAAGGGGAGCTGGCCCTGGGGAAAAACGTTCTTGTCGCGTTCATGCCATGGCGAGGTTATAACTTTGAGGACGCTATTCTTATAAGCGAAAAATTGGTGAGCGAGGATAAGTTCACATCAGTGCATATAGGGGAATTTGAGGTTGAGGCAAGGGACACGCGCTTGGGCAACGAAGAGATAACGCGCGATATCCCGAATGTAGGGGATGAAGCGTTAGGCAATCTAGACGAGAACGGTATTATACGCCTAGGCGCTGAGGTTGAACCCGGCGATATTCTAGTCGGGAAAGTAACTCCTAAGTCCGAAACAGAGCTTTCGCCCGAAGAGAAACTATTGCGCGCGATATTTGGAGAGAAGGCAGGAGACGTCAGGGACACATCGCTATCCGCCTCTCCGGGGGTCGAGGGGATAGTTGTCGATGTCAGGATATTCGCAAGGCGCGACGCGCGTTCAAAGACCAAAGAGGAGAGGACGCAGGAATTAAAGGAGATTAAGGTCCTTGAAGAAACTTACGAGGCCCAGATTAATAAAACCAAGGAAGAGAAATACAAAAAATTGCATAAAATACTTGTAGGCAAAAAACTTGCGTCAAGTATACTTAATCAGGAGTCCGGCAGGGTTCTGATTGCCCAAGGCAGGACGATAAGAGTCAAGGACATGGCCAAGATAGTCGAGAAAGGAGACCTCGATAGTATAAAATTACACAATAATCCGGAAGATGAGCAGGAAGTGCTGCGAATAACGAAGTTCTTGGATAGCCAGACAGAGGAACTGACTTTCGAGCTTGAAAGAGAGATCGATAGAGTAAAGCGAGGCGATGAGCTTCCGCCCGGCGTCTTGAAGAAGGTAAAGGTTTACGTCGCCAGCAAGAAGAAGATATCGGTAGGAGATAAGATGGCGGGCCGTCATGGAAATAAGGGTGTAATCGCGAAGATCCTTCCCGAAGAGGATATGCCGTATTTAGAGGATGGCACGCCTGTTGAGATAGTATTAAATCCGCTGGGCGTCCCGAGCCGTATGAACGTCGGGCAAATACTCGAAACGCATCTTGGGTGGGCGGCGAAGGTATTAGGTTTTTACGCGGCAACGCCAGTTTTTGACGGCGCTACTGAGGCTGAGATAAAGGGGGCGATGAAAGAGGCCAAAATACCATTAGAAGGCAAGGTTGCTGTAAGGGATGGTTTTACAGGTAAAAATTTCGACCAGAAGGTAACGGTTGGCTACATCTATATGATGAAACTCGCGCATTTGGTAGATGATAAGATCCATGCGCGTTCAATAGGCCCTTACTCACTCGTTACACAGCAGCCGCTCGGAGGAAAGGCGCAGTTTGGAGGACAAAGGTTCGGAGAGATGGAAGTGTGGGCGCTCGAAGCTTACGGCGCCGCGTTTACGCTGCAGGAACTTTTAACTGTTAAGAGCGACGATGTTTTGGGGAGAACCAAGATATATGAATCGATAGTAAAGGGCGAGCACACTTTAAGGCCCGGAATGCCGGAATCGTTTAATGTTCTCGTAAAAGAATTACAGAGTCTATGCCTTGACATAAGGATGGAGAGAAAATCATTGCCTGAATTCCAGAAAGGGAAAAAATGACTATTCGGCGCCTCGGCACTTCGACAAGCTCAGTGTCGTCCCGAGCGACCTGTGGTGAGCGAAGCCGAACCAAGTCGAGGGACGGCAAAGGCGCGGCGCCGATAGTGAGGACCCGTAAAAATTGAGAAAGCCGCAAGAAAGTGAAGCATGAGAGAGAAAAGCTCTATTATAGATCTAGAAGTAAATCCGTTTAATGCGATAAGCATAAAGATAGCGTCTCCCGAAGCTATTAAAGCATGGTCAAGGGGCGAGGTAAAAAAGCCCGAAACTATCAACTACAGGACTTTAAAGCCTGAAAAAGACGGACTTTTCTGCGAGAGGATATTCGGGCCCACAAAAGACTACGAATGTAACTGCGGAAAATACAAGAGGATCAAGCATAAGGGTATCGTCTGCGACAGGTGCGGAGTTGAGGTCACCCGATCGAGCGTCCGACGCGAGAGGATGGGCCACATAGAGTTAGCGTGCCCTGTTTCTCATGTCTGGTTCTTTAAGGTAATTCCCTCAAGGATCGGAATCCTGCTGGGGATAACTTCAAGAGAGCTGGAAAAAGTATTGTATTATGAAGAGTCTATAGTCACTGATCCCGGCGATACTCCGCTAAAGAAAATGGAACTTCTGCCTGAAGAACGGTATAAGGAGTTGAGAGAAAAATACGGCGGCAAGTTTGTCGCGAAGATGGGCGCTGAGGCGATAAGGGATCTATTAAAAGAGATAGATCTGAATAAACTTACCGATAAGATCAGAAGAGAGATAAAGGATTCAAAATCCGATAATGCTCAGAAGAAGAGCACAAAAATCTTAAGGATAATAGAGACATTCAAGAATTCAGGAAATAAGCCCTGGTGGATGATACTGACGATCCTGCCAGTGATACCGCCTGATTTAAGGCCGCTCGTCCCGCTTGATGGCGGAAGATTTGCTACGAGCGACCTGAATGACCTATATAGAAGAGTCATTAATAGGAATAATAGATTAAAGAAATTAATGGAATTGAAGGCTCCCGAAATCATCATCAGGAATGAGAAGAGGATGCTTCAGGAAGCTGTGGATGCTTTATTCGATAACGGTAGACACGGCAGGCCTGTTTTAGGTCCTGGCAATAGGCCCCTTAAATCATTGAGTGACATGTTAAAAGGCAAACAGGGCCGTTTTAGACAGAACCTTCTCGGTAAACGTGTAGACTATTCTGGCAGGAGCGTTATAGTTATAGGCCCGGAACTCAAACTTAACGAGTGCGGATTGCCCAAGAAGATGGCGCTCGAACTTTTTGAGCCGTTCATAATAAAGAAATTAAGAGAAAAAGGATTTGTCCACACTATAAAAAGCGCTAAGAAGATGGTCGAGAAGGCGAAGCTCGAGGTATGGGATATACTCGACGATGTTATCAAAGATCATCCGGTTATGCTTAACAGAGCGCCGACACTTCATAGGCTCAGTATTCAGGCATTCCAGCCGATACTAATAGAAGGCAAGGCAATAAGGATACATCCGCTAGTCTGCACTGCATTCAACGCGGACTTTGACGGCGACCAGATGGCAGTCCATGTCCCGCTTTCTGTTGAAGCCCAGATGGAAGCTCGCTTAATGATGATGTCTTCAAGCAATATATTTTCGCCGGCTGACGGCAGGCCGATCACGACACCCACGCAAGATATCGTCTTGGGCTGCTATTATCTTACTAAGGGTAAGCCAGGCGCTAAGGGCGAAGGCAAGATGTTCTCTTCTGCCGATGAGGTCATCATTGCGTATCAGGATGAAGAAGCGGACCTTCATGCAAAGATAAAAATATCTATAGATGGCAAGATAATAGAGACGACTGTAGGCAGGGTGATATTCAATCAGCAATTGCCCGATGGGATGAACTTTATTAACGATATCATGAGCAAATCAAAATTGAGTAGTGTCATTAATGAATGCTATAAGGCAAAGGGCCATCAGGCTGTTATAAAATTATTGGATGATTTAAAGAAGATCGGTTTTGAGGAAGCAACGAAGGCAGGCCTTTCTATATCTATCAGCGATTTGAAGATCCCGGATAGGAAGCAGGAATATCTGGATAAGACGAAGGCAGATGTGGTGCATGTCGAAGATCAATATAGAAAAGGATTAATAACGGATAGAGAGCGTTACAATAAAATAATAGATATGTGGACGCATACCACTGACGATGTTTCTGATCTCATATTCGCTGAGCTCGATCAGTTCAATCCTGTGTTCATGATGGCAGACTCAGGAGCGCGCGGTTCTAAACTACAGATAAGGCAGCTTGCCGGCATGAGAGGGTTGATGGCAAAGCCGTCAGGTGAAATTATTGAAACGCCTATCACGGCGAACTTCAGAGAGGGCTTGACAGTTCTCGAATACTTCATATCTACTCACGGCGCCCGCAAAGGTTTGGCTGATACCGCGCTGAAGACGGCCGACTCCGGTTACATGACGAGGCGTTTGGTCGACGTCGCCCAGGATGTCATAATAACAATAGAAGACTGCGATACCGTTAACGGAATCTTGATCAGCGCCATCATCGAGGGCGACGAGGTTGTCGTTCCGCTTTCGGAGAGGATTATCGGCAGGGTTGCGCTTGACAACATCGTTGATGTCATCACAGACACAGTCTTAGTCGAGGCAGGAAGCGAGATTACGGAAGAAAAAGCAAAAAGAATAGAAGAGACAGGGATTGAAAAGATAAGGATCAGGTCCGTTCTTACATGCGAGGCTAAGTACGGAGTTTGCGCGAAGTGCTACGGAAGAGACCTTGCGACAGGCAGGATGGTCGATCTCGGAACAGCGGCCGGCATTATAGCGGCGCAGTCGATAGGCGAGCCTGGCACACAGCTGACGATGAGAACATTCCACATCGGCGGAACTGCATCGAGGATAGTCGAGCAATCTTATATTGAATCAAAGAACGAAGGAACAATCAAGCATCATAATTTAAAAGTAGTTAAGACTAAAAAAGAGGGCGAATACATCGTCCTCAATAGAAACGGTCAGGTCAGTATTAATAGTGAAGAAGGCAGAGAATTAGAAAGATACACGCTTCCGCAAGGCGCATTTGTCAGGACTCCCGAAGGGGATACGGTCAAGGCCGGCGCCATATTTGTAAAATGGGATCCATATACAGTTCCCATATTGACGGAAGTTACGGGTAAGCTCAAATTCGAAGATATCAAAGAAGGTATCACGATGAAGGAGGAGCTCGACCCGGCGACCAGGTTGAAGAATAGGGTTATCGTCGAGCACAAAGGGGATTACCACCCTCAAATCCTCGTGCTTAATCCAAAAGACGAGGTATTGGCAATATATCCGATCCCTGCCGGCGCTCACATCATAGTGCATGACAAGGCTGCTGTTACTGCTGGTGACATATTGGCCAAGACCCCGCGCGTCGTCACGAAGACAAAGGATATCACAGGCGGCCTGCCGAGAGTCGCTGAGTTATTCGAAGCGAGACGCCCTAAGGATCCGGCAATCATCAGTGAAATCGATGGTGTTGTAGAATTTGGCGAATCAAAGAAAGGCCAGAAGAGGGTTGTTATTACTTCATCTACAGGGATGAAGAAAGAATATCTGATACCGCACGGAAAACATTTAAACGTGTATAAAGGCGATAAGGTATATGCCGGTCAGCAATTGATAGATGGGCCTATTGTGCCTCAGGATATTTTAAAAGTGTCCGGCGACAAGAAGCTGCAGGAATATCTTGTCAACGAAGTGCAGGAGGTCTACAGGCTGCAGGGCGTAAAGATAAATGATAAGCACATAGAGGCGATCGTTCGACAGATGCTTGGCAAGGTTAGAATAGAAGAGCAGGGCGATACATCCTTCCTTTCGGGTCAACAGGTCGATAGATACGTGTACTTAGAAGAGAACAAAAGGACAGTTAACAGGAAAGGCAAGCCTGCGAGCGCTACGCCGATTCTTTTAGGCATAACCAAAGCCTCATTAAATACGGAGAGTTTCATTTCGGCGGCGAGCTTCCAGGAGACGACAAGGGTTTTGACAGAGGCCGCGGCAAACGGTAAGACCGATTATTTGAGGGGGTTAAAAGAGAATGTAATAATGGGCCACTTAATACCGGCCGGAACAGGTTTTGACGTTCATAGAAATATAGAGATGGTGAAGCACGTATTTGATGACGAGAAACCCTTTGACGCTTCGACAGACTCAGGGATTAGGCCCGAGCCGTTTGATTCTTCGGCAAGCTCAGGATCGTCCCGAGCAAAGTCGAGGGACGACAGGCTCACGGCGCCGGGCAAAGTCGAGGGGCAAAGTCGAGGGACAAAGAAAGAGAAGGCGCAAGGCAAGGAAAAACAGGAAGAGAAGAAAGAATCTAAAAATGGGCCTAAGAAGGGACCGAAGAAGGGTTCTAAAAAGAAATCGAAGCAATGAATAACCCTTGAAGACAGGCTCAAGGTTATTTCTTTAAAGATGTCGTAATACAATAATCGAAAGAAATTATGCCTACGATAAATCAATTGATCAGACTCGGCAGGGAGAGGTTCAAAAAAAAGAGCAAGTCACCGGCATTGAGAGGCTGCCCGCAAAGGCGAGGCGTCTGTTTGCAGGTGAAAACACAGACACCGAAGAAGCCGAACTCGGCCTTAAGAAAAGTCGCGAGGGTTAGGCTTACGAATTCCGTAGAAGTTACTGCTTACATACCCGGAGTCGGACATAATTTACAGGAACACTCGATAGTCCTGGTTAGAGGCGGCAGGGTTAAGGATCTGCCGGGCGTAAGATATCACATTGTCAGAGGTGTTCTCGATACGGCAGGTGTTGTTGACAGGAAAAAATCGAGATCTAAATACGGGGCAAAGAGGCCAAAAGAAAAAGGGACAGCTCAGGCAAAGGCGGCCGCTTAAGCCCGAGCTTTTGTCGAGGGACGAAAAACGAAAGACGAAACACTAAGGAATAAACATGAGGCGAAGAAGAGCTGAAAAAAGACAAGTTTTACCCGATCCAAAATACAAAAATGTAACAGTTTCCAGGTTCATAAATATTATTATGACAAGAGGGAAGCGCGCCGTTGCCGAGAGAATCGTATACAGATGCTTTGATATATCGGCTAAGAAGACAGGAAAACCTTCATTAGAAGTTTTCCAGAAGGCGCTTGATAACGCCAGGCCTTTGTTAGAGGTGAAGCCCAGAAGGATCGGCGGCGCGACATATCAGATCCCGATAGAGGTGAGGGCGGAGCGCGGTATGTCGATAGCGATGAGATGGATGCGCAATTTCGCAAGGGCTAAAAAAGGAAAACCGATGGAAGTAAAACTTGCGGATGAAATACTCGACGCCTATAAAGGAGAGGGCAGCGCGATAAAAAAGAGAGAAGATACGCATAAGATGGCAGAGGCGAACAAAGCGTTCGCCCATTACAGATGGTAAGCAAAGAGCCCGGCTGTAGGCTAAAATGACGCAAGTTCTAACTTTAGAAAATATAAAAATGACCACAAAAGAATTAACTAGGATAGAAAAACTGAGGAACATCGGTATCATAGCGCATATAGACGCCGGCAAGACTACTACGACCGAGAGGATACTCTATTATACCGGCAGGATCCATAAGATCGGTGAAGTCGATGAAGGCACAACTTCCATGGACTTCATGGTGCAGGAGCAGGAGCGCGGCATCACTATAATGAGCGCCGCAACGGCGTCTTTCTGGAAGGATAAGAACATCAATATCATCGATACTCCCGGTCATGTAGATTTTACGGTCGAGGTCGAGAGGTCGCTGAAGGTCCTGGACGGGGCGGTCGTTGTGTTTTGCGCGGTCGGCGGAGTACAGCCTCAATCAGAGACTGTATGGAGGCAGGCGGATAAGTATAACGTGCCTAGGATTGCATTCATAAATAAGATGGATAGAACAGGCGCCAACTTTTTGGCGGTCGTCGAGCAGATATCCTCGAGGCTCGGGGCAAGGCCTCTTATATTGCAGATACCAATAGGGTTAGAGGCTAATTTTTCGGGCATGATAGACCTTATTACAATGAAGGCCGTTGTTTATAAGGGTGAGGATGAAAATACCACATTTGAAGTTCTTGATATACCGGCCGATCTAAAAGCGATCGCAAGCGAATATCGCCATAAATTGATCGAAAAGCTGGGAGAGGCCGATGAAATCGTAATGGAAAAATATATAAATGAAGAAGGCATATACCCGCACGAGATAAAAGAACATATAAGGCATGCTACGATAACCGGCAAGGTCGTTCCGGTGCTTTGCGGCGCATCGGCTAAAAACAGAGGGGTCCAGCCGTTACTTGACGCGATAGTCGATTATATGCCGTCACCGATCGACATATCGCCGGTAAAAGGAAAAAATCCGGAGACTGAAGAAGAGGTTGAGAGAAAACCGTTAGATGATGAGAAGTTCTGCGGCCTGGTCTTTAAGATCAAGGCAGATCCGTTCGTCGGGAAATTGGCGTACTTAAGGGTATATTCCGGAATACTAAAATCCGGTGAATATACATACAACTCGACCAAAGGCCTGAGAGAGCGTGTCGGAAAACTGGTAAAGATGCACGCGAATAAACAAGAGATAGTCGAAAAGGCCTGCGCGGGCGATATCGTGGCGGCAGTCGGGTTAAAAAATACGAAGACAGGCGATACGATATGCGACGAAGACAGCCCAGTAATTCTGGAAGCGATACATTTCCCGGAGCCAGTCATCTCTATGTCTATAGAGCCTAAGACAAAAGCGGATGAAGAAAAATTAGGTATGGCATTGAATAGATTAGAGGAAGAAGACCCCACATTCAAGGTTACATACAATAAAGAAACAGGTCAGACAATAATAAGCGGCATGGGCGAGCTTCATCTCGAAGTCATCGTAGACAGGATGCTGCGCGAATTTAATGTGGCGGCAAATGTAGATAAGCCGCAGGTAGCTTATAAAGAGACTATCACGAAGATCAACCGCGCCGTAGGCAAGTTTATTCAGCAGTCGGGCGGCCGCGGACAATACGGGCACGTTGTATTCGATGTGGCGCCGGCGCCGAAAGGCGCAGGCATCATATTCAATAATAAGATTATCGGCGGAGCTATACCGAGAGAGTATATAAAATCGGTTGAAGAAGGCGTGCATGAAGGCGCCAGGAACGGCGCTTTGGCCGGATACCCAGTGACTGATGTTGAAGTGACGTTAGTAGATGGTTCGTTCCATGAGGTCGATTCATCAGACATAGCGTTCAGGATGGCCGCGAAGATAGGATTCGACGAAGGCCTGAAGAACGGCGGCTCAATTCTTTTAGAACCCATAATGGATCTGGAAGTTGAAGTCCCTGAAAAATATATGGGAGACGTTATAGGCGATCTGAATTCGCGCAGGGTCAGGATATCCGCGATAAATGACAGGCACAACCTTAAGGTTATACGAGGGTTCGCGCCGTTAAACGAAATGTTCGGTTATTCTACCACAGTTAGGAGCCTTACACAGGGCAGGGCCACCCATACAATGGAGCCCTCCTTCTTCCACGAAGTGCCTAGAAATATATCGGAAAAGATCGTCAAGAAAACTATTTAGGAGGGACTTATGGCAAAGGAAACATTTGTTAGAAATAAACCTCACGTAAACGTCGGCACTATAGGCCACATCGACCACGGTAA
>MHFG01000073.1 GCA_001804065.1 Omnitrophica bacterium RIFCSPHIGHO2_02_FULL_46_20
GTCTTTTCCGCAAGCGCGGCGACAGATAAACTACGCCTGCCTAGAATAATCAGATTTGAGACTAATGATTTGAAGAAATTGTACGAATTGGCAGCGAAGGCTCTTATTGCGGCGTAATACGTATGGTTGTAGCGGAGCACAAGGCCATCACCGATCTTATGATGAGTGATGGCCTTTTTTATTATAAAAAAACCGCGCGAAGTTTCCCCTTGAGATTTCTACGAAATGTATTATAATGATTAAGATCGCTTCGTCCTTTTTTCCTTCGCGGAGTTTACACTGAGCGAAGCGAATGTGCTTGAAGGTCAGAGTCAGAATGACGGCACATGTGTCATCCTGAATGAGCCACATTCGCTTCTCTTAAGTGCAGGCTCCGGCGAATGAAGGATCTAAAGGATTGGATTCTTCGGCCCCTGCGGGGCCTCAGAATGACGGGAGGGACGTGACTAGAATGATGGATGATGGCTAAATATCCTTTGTATAAGGTTGTATATTACGGTATGCCGGCTTTAATTGTACAATTACGTCATTCTGACCCTGACCCGAAGGGGAAGGGGAAGAATATGAAATATGATCGAAAAACACGGATATGTTTACATTTTGACGAACGCGCATAATAATGTCTTATATACAGGTGTAACAAGTAATCTGGCCAAACGAGTATATGAGCATAGGAACAAGTTAGTTGAGGGATTCACGGAGAAATATAATGTGCATAAATTGGTTTACTATGAAATATTTGACGATATCATGAGCGCAATAACACGTGAGAAACAAATTAAAGGATGGCTGCGCAGTAAGAAAATTTTACTGATAGAGAAATCAAACCCCGATTGGAAGGATCGTTATGAGGAGTTGGTTTAGATTCTTCGGCCCCGGAGTTTACACTGACCCTGAGGGAAACGAAGGGGAACGTGGGGCCTCAGAATGACGGGAGAGGTGAGACTTCAGAATTACGAGAGGACGTTATGAGATTGGCGAAAAGGGTGGCGGATATAGGCGAATCGGTTACGCTTGGGATAACTTCTAAGGCCAAACAGATGGCCAAAGAAGGGATCGACGTGGTCAATTTTGCCGCGGGCGAGCCTGATTTTGACACGCCGGTCCATATAAAACAAGCCGCCATAAAGGCGATAAACGAAGGTTTTACAAAATATACGCCCTCAAGCGGCATGCTTGAGCTGCGCGAAGCCATTTCAAAGAAGTTAAAGAAGGATAATAATTTAGATTATTCGCCGTCACAAATAGTTGTGTCCAACGGAGCGAAGCACGCCCTTTACAATATTTTTCAGGCAATTTGCGAAAGAGGCGGCGAGGTTATTATCCCTTCGCCTTATTGGCTTAGCTATCCCGCCATGGCGAACCTTTCTGAAGCGAAGAGCGTATTCATTAAAACAAGCGCGAAAAACAATTTTAAAATCACGGGAAAGGACCTGGCTTCAAAGATCACGAAAAACACGAAATGTCTTATATTAAATAGTCCGTCAAACCCGACAGGTTCTCTATATGAATTGAATGAGCTTGAAGAAATAGCGAAACTCGCGGTAAAGAATAAATTCTTCGTGATAAGCGACGAGATATACGAAAGGATTGTTTACGACAATAAGAAATGTATTTCGATAGCCTCTTTAGGAAAAGACATATATGGCCTTGTCATAACAGTGAACGGCGTTTCAAAGAGTTATTCGATGACCGGATGGCGTATAGGCTATGCGGCAGGCCCCGTTGAAGTGATGAAGGCAGCGGCCAATGTGCAGAGCCACGCGACTTCAAACCCCGCTTCAATAAGCCAGAAGGCGGCTCTCGCGGCGCTTACAGGCGATCAGAGATGCGTAGAGAATATGCGGGCAGAATTTGAGAAGAGGCGCGATCTTATGATTTCTCGCATAAATAAGATGAAGAACATTTTTTGCGTAAAGCCGGAAGGCGCGTTCTATATATTTTGCGATATCTCTAAGTTGAAAGAATCTTCCGTTGTGATCGCGAACAGATTATTGAAGGAGGCGAAAGTAGCGGTTATTCCGGGCGAGCCTTTTGGAGCGGATACGTTTATAAGATTGAGTTTCGCGGCAAACGTCGGAGCGATAAATAAGGGCATGGATAGAATCGGGGAGTGGTTAAATAAAAATGGGTAAGACCATAGCTGAAAATATATTATCGAATCACTGCGGCCTGGATGTAAGAGCCGGTGACATCGCTATATGCGATGTCGACTTCTGTTTCGGCCAGGACGGGACAAGCTCTATAATAATCGACAGTTTTAAGAAGCTCGGAGTAAATAAAGTTTTCGATAAGGAAAAGTTCCGCATGGTCATAGACCACAGCGCGCCAAGCCCCAACATAGGCGTCTCCGAGATCCATAAAAAGATGAGAGAGTTTGCCAGAGACTTCGATCTGGGTCTATACGATATCGGCTGCGGCGTCTGTCACCAGATAATTCCCCAGCATGGCCATGTTACGTGCGGCGATCTTGTTTTAGGGGCGGATTCACATACCTGCACATACGGAGCGATAAATGTATTCTCAACAGGCGTTGGCTCGACGGATCTTGCGATTACCCTTGCATGCGGAAAAAATTGGTTCAGGGTGCCGGAGACCATTAAAGTCATCGTGAAAGGCCGCCTGCCGGCAGGCGTATACTCAAAAGACATAATATTGCGTATAATCAAGGACATAGGGGCTAACGGCGCGACATACAAGTCCATTGAATTTTATGGCGAGGCGATATCGGCTCTAAGCGTGGACGCGCGCTTGACTATATCGAACATGGCCGTCGAGATGGGCGCCAAAGCCGGCCTGATGGAGGCCGATAATAATGTGTTGAAATGGGTCGCGGGCAGGTCAAAAAGAGAGCCGAGGCCTGTCCGGGCAGGCCTCGGCGCAAGATACGCGGCGGTAAAACAATACGACATATCAAATTTGTCGCCGCAAGTCGCAAAACCGCATACAGTCGATAATGTTTCAAATGTAGAAGAGCTCGTTTCTACAAAGATAGATCAGGCCTATCTTGGGACTTGCACTAACGGCAGGTTAGAGGACATGGAGATCGCGGCAAAAATTCTGAAAAGAAACAAGGTCCATCCCGACGTTAAATTCGTCATCGCGCCCGCTTCGAGAGAAATATTTATTGAGGCCTCTAAAAAAGGTTTAATCGATATATTCATCGAGTCGGGCTGCGTCGTGGTCGGGCCGGGGTGTGGGCCGTGCGTAGGGACGCATAACGGAGTGCTCGCGGACGAAGAGGTCGCGATATCTACTGCGAACAGGAATTTCAAGGGAAGGATGGGCAACCCCAATTCATTCATATACTTAGCGAGTCCGGCAACAGTAGCGGCATCGGCGATAAAAGGCAAAATAGCCGATCCCAGAGAATACAGGAAGAGATTATGAGGAAAGAAGAGCATTTTGCCAGAAGGCTAAAAGTTCAGGATAATATAAATACCGACTACGTTATCTCAGGGCGGTATAAATTCAGAATTCAGGATCCCAAAGAGCTTTCAAAGCACATATTCGAGGATATCGATCCGGAATTCGCTTCGCGCGTCAAGAAGGGGGATATCTTAGTCGCCGGCGAAAATTTCGGCTGCGGTTCATCGAGAGAACAAGCGCCGCAGGCGCTTAAAATAGCCGGTTTCCATGCGGTCGTGGCAAAGAGTTTTGCTAGAATATTTTATAGAAATGCCTTCAATCTTGGCATGATGCTGATAGAGAGCGATACTAGTTTCATAGATGACGGCGACACGGTTGAAATAGATATCGACAGAGGCAGACTCGAAGACGTTAGTAAAGGATTGTCATTCGAGATAAAACCGATACCAAGCGTTATGAAAAAACTTTTAGAAGACGGCGGGGTTATCGAGCATTTCAAAAAATACGGGGGATTCAAGTTCGATGAGTAAATATAATATTACGTTAATTCCCGGAGATGGAATCGGCCCGGAGATCAGCGATGCCGCGAAAAGGTGCGTTGACGCGCTCGGCCTTGATATCACGTGGGAGGTCATGGAAGCGGGACAGGGCGCGATTGAAAAATATAATACCCCGCTCCCTCGCCGCACACTTGATTCGATAAGAAAAAATAAAGTCGCGCTTAAAGGGCCGATCACAACGCCTGTAGGCGGGGGCTTTAGAAGCGTCAATGTTGAATTGAGAAAGGCGCTGGATCTTTACGCTTGCTTGAGGCCCTGCAGGACATATAAAGGAGTTCGTTCAAGATATGAAAATATCGACCTTGTCATAGTAAGAGAGAACACGGAAGATCTTTATGCCGGCATAGAGTTTGAAAAAGGATTAAAAGATACAAAGGTCCTCATAGCGATGCTTGAAAAGTTGAGCGCAAAGTCGATAAGGGCGGATTCCGCTATCAGTATAAAGCCGATTTCGTCCGAGGGCGCGAAAAGGATCGTCAAGTTCGCCTTTGAATATGCCTTGAAGAATAATAGAAAAAAGGTCACGGCTGTTCATAAGGCAAACATCATGAAATATACGGACGGCCTTTTCCTCGAGGCCGCGCGCGAAATTGCTGAATATTACGAAGGAAGGATTCTTTTTGAGGACAGGATAGTCGATAATATGTGCATGCAGTTGGTCCAGAAGCCGGAAGATTACGATGTGCTGGTGCTGCCAAATCTCTACGGCGATATTATATCCGACCTTGCCGCGGGGCTTATCGGCGGGCTGGGCGTAGCGCCGGGCGCCAACATCGGGGAAGAGGCCGCTGTATTCGAGCCGACGCACGGAAGCGCGCCGCAATACAAGGGTATGAACAAGGCTAATCCTGCGGCCATTCTTTTGTCCAGCGTGCTGATGCTGAAATATCTGGGCGAAGAAAAGCGCGCGTTGAAACTTGAGAAAGCGATTGCTTCCGTTATCGAAGAGGGTAAATCCGTTACTTACGATCTGAAAAAAGACAGAAACGATCCGGCTGCCGTGGGAACGCGCGAAATGGCGGACGCGATTATAAGAAAGATTAAATGACTAAAAAGATATCCATAATCGGCGCCGGCGCGGTTGGAGCGGCGCTTGCGCAAAGAGTCTTAGAAACCGGCATGGCGGACGTTGTTCTGGTCGATATTCTGAAAAACGTCGCCAAGGGTAAGGCGCTCGATCTTCTTGACGCCGCGCCCATAATAGGCCATGAAAGAGATATTTTAGGCACGGACAATTACGAAGAGATAAAGTCTTCCGAGATAGTCGTTATAACCGCCGGCCTGCCAAGAAGGCCCGGCATGACAAGGGACGACCTCATAGCGAAGAATGCCGCTATAATAAGAGATGTCGCCGGCAAAGTAAAAAAGAACGCGCCTTCCTCTATCGTAATAGTAGTTACGAATCCGCTGGATACCATGACATACCTTGCCTATAAAGCGCTTGGGTTCCCGAAGCAGCGGGTTATGGGCATGGCCGGCGCCTTGGATAGCTCCCGTTTTATCTACTTGATAGCCGACGAACTAAAAGTCGCCAGATCTTCTGTGGAGACATATATACTGGGCAGCCACAGCGACACGATGGTCCCGCTCATATCGAAGACACGCGTGAATGGCAAGCCTGTAACAGATTTGATTAAAAAAGACAGGTTGGATGCCATTGTAAAAAGGACATGCGGCCGCGGCGCTGAAATAGTATCTCTTCTCGGCTCAGGGAGCGCTTTCTTTTCACCGAGCGCCGCGGTATTCAAGATGCTAAACGCTATTATAAAAGACACCAAAGAGACGATCGCCGCTTCTGCGTATATTGAAGGAGAGTACGGCCTGGAAGATCTATGTATAGGCGTCCCCTGTAAAATAGGGAAAAACGGCGTAGAAAAGATCATAGAGCTTGGCCTCTCGGAAGAAGAGAAGGCCGCGCTCGCGAAATCGGCCCAGGCTGTCAAGGGTTTAAATAATCTACTATAATGAAAAGTTATGACCTCGTCATCATAGGTTCGGGGCCGGGTGGTTACGTAGCGGCCCTGTATGCTTCTCGCCGCAAATTGAATGTCTGTGTAGTTGAAAAAGACCTGCTGGGCGGAACCTGCCTGAACAGAGGCTGTATTCCCACAAAGGCTCTTCTTTACTCGGCATCGATTCTTTCAAAGATAAAGGAATCAAAAGAATATGGCATTGAAGCCGGCGGCTTTAAGATAAATTTTCCCGCGATAGCCGCGAGAAAAGACGCCGTTGTGAACCGCTTAAGGGCCGGAATAGAAACCTTGTTCAGGGGAAGTCGAATAGAACTTTTGAAAGGCGCCGCGAAGGTCGTAGGAGCCGATACTGTAAGTGTCAACGGCGATATATTGAACGCCAAATCAATAATTATAGCAACAGGCTCCAGGCCCATGTCTATTCCAGGCATTGAATCAGACGAGGTCGATATATGCTCAAGCGACGGCATTCTGAAGATAAAGGAACTGCCGAAGAGTATCGGCATAGTCGGCGGCGGTGTCATAGGATGCGAGTTCGCGAGTCTATTCAATGCGCTGGGCTCGAAAGTTTTTATAGTGGAGCTTTTGGATAGGATATTAACGACGCAGTCTAAAGAAGTTTCAAGGAAGATGGAAGCTATCTTCAAAAAAAGAGGCGTCTCAATTCATACGGCCGCAAAATTAGAATCGATTACGAAAGAAAACTCTCTTAAGCTGAAGATTTCAGGCGGCAATGTGATAGAGGCTGAAAAAGCGCTGATATCGGTCGGCAGAATTTCTAATACAGAAGGTATCGGCCTTGAGGGCCTGGGAATCCAGACAGAGAAGGGGAGGATTCTGGTAGATGAAAACTTGCGGACATCTGTAAAGAGTATTTACGCGATAGGCGATTGCGTTAGAGGGCCGCTCCTCGCGCATAAGGCATCATATGACGGGATGGCGGCTGTAGATAATATCCTCGGCAAAACAAGAACAATAGATTATGCGGGAGTGCCGAACTGTGTCTGGACCGATCCCGAGGTAGCGAGTGTCGGATTAACAGAAGAAGAAGCTTTTCTTAAATACCCCGATATAAAAATCGCGAAATTTCCGTATCTCGCTTCAGGAAAGGCGCATCTAATGGGCAGGCCCGAAGGCTTCATAAAGATTGCCGGCGACTCAAAAGGGAATATTATTGGCGTTGAGATATTAGGGGAAGAAGCGTGTGACTTGATAGGCGAGGCAGTGCTTGCTAAATCCATCGGCATAAACATAAAAGATTGGGCTAATATAGTTCACGGCCATCCGACATTATCGGAAATATTCCAGGAAGCCGCGCATGTTTTTTGCGGAACGCCCATACACAGCATATAAAATGATACTAGATATGGGCCTCATAGATTATGAAGATGCCTTGAAAACGCAGCGTGAGCTGGTTTCCAAGAGGAAGCTTCAAATAATCGGCGATTTGGCGTTGGTTGTTGAACATCCGTCTGTGTTTACGATAGGCAGAAGCGGCTCGAGAAATAATCTCTTAGTTGACGAAAAGTTTTTAAGCGAAAAGGGTATAAAGGTTCTCGATGTGGATAGAGGCGGAGATATAACATTTCACAGCCCCGGCCAATTAGTTGCTTATCCAATAATAGACCTCAAGAAGAGAGTGAGAGATCTCCATAATTATCTTAGGGAGTTGGAAGAAGTCGTTGTTTCTTTCTTAAAAAAATATGGCGTTAAAGGCATGACCCGCAAAGGGTCTACTGGTGTATGGGTCGGCGAAGAGAAGATTGCGTTCATAGGCGTGGCCGCAAAAGACTGGGTAACTTATCATGGTCTCAGTGTAAATATAAGTAATGATATAGAATTCTTTTCGATGATAAATCCCTGCGGCATAAAGAGTTTAAGAGTAACATCTTTGGCGAAGGTCTCGCGGCAGGCCGTTCCTATGTATGAGGCGAAGAAAGTATTTTCAAGCGAGTTTAATAAGGTATTTGGCGTTCCCCAATGGCTCAAGAAAAGAGTGGTAGTTAATAGCTCCTTCTTTGAGACAAAGAAAGCGCTGGCCGATTTTTCGGTTAATACGGTCTGCGAATCGAGCATGTGTCCAAATCAAACCGAATGTTTCTCAAAGAAATTCGCCGCCTTTATGATATTAGGAAAGGTATGCACAAGATCGTGCGGTTTTTGTTCTGTCGCGAAAGGCGAGTCGAATCCAACTGTTCCTTCGGCAGGAGCTCAGGATCAATCCCTCTACGCGCGAATACCAAGCTTGTCGAAACATCGTTTGCTCGGGATTGATACGGAAGAACCTGCCCGGATAGCAGGCTGCGTCGAACGATTAGGCTTAAAGCATGTAGTCTTGACCTCTGTATCCAGGGATGACGTTAGTGACGGCGGCGCGAGTCAATTTGCGAGAGCGGCCGAATCTATAAGATGCGCGTCGAAAGATATTGTCATAGAATTGCTCGTTCCGGATTTTGGCGCGAGAAAGGCGTCCATAGAGACAATCGTAAGGTCAGGCGCGGATATAATAGGCCACAATATCGAGACTGTAAGGAGGCTCTACCCTGTGGTGCGTTCACGCGCTGACTATTCAAGGTCGCTTGCTATTTTGAGGACGATAAAGGAATTGAAGCGCGGGCAATTGACTAAATCGGCTATCCTTGTCGGCCTCGGCGAAAAGCAAGAAGAGGTTGTCGAGACCATGAAAGATCTTCGCGCGTCCGATTGCGATATGTTGACAATAGGACAGTACCTAATGCCGGGTAAAGAAAACCTGCCTGTGGCAAGATTCGTAACGCCCGAAGAATTTGGAGAATATAAAAGTATAGGCGAAGAGATGGGGTTTAAAAATGTAAATTCCGCTCCGTTTGCGCGAAGTTCTTATTTCGCGGAAGAAAATTTTAAAATTTGTTTCACAAAATCGAAGGAGACACGATGACAAACGTTACATTACCGCTACTGGCTGAAGGTGTCGATAAGGCAAGCATCTCATACTGGCATAAACAGGTAGGCGAGACTGTTAAAGAAGGCGAGAACCTCGTTGAGCTTGTTACGGATAAGGCGACTTTTAATATGCCGAGTCCCGTGTCAGGGACCGTTAAAGAGGTCTTGGTAAGCGAAGGCGGCGCGGCCAAGGTCGGAGAAACGATCGCGATAATAGAGTAATCATGGGAAAAAAGATTCTGCTTCTTTACATATCCGAAGATTCGGGCCACCACTGCGCGACTATTGCCATAGAAAGAGCGCTGAAAAAAATAGATCCCGGCGTTGAAGCGCTCAATATAAACTCTTTTAACTACACAAACCCTATCCTTGAAAAGATTATTAATAGAACTTACATGAGCGTTGTTAAAAGAACGCCCGAGCTTTGGGGCTACCTTTACGATAATCCTAAGGTTATGAAACAGGTTCAGAAGCTGAGAGACATGATACATCATTTTAACACGGGTAAATTAAAGACGCTCCTCGAGGAATTCAAGCCCGACGGCGTTATATGCACGCAGGCTTTTCCGTGCGGGCTTATAGCCGATTACAAAAAGACGTTCAATTTAAATATTCCGCTTATAGGCGTCCTGACAGATTATGCGCCGCATTCATACTGGATATTCGATAAGGTAGACAAATATATTGTGCCGTCGCCTGAAACAGGCCGGAAGCTCATAGATAACGGCATTGATCCCGCGAAGATTATGCCTTACGGCATACCTATTGACGCAAAATTCCAACAATCGCAGGACAAGGAAAGCATATGTAAAAAACTTTTCCTTGATCCGAAAGCGCCGATAATTCTGATTATGGGCGGGACGCAAGGTTTGGGGCCTATAAAGGAATTAGTCGCGCTTTTTGATAGATCGCCGCTAACCTTGCAGGCGATAGTAGCGTCAGGAACCAATAAAAAGCTGTATAGATGGCTTGAAAGACGGAAGCGCCGCTTTAAAAAGAAGATGCTTATTTTTAATTTTGCCGATAATATCGAAGAACTTATGCAGGTATCGACGGTCATCGTTACAAAACCAGGCGGAATAACTACCGCGGAGGCGCTCGCCAAGGGGCTTCCCATGCTCATCATAAATCCTCTGCCGGGGCAAGAGGCGATGAATACAAAGTTTTTACTTAAGGAAGGCGCGGCCGTTAAGGCGGGAAGCCCTTCCGATGCCGTGATAATGTTCGAAGAACTGCTCTACAACAAGACAAAACTTCGTCAAATGAGCGACAAAGCGAGGAGTCTTTCAAAGCCTGACAGCGCGGTAAAAATAGCCAAGCTGATTTTAGAGATTGCCGCATGATATTTCAGCTATTATATAGAATCGGCCATTATTTTTCCTTAAAACTTCCTCTAAAAATCACTTACCGCATTGCCGCTTTTTTAGCTGACATACACTATTCTCTGTATACTAAAGAGCGCCGCGCGGTAATAGAAAATATTAAGATAATTCTTGGCCCTTCGGCGCCTCGCGAAAGCAGAGAGTTGAAGATAATAGCAAAAGATGTATTCAGGAATTTCGCGAAATATCTGGTTGATTTTTTCAGGTTCTCCAAGATAGATTCCGAGTATATAAAAAAATTCGTAAAATTGGAAGGCCTCTCTAATATCGACGAAGCCCTGAAGCGGGGCAAGGGCGTGATAATATTATCCGCCCACATGGGTAATTGGGAGTTAGGCGGCCACGTATTTGGAAAATTGGGTTATCCCATAAGCGCGGTTGTGTTGACTCATCAGGACGAAAAGATAAATGAATTTTTTATAAATCAAAGAGCGTTGAGTAATTTCAGGTCGATTGAGATAGGCCCAAGCCTGCGATCCTGCTACAATGTCTTAAAGAATAACGAGCTCTTGGCCCTGTTAGGCGACAGGAACTTCTCGGGCAAGGGCGTGTCAATGGATTTTTTTGGCAGGCGGGCCATTATGCCGAAAGGCCCCGCGGTATTATGCGTTAGAACCGGCGCGGCAATAGTGTGCGGTTTTATGATCAGGCAAAATGATGATACGTTCAAGATTGTCTTCGAAAGGCCGATATATCCGGAAGCGGCGGCGGACGAAGAGGAGAGCGTCGGAAAGGTCATGAGGCAGTACCTATCTTCCGTGGAGCGCAGCGTAAGGCAGTATCCTGACCAGTGGTATGTTTTTAAATATTTTTGGGGCAATAATGATAAAAACTTGCGTACTGATACCATCATATAACGAAGCCAAAACTGTGGGCGGCATAATAAAAGAGCTTCGGGACAAGGGGCTTTCTTCCTGCGTTATCGATGATGGTTCTACGGACGATACGGCTTCGATCGCGAAGTCAAACGGCGCAGTTGTCTTAAGGCACGATAAGAATATGGGCAAGGGCGCGTCTTTGAGGGAAGGCTTTAAATATGTCTTAAAAGAGGGTTTCGCCGCCGCTCTAATTATGGACGGGGATGGGCAGCATGAGACGGGCGATATAGATAATTTCTTTAAAAAGATGGAAGATACGGATGCGGATATTGTTATCGGGAACAGGATGTCCGACACTTCTTCCATGCCGCTTGTGCGTAATATTACGAATAAGTTCATGTCATGCGTGATATCGAAGTTGTGCGGCCGCAAAATTCCCGACACTCAATGCGGATTCAGGCTGATAAAGAGAAAGGCCGTGGAAGATATCAATCTGGAATCCTCAAACTATGAGATAGAGTCGGAGTTCCTCATAAAAGCGGCTAAGAAAGGTTTTAAAATATACTCTGTTCCTATCAAGACGGTATATAAGGGCGAAAAGAGCAAGATCAATCCGATCATTGACACGATAAGATTCATATCGCTCCTCATTAATACGGTGAGGCGATGAAGGACTTGGATTTTGAGGCAATGAGAAAAAAGATGGTCGAGGAGCAGCTTATACCCCGCGGCATTTCAGAAAAAAGAGTCCTTGAATCTTTCAATAAAGTGCCGAGGCACGAGTTCGTGCCAAAGGAGTTATGGCAGAGCGCCTATAATGACTACCCGCTTCCGATAGGGGGCGGCCAGACGATATCGCAGCCCTATATGGTTGCCCTCATGACAGAATCGCTTAAACTTAAAGGCGATGAGAGGATTTTGGAAGTGGGCACAGGCAGCGGTTATCAGGCAGCTATTCTTGCCAAGTTGGCAAAAGAGGTTTATTCGATCGAGAGGTTTCAGGATCTTGCCGATACGGCAAAAAAGGCTCTCGATTCACTCGGGTATAAAAATGTTAAAATAAAAGTGGGCGACGGCACTCTCGGCTGGGAAGAATTCGCTCCTTATGACGGCATAATTGTGACAGCCGGCGCGCCCGGCATACCTGAGAGCCTGGTCAATCAACTGAAAGACAATGGCAGGCTGGTAATCCCCATAGGCGGAAGCGGATTTGGCCAGGTCATGACCATTGTTGAGAAGACAGGCCATGCTATACGGACGAGCGAAATCTGCGGCTGTATGTTCGTGCCATTGATAGGGAAAGAAGGATGGGATAGATAATGGAAAATTGGCTTCTTCAGCGCGTGATAAGTATAATACGCGACCTTGGAGATCTCGGCGTTTTTATAGGCATGTTTCTTGAATCGAGCGTGGTCCCGATACCGTCGGAAGTGGTTATAATAGGCGCGGGCGCTATAGGTGTTCCTATGGCGTCGATATTGATATTTGGCTCTCTTGGGGCGGCCGTAGGAGCCATGGTCGGATATTTTCTGGGCCGGTACGCTGCCATGCCCGCGATACTTAAATATGGAAAATTTATTTTGATCAAGCCTCATCATATATATAAGGCTGAGGCATTCGCCAAAAAATACGGCGTATACAGCGTATTGATAGGCAGGCTCCTGCCGATCGTTCCGTTTAAGGTGTTTTCGATCGCGGCCGGTATAACGAAGATTCCGCCCATACCTTTCGCTATCTGCACACTAATAGGGGTCGTTCCGAGGATTTTCCTTTTGTCTGTTTTCGGGGCAAGCCTTGTTAAATATACCAAGCCCGCGGTTTTGATTTTAGCGGGAGTTATCGCGATATTTATAGCGGTTAAATTGACTCACAAATTTTATACGAGGAATAATATATAACTATTGACACGGCCGCAGAAAAATGATAAACTTGGGCTAATTAAAAAAAGGATAAAAAATGAAAAAATATCTGATATTGGCATTCGTTTTTTGTTTCACCGCATTTTTTTATAATAACGCCTATCCTCAGACCCCGCCGCCCGGCCAGACCGGCGGCGGAATAGATAAGACACAGGCGGACCTCGAGAGGCAGAGGGAGCTCACCAGACAGATAACCACAAAGAAAGAAAAGCCCGAGGAGGCGGTAATTGAAGAAAAGGCTGTCCCCCTGGCGGAAGGAAAGTCGATCCTTGTTAATGATATAGAGGTAAGGGACTCGACACTGGTTTCCAAGGGGGCTATCGATAAGATAACCGCCCCATATAAAGGTAAGGAGCTGAGCTTAACCGAGATGCAGAAGATATGCGACCTCATTACTGATGAATACAGGAAGAAGGGCCAGATAACATCAAGGGCGTATCTTCCACCCCAGTCCATCAAGGACGGCCTTCTTGTCATAATGGTGGTTGAGGGCAGGCTTGGGACAGTAGAAGTAAAAGGCAACCGTTATTTCAAGTCCAATTTAATCAAAAAAAAATTAAAGCTCAAGGCCGGTGACTTTTTCGATTACAAGGCCCTCCAGAAATCCCTCGTCAAGATAAACGAGCATCCGGACAGATTCGTCAAATCAGTCCTTGTTCCCGGAAAAGAGCCCGGCACAACGGATATCGTATTGGAGGTGGAAGAGAAGCTTCCGATCCATATCGGATATGAATATGACAATTTCGGCTCGCGCTACATAAATTATGACAGGCACACCGTAACGGCCGAACACAATAATCTGCTGGGGTTGGATGATAAATTTTATTTTAAATATCAGAAGGGCCAGAACGAATTCTTCGACCTGACACAGCTCCGCTATGCCGTTCCTTTGTTTGGGTCCCTGGAGGCAGGCGCATACTGGCTCTGGAGCACGTCAAGATTGGGCAAGGAATTCAAGGCCAATAAAATAAAAGGCGAGTCCGAGATAGGGGGCGCATTTCTAACTGCCCCGCTTATCGACACGGATAATGTCGACTTAAGGGCCAGCTGCGGTTTTGATTATAAGCATATCAGGAACTACACCAATGAAACAAAGGCCTCAAGAGACGAGGCCAGGGTCGTGAAGGCGGGATTCGACCTTGACATGACCGATAAATGGGGCAGGACAGTCATATCTGTGGAAGAGGATGTCGGCCTATCCGGAGGGGACCTGCACAAAAAAGACCCGTCCGCCACGAGGGCGGGCGCAGGCGCCGAATTCGGAAAACTCATAGGAAACATTTATAGATTACAGCCCATGCCATTCTCTTCCTATATATTATGGAAGAATGGTTTCCAGGCCACCAATTACAATATGTTAGCCGTTGAGCAATTCCAGCTCGGCGGTATTACAACCGTAAGGTCATACGCGCCCGCGGAATATAGCGGCGATTCGGGCTTGTCGTCAACTGTTGAGTGGTCCTTCCCGCCGTATGGTCTTCCCAAAGAGATAAGAGTCCCTTTATCAAAGTCGACATTCTATGACGCGACGCGCCTCGTCGCTTTTTATGACATGGGATATGTGCACTTAAAAAATCCACTGCCGACAGAAAAGAAAGACAAGACAATACATGGCTGGGGTTTCGGTATGAGATTTAATCTGCCGGAAGATTTTTTCACGCGGTTTGAAGTCAGTTATCGCTTAGACAGAAAAGCGCAGTTTGACACACCCAACGCGTACATTGACGTAGGGAAAAAATTCTAAACTCTTTTTTTACACTTATTTCTCCGTCGGAGAAATAAAAACCGCGTCAAGATTCCAGTTAGGTAGAAAAAAGTTAGAATATTTTTGTTGACATAGTTTTGTTTTTCGTATAAACTTGTAGATAATATTTTCACGCTGCAAAAAGTTTTTTACTGAAAGAATAAAAAATTTTTATGGCGCATTGCGCGGCACAGAACTTTAAAATTTCGGACAGAGCTAAAATCGCAACATTGATTTTTGTTTTGTCCGTTTCTTTTTTCTGCGCCGCCAATCCTCTCGCGGCCGATGAAACAGCCGCCCCGGCGTTTAATGTGCATATAGTGGAAGGCCAGGCTCAAATCTCGCAAATAGGCCTGACCACGACTATAACAGCGTCAACTTCTAACATAATAGCCCAGGGCAATATCTCCACGATCACAGGCGAAATTGTAAATATTCTTCTTCTCTCTTCCACTAATAACGCATTGCTTAGGTCTGACACGGGCGCCGTGACGTCCGCCTTCGGCTCTTATTTTTCTAACGGCAACCTTTTCATGGTCAATCCGGCCGGATTCGTATTTGGCCCTGCCTCACAGGTTAACGCCGCCAGTATAGTGGTATCTACATTGAATATTAATAACGCGGACTTCTTGAGGGGATGCGAGACAGGCAAATTCACCTTTGTGGGCCAGGGCGCATATATATTCAACCACGGCAAGCTCATACCTCAGCCGGGTGGTTATGTATGCCTCCTTTCACAGGCAATAAATAATACGGGCACTATCCAGGCCCGGTTAGGTTCGATAGTTCTCGGAGCAGGCGAAAATATTACATTGACCACAATAGCGCTGGATGACCGCGCGACGATTTCAGTAGCTATAGATGAAGCGGTGAAGACCGCGATATTCGGCCCTGATGGCGCGAAGATTGATAGCGCGATAGAGAATAGCGGCACAATCTCGGCAAACGGCGGGACAGTTACCCTGACAGCCAAGACGCTTAATGGGGTATTTAACTACGCGATTAATAATTCAGGTATTATAGAAGCTAAATCCTTAATAGAGAAGAACGGCGAAGTCACGCTGGCCGCGGAAGGCGCGCCTATCCTTAATACAGGTATAATAGAGGCAGGAAAAGTAACGATAAACGCCATAAATACCGATTTTACTAATATCGGCCAGGTTATTGCGGATGGTTCTTCGGTTGCTATGCCTAATGGCGGAGCGATTTCAGTCGATGCGTATAAAATTTTACAGCAAGGCGTGATATCCGCCAATGCCTTTGAGGGCGGCGCTGCAGGAGAGATCGATTTGATATCCGAGGCTGAAACGGTCTTGGATGAGAATAGCGTTACCGCGGCTATGGCTTTGGGCATAGTTGGCAGCGGAGGAAGAATAAGAATTAATTCCAGAACGGGCGGCACATATATTAATGGAGGAAAGATTGATGTTTCCGGAGGCAGCGGCGCCGGGGACGGAGGAGGAGTAGAAATCAGCGCATTTGATCAGTTGGGATTCTACGGAGTGTTGAGCGGGCGCGCCCCTCCCGGATATAACTTCGCCGACGTAATCTTAAAAACCAACCTTCCATATGACCCTTCCTTATTGGATGTTACTTCGCTTACCTGTTCAGGCGTAATCACCGCGCGGAATATTTCTATATTCAGTAATCAAAGAGTAATTGTTGACGGGGTTTTAATCGCC
>MHFG01000074.1 GCA_001804065.1 Omnitrophica bacterium RIFCSPHIGHO2_02_FULL_46_20
AGCCTTTTGGTGAATGGGCGAGGGGGGACTATCGGCTAAAAGACTTGCTACCTATGATCTATTCCCGCCGTCGCTTGCGCTTTGGCGGGATCCCGCCAAGCACGAAGTGCGCCCGGCGGGAGAACAAGCTACTAAAGCTAAAGTTGGATGAACACTGCCACCCTCGAGCCCTAAAAACAAAAGGCTGTAGCAGTGGCAGGACCCCGAGAATTTTCAATGGCAGGCCATAAATTTTAGCTTGAGTTTACAGAGGATATTATACGTTGCCTTCCCGATGGCAAGTCTATATACTTTTTTTACAACTCATGGCGGAATCCCACCACAGACAGTCCAATGTCTGCCGGAAGGTAGGAAGGTATCAATCAACGGAACATATGAAGTGCTTCTTCGCTATCTTTTCGATGCTATTTCTGTATCTAAGGAATACTTCGCATATTTTAGGGTCGAACTGAGTTCCGGCATTCCTCTCTATCTCATCCATCGCTTCTTCAAAACTCATCTTTTTTTTATACGGCCTGGTAGTTGTCATGGAGTCAAAGGCATCTGCCACGGAAACTATCCTTGCCAGAAGCGGTATGCCCTCGCCCTTAAGCCCGCCAGGATATCCTTTACCATCGTAACGCTCCTGATGGTGCAGAACCGCATCCTTAACACCTTCCAAGAATTGGATGCCTTCGATAATCTTGGCGCCCCTTTCAGAATGTTTCTTAATCTCCTCAAAATCACCCGGGGCTAACTTAACCTTTTTCAGCAGTTCTGCCTCTATGTATATCTTTCCGATATCATGAAGAAAGCAGGCATATTTCAGCTCTATCATCTCTCCCTTGGAAAGATGTATCCATCGCGCTATGAGTAACGCGTACTTTTCTACTCTATTTAAGTGCTCCTTAGTATAGGGATCCCTCATTTCAATCGCGTTGGTTAGGGCGACTATAGACTCTAAGTGCGCCCTTTTTTCGCGGACTATCGCAAGTTTCAACTCGTCTATCTTCTCGCCGATCGACACCCTGAGCTTCTCAAAGGTATCGGCTAAGTGGCCGATCTCATCGTCAGACTTTATGTCTACAGGTACATCATAGCGCTCCTCCTCAAACTCCTTTGCCGCTTTATCTAATTTCTGCACGTCAGACACAAGCGCGCTTACCAATTTGTAACTCATAAAAGCGGTGACTAAGAACCCTATTAAACAAACCAGTATAATTATGCCGAGCTCTTTGCGTAGTCTATATATATAAGCGTCGATCTTGTAACTTATTTCAACGAGCATCTTATCCTTTTCCGAGTACACAGAAGGAATGGGCGCATAAGCAGATATCCAGACACCGTCTTTATCAGTATATATGCCTGTTGACTGCGCAAGGTTAGTAAAAATGGCCTTTTCTGATTCGGGCCTTAAATTATAGTTAGCGCCTGTCAATATTGTATTCTCCGTTGTCAAGACCAGAGAAAGGCCGTTTTTACCCATTGCATATATATTGATTGGGGTGTCTATCATATTCATCTTCTTTATGTTGGTAAGGATGTCCTTATATTTTACGCAAACGCCCATTGCTTCATTGAACCTGTCTTCTTGAACGTTTTTTTGGCCTCCCTCCATCTTTTCATAGATATGTGAAAATGTTACTGAGCTCATAGACATGTATTTTTCTTTTATCTTGTCAGAATAAAGCAAGACAAGGAGGATATCCTCCGCCTTTATGAAACTTGCGGTTGTAGCGGCGATGCCTCTTATAGACTCTGAAAGCATTGAGGTAAGGCGCCTCTTGCTGAAATCGTATGAAAGGTATCCAAGTAAGGCGGTAATTATAAAGATGGATAGAAGGACTATCCCGAGGATTTTAGTCTTTATGCTTTTTTTATAGCTTAAGGCTTGCATCGTTTTTTATAATATCATAAAAATGCGAAGATAACAAGCTTCGGGTATAGGGATGCGACGGGTTAGAATATATATAATCCACCGGGCCTGTCTCAAGGACTTTACCATACCGCATCACAGCTAACCTATTGCACATAAATTTAATAACCCTTAGATCGTGGCTTATAAATAGATATGTAATACCGAATCTCTTCTGAATTTCTTTGAGCAGATTTAGGATCTGAAGCTGAATCGTAACATCGAGGCTTGAGACCGGTTCATCGCAGACTATGAATTCAGGATCTGTAAGGACAGCTCTCCCTACCGCGATTCTCTGGCGCTCGCCTCCAGAAAACTGGTGCGGATATTTTTTCAAAGCCTCTTTCGGCAGTTTCACTAAATCTAATGCCGCTTCTACTTTTCGCTTTATCTCGCCTTGCCCCGTGCCCTTTATTATGAGGCCCTCAGAGAGTATATCTGATATATTCATTTTTGGATCAAGGCTATTATAGGAGGACTGAAAAATAACCTGCATTTTTTTCGTTCCGAGAATCACATTGCCTGAATCGGGTTTTAAAACACCGAGGATGATCTTACCCAAAGTCGTCTTACCGCAGCCGGATTCCCCGACAAGCCCGAACGCCTCAGCCCTCTCTATTTCAAGCGACACATCGTCAACCGCCTTGACGATGCCGGCCCTCCCAAAAAAGCGCTTTTTTAATCGATCGCATTTAACAATTACCATGATAATGCCTTTACGGATTCCAATAAGGAAATAGTATATTGTTCTTTTGGATTGATGAGAAGGCTCTTCGTGTCTCTGCATTCAACTATTTTACCTTTATGCATTACGGCGACACGGCCGCACATCCTGGCGATTATTCCAAAATTGTGACTTATGAAAAGTATGGATAGATTCTCTTTATGAATTATTTCGTCCAGTAGATCCAGGATCTGAACCTGTATTGTCGCGTCGAGAGCTGTGGTCGGTTCGTCCAGAATTATAAGCTCGGGCGAATTCACTAAGGCCATCGCTATCATCGCGCGCTGCTTTGTCCCGCCTGACAGCTGGTGCGGATAATCATAGAATGTTTTTTTAACTTCCTCTATCCGGCATCTTTTTAAATATTCGAACGTTATCTCTTTAGCCTTACTCCTGCTGACGCCCTGATGAGTCAATACAGTTTCTACGATCTGCTCGCCTATCGTAAATACCGGATTAAAAGAGCTCGCAGGCTCCTGAAATACCAAGGATATCTTTGAGCCCCTTATATTATTTAGAGCCTTTTCGTCCATCGTCAATAAATCCGTCTCATTAAATAATATTTTTCCACCCATGATCTTCCCGGGCCAAGAAATCAATTTAAGGATAGAAACGGCTGTTAAAGTCTTGCCGGATCCTGATTCACCGACAATGCCGAATACCTTGCCCTTTTCTATTTCAAAACTGATATCCTCAACGGCCTTCACGATCCCGTCCGATGTATGAAAGTATATTTTTAAATTTTTTACCTCTAATATATTCACATGAAGCTTCATCTTTTTAACCTAGGCTCCGCTATATCGCGTAATGCCTCGCCCAATATGTTATAAGACAGGACCGTAAAGAGTATAAATAATCCAGGAAATACTGTCAGCCACCATGCGACTCCGAGAGTCGAGCGGCCGTCCATTAGGATATTTCCCCAGCTTGGCGTAGGCGGCTGAACGCCGATGCCAAGAAAGCTCAGAGCCGATTCGACTAATATCGCGCCTCCTATTCCCAGCGTGGCGCTGACCAAGACAGGCCCTATGGCGTTCGGTATCAGATGTCTTAATATAATCCAGGAATCTTTCGCTCCCATGACTTTTGACGCGGCGACAAAGTCCCTCTCTTTTAATGTAAGCACTTGAGCCCTGACGAGCCGCGCAATACCCATCCAATTGGTCGCTCCTATGACTATCATTATATTGAATATAGACGGCCCTAATAAAGATATAACCGCCAATATCAGGAATATAGTCGGGAAACAGAGCATTGTATCCACGAACCTCATCAGTATCGTATCTATACTGCCTCCATAATAACCTGCCATTGCTCCGATAAATATTCCTATCAAGACAGCCATACCGATTGCTATGAAACCTATGAAGAGCGATATCCTGGCGCCATAAACGGTTCGCGAGAATATGTCGCGGCCCAGTCTGTCAGTTCCTAATATATGCTCTTTTGATGGAGGCGTTAAAACCGATCTTGAATCTGTCGCGCTGGGATCGCATGTTGCTGCCACAGGCGCCAAGATTGCCGCAATCAATATCAATAATATAAATAATGACGCGGCGACTGCCATCTTATTTTTTACAAATTCTTGCATAAACTTGCTTCTTTCTTTGTTATTCCTGCCTGCCGGCAAACAGTCTTATTCTGGGGTCAGCATAGGAATAAGCTAAGTCTGCCAGAAAATTACCCAATAATGTGAGCAGCGCTCCTATCGAAAGCACCCCCATTATCACAGGATAGTCGCGCGCCATGACCGATTCAAAGAAGAGCCTCCCCATCCCCGGGATGGCGAATATTGATTCGAATATGACGCTGCCTCCGATGAGCCCGGGGACAGATAGCCCTAACATGGTTATTATAGGCAAGAGGGCATTCTTCAGCGCGTGTTTATATATTACGGTATTTTCTTTCAGCCCTTTGGCGCGCGCGGTCCTTATATAATCCTGGCCTATTATGCCTATCATCTCTGCCCGCATATAGCGTGAGATAATGGCAAGGCCTCCGAAAGCGGATATGGCTACAGGCAGAATCAAATGTTTTGCTATATCCAATATCTTGGCAAGGGTGTTAAGGTTCTCAAAGTCCAAGGATGTTATGCCGGAAACAGGAAGCCAGCCTAAGATTATACAGAATAGATTCATTAGGAGCAGGGCAATCCAAAACTCCGGCGCGGAAAATCCGATGAATACAAATATTGTAGTGAACTTATCAGTCAGGGTTCTTCTCTTTACCGCTGATATTACGCCCAAGGGTATGCCGATCGCCAATGTCAAAATAATAGCCGAAAAATTTATTAAAAGTGTTATCGGAATTCTTTCGGCGATCTTTTCAAAAACCTTTCTATCGTCCAAATATGAGCGCCCGAAGTCGAGCTTTATGAACCTCTCGATCCACTCAAGATATTGAACGTGCACAGGTTTATTCAGCCCGTAAAGCTTCTCCAGCCTTAATCGCGCCTCATAAGAAACTTTTGGATTGAGGCTCGTCTGAATATCCGTCGGCTTCCCCGGCGCGAGATGTATCACGAAGAATGATATGAGTGTAATCCCGATAAGCGTCGGAATCAACCCAAACATGCGTTTTATAATATATTTAAGCATATGCTTTCTCTAACCTAAAACTCGTTATGTTCGCATATGTCACAGGCAGAACCTTGCGGGGACCACCTTCTGCGGACATAAATTTGGATTAGGCATCCAAATTTATTCGGAAAAATTTTTACAAAAATTTAACTTCTTTCATATGCTAACTCTCCTACAATCGCATATGGAACTTTTATTGAGTGCAATGCGAAGTTTCAGGAATTTAAATTTTTTGCTAAATCGCCATAAGGTGTAAAAATTATTTAACGCCGCTTCAGGCGGTACTCCGCAAGGTTCGCCTGTACCGCGAGCGAAAAAAAATCTTACTACTCGTACCCAAAATCCTTTGTGCTTTCTAACATGGTGAATCTAACCAGGTTAGCACATTTAGAACGTTTTAGAATTTATTTTTGCTACAAGCTCTTTAAAATTAATCACTTTTCGCTGTTTACCAAATGCTCCTTTCGCTATTCTTTTTAATCTACTTTCCTCAGTAATAAAATAGTCCAAATTAATAGTATAGACTAACTGATAAATATCGTAGCTACCGCCAAAATCAACTTCTTCGTTTTTTACTGTATGATGATAATGTTCACACAATTCGAGCGCCATATAAGTATTGAAATAAGGGAATTTTTTAGAGTTATCTACTATATTTTTTATTTCAGCTATCGATGGCTGAATATCACTCCTGCTAAACATGCGCCTCGTTAAATCTTCTTTCCACTTTATCACTACTGGCATTTGATAAAATTCTTCAAATGTCCCAACTCCTTTAGTGCTTAACCCAACTTTTTGGGCCCTTTTCCTGCTTTCCACACATACATCATACATATTTTGTTTATAATTATTTACCCAGCCTAAAACCTCGTCTATAACGCCAATGCTGTCCCCTTGTAATAATTTATATAATATCTCTTTAAATTCAATGGTTAAATGTAAATCTAAAAAAGCATTTTTATCTTTTATAATACCCAACTCAGTCCCTATTATAACATTCCAATCATTAAAAATTTTATTCCCCATCAGAGTAAGTAGCAAGGCGGAGTACGGTTGCAGCAAATGACTACGAGTCGTGTCGTATAATCCTAATAATTCTGATAACAACTGAATATTAGGATAAAACAATATTTTTTTGTTCAGTGCCGCTTTTTCAATAGAAGCTCTATCTTCGCTTGAAGAAGCATAATAGGCATCAAAAAAATTATTATCAACAGTGATCTTCATATCCATGCTCAAAATAATTTATTACACTCTCATCTTGTACCGTTTACGATTTACAAGTTCTCCGTCACCATAGTGAAAATTTTTTACTACCTAACGCTATGAGAGAGATTGCTTCGCTTCGCTCGCAATGACAGTGCTTGTATTTTTTTCGCTCATGTCGCAGGCGGGACTTGGTGGCCCAGCCCGACGCTGATGTCAAAAATTCTGACACCTTACGGCGATACAGAAAAAATTTTAAATTCCTGAAACTTCGCATTGCGCTCAATAAAAGTTCCATATGCAATTGTAGGAGAGTTAGCATATGAAAGAAGTTAAAATTTTGTCAGAATTTTTACATAGTCCCGCCATATGCCTAATATGGCGGGACGTCAGCGGAGGGCGGCCACCATATCCCGACATCCGCTAGTGCGAAAAAATTCAGGCCGCGCACAACACTCTCTTTCTTCATCTGCAATATTCTTTCGTCCTTGTTACAGGCGGAACTTTTGGGGTGAATTGCTGGAGCGACTGTTACAAAATTTGACACCAGATGGCGGTTTAGAAAAGAATTTTAGATTCCTGAAAGAAGCTAAAATTCTGTCAAATTTTGTCCACAGTCCCGTTACATGCCTAATGTAACGGGACGGCAAGCGAAAGCAACACCCCAAAAGTAAACGCCTCCGCTAGTGCGAAAAAATTCAGGCCGCGAACAACACTCCGCTTACTGTCAGAGAACATAAAAAATTTTCACTTATACCTCTGCTCGCTCTTTGGAACATACCACTTGATAAAATTATAGCCGATGCCGATGGGCGATGCCTCGACACCGCGGAAGCGCGAATTGACAATAGGAAGCGTGTCTTGCGAATACAAAAATAAATACGGCTGATCCTCGTAAATCAATTTATGTATCTTGTGGTATATCGCGGCGCGCTTCGTAGGATCGAAAGTGCGCCTGCCCTCTTCCAATAACTTATCGACCCTGTCATTCTTATACCCGATAAAGTTGAATTCGCCTTCGCGCGTCTTTGAAGAATGCCATATATCGTAGCAATCCGGATCGCGAGATAAGAACCACCCCATCAAAACCGCCTCAAACCGCCGCTTATTTATAAACTCATTGATCATGCTGGACCATTCAATAACCCGGATATTCATCCTTATGCCGACATCCTTCAAATATTTCTGAATAAGCTCAGCGCATCTTATCCGTTCCGCATTCCCTTGATTAACCAAAACGGTGAATTCAAAAATTTTGCCGTCTTTCTCGACACAGCCGTCACCATCCGCATCAGCCCATCCCGCTTCTTTTAAAAGTCGCTTTGCTTCGGATGGATCATAAGAGACTCCCCTTACATCCTTATTATACGCCCATGAGTCAAGCATGAACGGCCCTGTAGTTGGTTTTGCAAGCCCGAAGAAGACCGTATCTATAATCTCTCCCTTATTTACGGCATAATTTATAGCCTGCCTTACTCCCGCATCCTGAAATTTCGGATCTGATAAGTTGTATCCCATATAAGTAAATCCGAAACTCGGATATCTAAATTTATTATAGCGACGTTTAAAAAAATCATCATTGGTCTGCCTGACGAATTGCAGCGGCGTCAAGAGCGACATATCGACTCCCTGCGTCCGCAATTCCAAGAACGTCGTCGCATCATCAGGTATTATTCTATATATATACCTATCTATATAAGGACGCCCTTCAAAATAGTAATGGTTTGAAACGAGCTCTATGCCTTCCCCCGTCCTCCACGACTTGAATCTATAGGGCCCTGTCCCGACGGGCGAGCGGCTGAATCGAGTCTTATTAAGATCCTCTTTTCTAAATATATGCTCAGGCATTATCCACATGCCCCAACTCGAAAGCGCGGGCGCGAATGGTTCTTTATAACTAATTTTAACGGTATGATCATCAAGGATAATAAAATCTTTTATACGCTCGAAATCACCGCTATACGGAGTTTTCACATTTGGATCGATAAGCTTTTTATAAGTAAACTCCACATCGCGCGCTGTAAACGGCGCACTGTCGTGCCACCGGACATCCCTTCTTAAATGGAATATTATAGTCTTACCCTCATCTTCAATGTCCCACTTTTCAGCAAGGTCGCCTACTATCTCGACATTTTTATCATACTTTACAAGGCCGTTGAAGATCATACCGCATATATCGCTTGAAGCTGAATCCGAGGCCGAGATCGGGATGAGGGTACGCGCGTCGCTGCTTGAGGCGGTTACTATAGCATCGCCGTAGGAAGGTTCGCCTTTTTTTTCTTCCGCCGCGTTCAAGTTAACGGCAAATATCAAAAAAAATACCGCTAAAGTCACTAGCGGTATTTTTTCATTCTTACGCATTTTTATTTTAATCAATAATCAATAGGCGATGTATCGGGCGCAGGCTGCGGGACCCCGCCGCTTGTCGTTATAGGAGGCTGTATCCCGCCTCTTGCAACAAGTGACCTGCCCCTGTGGCTTGTCATTACACCGAGTACAAGGCATACCAGTATGTATAATACTGCCGAAACGGCGGTAGCGCGCTTTAAGAATACCGATGTCTTCGTGCCGAGTATGGTCTGCGTCTGACTTCCGCCGAAGGATTCGCTTAAACCTCCTCCGCGGCCGGCCTGAAGAAGTATAACAGATATCAGAACAAGCGACACTATAACGTGTATTGCCATCACAAATCCGTATAACATTTTCCTACCTCATCTTTCCTTCGGCTTAACTTACCTGTTGATAGGGCCTTCAAGAAAAATCTAAGGGTATTATTACAAACAGTTTTTGACAATCTGAACGAATGAATCGGCCTTCAGGCTCGCCCCTCCGACGAGAGCGCCGTCAACGTCTTCCTGAGAAATCAGCTCTTTTATATTGTCTGGCTTTACGCTGCCTCCGTATTGAATTCTAACAGACCTTGCGGCATCCGCATCAAACATCTCTTCCAAAAGTCCTCTTATATATTTATGCACTTCCTGGGCCTGTCCCTCTGTCGCATTGACGCCCGTTCCTATGGCCCATACAGGCTCATATGCTATCACTGCCTTTAACATCTCTTCTCTCGAAAGCCCCGCGAGGGAATTAACAACATGGCCTTTTACTATATCAAATGTCTTGCCGTTTTTTCTCTCTTCTAATTTCTCGCCTACACAGATAATGGGCCTCATGCCTTCTTTTAAAACAGCCTTCGCCTTCTTATTCACTATCTCGTTCGTTTCATTGAAGAACTGTCTTCTTTCGGAGTGCCCTATTATCACGTATTCGCATCCGACATCTTTAAGCATGGGGACCGAGACCTCCCCCGTAAAGGCGCCCTCTTTCTCCCAATAGCAATCCTGCGCGCCAAGCTTTATGTTCGTTTCCATAATAACTTCCCTGACATCGCTCAAAGAAGTGTATGGCGGACATATAACTACCTCTACCTCTTCAACATCATATAATAATCTTTTTATGGAATTGGCGAGATCGATGGATTCGCCGATATTCCTATTCATCTTCCAGTTACCGGCAATAATGATGCGGCTCATAATTTATCCTGTAGGGCGTCAATGCCAGGCAGCCCGCGGCCTTCAAGATATTCCAGCGAAGCGCCGCCGCCTGTAGAGATATGCGTCATCTTATCTTCAACCTTGAATTTTGACATTGCGGCAGCTGTATCCCCGCCGCCTATGACAGTGGTCGCGCCTTTAAGGCTTGCCAAAAATTTCGCGATCTCCTCGGTCCCTTTGGCGAACTTATCCATTTCAAAAACACCTAAGGGGCCATTCCAGATAATGGTCTTTGCGCTTTTCAATTTATCTTCGAAAAGCTTTATTGTCTTCGGGCCTATGTCCAAGCCCATCCAGCCGTCGGGGATATCTTCGCCCACTACCTTCGTATTGGCATTCGCGTCAAATTTGTCTCCAATAACGTGATCGATCGGAAGCAGGAGTGGTATATTTTTCTTTGCGGCCTTATCAAGCGCAAGTCTGGCCGTATCAAAACCGTCTTTGTCGAGCTTTGAAGAGCCGATTGCTTTACCTTTGGCATTTAAGAATGTATATGCCATCCCACCGCCTATTAATAAGGCGTTTACCTTGTTTAATAGGTTGTCTATCACTTTGATCTTATCATTGACCTTTGCGCCTCCAAGAATCGCGACAAACGGCCTCTTCGGATTGTCGACTGCGCTGCCCAGATACCGGATCTCTTTCTCGAGCAGGAATCCCGCGATAGATGGCAAGTATTTAGTCACGCCTTCTGTCGACGCATGCGCCCTGTGGGCTGTCCCGAAGGCATCATTGACAAATACGTCACCGAGGCTCGATAATTCTTTTGCGAAAGAAGCGCCATCCTTCTCCTCTTCCGCGTGGAATCTTAAATTTTCGAGCAGGACCACATCGCCCGGTTTCATGGTGCTTATAGTCTTCTTGACCGTGTCGCCAATGCAATCATCTGTCTTTACGACTTTCTTGCCCAGCAGTTCCTCCAGCCTTTTTGCGACAGGTGTCAGGCGCATCCTGTCAACTACTTTGCCGTCAGGCCTGCCCAAATGACTCATGAGGATGACCTTGGCTCCTTTTTCTATAGCATACTTTATGGTCGGAAGCGCGGCGCGTATCCTTATATCATCGGTTATCTTTAACTTATCGTCGAGAGGGACATTAAAATCAACCCTCATCAACGCTCTCTTGTCTTTTAAATCGACATCTTTGATCGTTTTTTTCACAGCCCCTTCTTTATCATGTATTCGATCAGGTCAACTATCCTGCACGAATATCCCCACTCGTTGTCGTACCATGAAGTGACTTTTACGAAATTTCCGCCTATTACCTTTGTAAGCTTTGAATCTACGGTAGATGACTGAGAGGTGTGGTTAAAATCAACAGACACGACATCCTCATCTGTATATGCGAGGATACCCCTCATCTTGCCGTCCGCGTAAGATTTTAATACCTTATTGACTTCTTCGGTGGTCGTTTCTTTTTTAAGCAGGCAGGTTAAGTCTATTAAGGAAACATTGGGGACAGGAACCCTAACGGCATATCCGTCAAGTTTTCCATTTAATTCAGGTATGACTAGGCCTATTGCCTTCGCGGCGCCTGTTGATGTGGGTATCATCGATACAGCCGCCGCTCTCGCCCTTCTCATGTCAGGATGAGGAAGGTCATGAACACGCTGATCGTTCGTATACGCGTGTATCGTGGTCATCAATCCCTTTTCTATGCCCCAGTTGTCGTTAATGACTTTCGCGACGGGCCCTAAACAGTTAGTTGTGCATGAAGCGTTTGAAATAACGGCGTGATTCTTTGGGTCATATTTATCTTCATTAACGCCCATTACGACTGTCAGGTCTTCGCCTTCTGCCGGCGCGGAGATGATAACTTTCTTGGCGCCGCCTTTTGTAATATGGTTCACGGCGCCCTTAACTTCCTTGCCTTTTTTATTCACGCCGTCATTCTTTACGGTGAAAAGTCCCGTGGACTCTACGACTATTTCTACGCCAAGCTGCTTCCATGGCAATTCCGCGGGATCTCTCTTCGCTAAAACCTTTATCTCTTTGCCGTTGACTATTATTGATTCGGGCCCTGCCTTTACATCTCCGTTCGGAAAACGGCCATGGACCGAGTCATACTTTAATAGATGAGCGAGGCTCTTTGCGTCTGTTATGTCGTTTACCGCCACAAGCTCTATATTTTTAGAATTTTTTTCTAATACCGCTCTTCCGACCATCCTCCCGATTCTTCCAAATCCGTTGATGCCTATCTTTACTGCCATGTTAAAAACCTCCTCGTTTGTAACAGATCTGTTCTTAAAAAACTCTATCCGTCATTGCGAGGAGCCGTTATATTTATCGTCGGGCGACGAAGCCTGCCTGCCGGCAGGCAGGCAATCTCATCTTTAGATTGCTTCGCTCGCCTAAAGGCTCGCTCGCAATGACGAGTCTCGTCGAGCTTCTTATAACACTGAACTATTACCCTCGTTTTTACAGCTATTTCTCTTCGAGCTTTACACTCAATAAATTCTGCGCGGCTATATCCGGCGGTACGGAATTGATGTAAAATCCACTGCCCCATTCAAAACCGGCAACATTAACCAGCTTTGGCATTATCTCTATATGCCAATGATAGTCCTCCCTCTCGCGCCCGTTTATCGGGGAGGTATGAACTATGAAATTATATGGCGGGTCTCCCAGATATTTTTTTATCCTTAATAGACTGTCGCGCAAAGCCTTCGCAACGCACGGGACCGTGTCCCTGTCGAGGCCCGTAAGATCTGACGCGTGTTTCTTAGGCATAATCCATACTTCGTAAGGGAATCTTGAGACATAAGGACAATAGGCGATCACCTTCCCGTCCTCATATATTACGCGCTCCTTCTCATCCTGCTCTTCCCTTATCATGTCGCAAAATACGCAGCGTTCTTTATAATCGTAATATTGCTTGGCGCCGTCAAGCTCTTCCTGAACGCGTTTTGGCACGATCGGCAACGCTATCAGCTGGCTGTGGCAATGTTCTAGGGAGGCGCCCGCGATCTTTCCGTAATTTTTAAATATAAGAATGTATTTGAAGCGCTTATCACGCCTTAAATCTAACGACCTGGATACATATGCCCATACGACTTCCTCCGCTTCCTGATAAGCAAGATCCGCGGTATCCTTAAAATGATCCGGCGTCTCTATTATGACTTCATGCGCCCCTATACCGTTCATCTTATCAAATACACCCATACCATCTTTATTCAGGTCTCCCTCTATGCGCAATGCGGGGAATTTGTTCGAAACAACTCTTAATGTCCAGTTAGCCGTGTTCGGGGCGCCGTATTTTCTGTGGACGAGTATCTCGGGCGGCGTCTGATCTTCTTTACCCCAACAGAAAGGACACGTTGCCTGTCCTTTTTTCTCGTTTGATTCTATCTTAAAATCCTTAACCGCGGGAATCCTGTCCAAATATGTAATTATCCATCTACCGGTAATCGGCTCTCTTCTCAGTTCATTCATCTCGCACCTTCTTCCGCCACGTAAGCCTTCTTTAGAAGGTGCGGGGTTCATCCCGCACCTTCTCTATTAGACTATTCTTGATTCGGCTCCCTGACGCTCTTACAGGCATCCTCCGGAGGGAGCGGATTTATGTAAAAGCCGCTGCCCCATTCGAATCCCGCGACACGCGTCAATATGGGCAGTATCTCAAAATGCCAGTGATAGTCCTTATCTATTGTCTCCCAGTATCTTCTCTTGCCGAGATCTCTTCTGAACGGCGCCGAATGCAATACTACATTATGCGGAAAATCGCCTATTACCTTTCTTAATCTGGCAAATGTTTGGCTTACCAGATCCGCGAAGTCGCAGACCCTGTCTTTGGGTGTTTTATAAAAATCGCATGAATGTTCTTTCGGAAGTATCCATGTCTCAAAAGGAAAACGCGATGCGAACGGCATTATAGCGATAAAATACTTCGATTCCAAAATTACTCTTACCTGCGCGGCCTGCTCCTGTTTTATTATGTCGCAGAAGATGCATCTATCTTTATAGTCATAATATTGTTTTGTGCCGACAAGCTCCTCTTTCACTCTTTTGAGATTAACCGGAGTTCCTACAAGCTGCATGCGCTGATGTTTTATATGGCCGCCGCCCGCTGCCCTGCCATAATTCTTTATCAATAGTACGTACTTTATGCGCGCGTCTTTTTCAAGATCAGCTATCCTATCAATAACAACGTTAAAGATTTTCGCTAGTTGTCCTGCCGGCGGCACTCCTTCGCATTGATGATCCGGGGTCTCTACCACTATCTCATGCGCGCCTATGGCATCCATAATATCATACATGCCGTGGCCATGACGATTTAGATCGCCTTCCGGTATTAATAGAGGAAATTTATAAGGAATAACGCGCACGTCCCATCCAGGCGTATTTGGTTTCGAGCCGGGATTTCTTAAAGCGGCTATTTCGGGAGGGGTCATGCTTTCATTGCCTTCACAGAACGGGCATTTCTCTCCGCGGGCAAACTCTTCTTTTTCTACGCCTGATAAAAACTGGTCGGGCCTTTTGGATCTTTCGGTTGAAATTATTACCCACCTGCCTATAACCGGGTCACGCCTTAACTCAGGCATTATTTTCTCCTCTCAAAAATACTAAAAAGTCGCTTGGGTTCACTATGCCGAGTATATTTCCGTTTTCATCTTTTACTATAATCAGTTCGCTCTTTCTAGCCTCAGCTTTTTGCAAAGCCGTTTTTAAAGAAGTAAGCGGGCTGACTGTTATGAATCTGCGCTGCATTACTTTCGTTACCGAGGATTCAAGTTCCTTGCCGAGCACCTCAGGAATTTTAAATACAACCTCTTTCTTTATACTTTTAAGTTTCTCTTTTATGAATTCATACAGCTGGGTAACCTGCACCCTTCTATGGCTTATCGGCATCTGTTGTATCGGCTTACCTTCGATAAAATTTATATGCGTCTCAATGGCCGATTGACCGGTCTCCTCGTCTATGCTTAAAAGGTATCTTAAAGAACTATCTGGTATTTCGTCGATCTTTTCTTTCGGTATTGCCGCAAGATACGACAACTCACAAACGTCTTTCTCTTCGCAATCAAGGAAGGCATAATTCTCTTTTATATATCGCGCGAGTTCATTATCCTGATCCCTGTAGATATTTACGTATTTCTCGAGCGTATCTATAGCGTCTGCCAGAAACACGCCCAGAGCTACATCGACATTAAAAATGAGCCCGCTTGCGACTATTGCGGTATCATCAGACTGGCCGGGGCCTACGTGGTGGCGAATGTATATATATTTTATACGCTTGGAATCACGATATCTTGTCTTAGTCTCATCTACGATCAGGCCTAAGGACCTAAACTCTTCGAGCCTGTCCTGATTTTCCTGATGAGCCAGATCCTCGGCATCAAGACACATATCGTTCATGACATCGATATCAACAAGATAGCACCTGCCATACCCTATGTCTATTTTAAAGAGCTTTTCAGTCCTGCTTCTTATATCTACGTCATCTCTTAGGCCGCCCAGATACAGGCCTTTTAATATATCGTGGTAATTTACCGTCTTTTCTTTAAAGAACGGAATACCTAATAACGGTTTTCCATTTCTCGTTACAAGCCTGTCCCTAGGGTCATCCCCCAGCGCGCTGTCGACGAACTCGACTATTTCGTCTATTAACTCCTGTCTCTTCGTCTTAGTCGCCTTAGGGCTTCTACCAACGGCCCTTATGACATCATCTATAGTGGTATTAACGTAAAAGCGTTTATTAAAACTCCCCGCCCCATTATGGGCCCTCCCCTCAATAGACTGCAGGAATATGAGCTCTTCTATCTTGGGGCTGGTATAGAGACGTTCGGATGATTTAAGATTACGAAAATCCTGTTGAATCAGTTCCCTCGGCGCAACTTTTTTCCGCATAATAATCGCCGATTATATCATAAGTGACATAATATGCAACAAAAATCCTGATTTGTACAACATTTATGCCACCATAAGATTCCATCCGGTCAAGTAAACAAATAACCCAGGGACAATATCATCATCGATATCGCATATATTGCTATAGCCCCTCTTATAGCCGGAATAAACTGCGGCGGCTGATCATGATATCTTATAGCAGTAGCATAACTTCGAAACGCAACAGGTGATGTCAAAAGGATGAGCCAACAAAGCGGTGGCAATACGCCGAAGATAAGTTCAGATATTAACGCCGTATATGATAAAATCAATACTGCGCCAAATAGACGAACGGTATTCAGCCTGCCGAGCCTTACGACGATGTTTCTTTTTC
>MHFG01000075.1:0-445 GCA_001804065.1 Omnitrophica bacterium RIFCSPHIGHO2_02_FULL_46_20
AATTCGCCCGTCTAAAGAATTATTCAGGAGAGTATTCATGGCGCGCCGCAAACTTTTTAAAAGTAGATTCAAGCGGTTCGTCTTTAAAGGGGCAAAAGAATTTCTTGTATGCCTCAAGAAGAAAAGTTATTTACTGGGCCTCGTCACCGCAACCACAAAGACAGGGGTAAAAGAGATAATGCCAAAAAACATAGAAAGACTTTTCGATCGTGTCATTACGGGTGATCATGTCAAGAAGGGAAAACCATATCCGGAGCCATATCTCTTGGCCGCGCGAGAACTCGCGGTCAAACCTTCCGAATGTGTGGTCATTGAAAATGCCCCGTATGGAATAATGGCCGCAAAGTCGGCCAGTATGTTTTGCATAGCCCTTACATCGAGCCTGCCGAAAGAATTTCTTAAAGGCGCCGACATAATAGCCGACAAACTGGAAGATATCAGCGGC
>MHFG01000075.1:470-16571 GCA_001804065.1 Omnitrophica bacterium RIFCSPHIGHO2_02_FULL_46_20
CGCCGACATAATAGCCGACAAACTGGAAGATATCAGCGGCTTGATTGACAAGACCTGCGAGCTGTGATAGAATTAGAAATCTTGTTTCTAATCGCAAGAGAGGGAAATCAATAAAAGAAGGGGTGAGATAATAATGCCAATAGTGAATGTTGGCGAAAATGAGCCGCTCGAGAAGGCTTTGAGGCGTTTTAAAAAAAAGATTGAACGCGAAGGTATCTTAAGGACCCTTAAAGAAAGAAAACACTACGAGAAACCGAGCGAGAGAAAGCGCCGAAAGAGAAGATCGGTGTGAATAGTGGTTAAATCATCAGGTTTGCGGCTGTTATTTTTAATTTTAGTAATATTCTCGATTAACGATGTATCTTTCGCTGATGAGACCGTTTTCAATAAACATCTGGAAAACGGCCTCATTATTTTAGCGAAAGAAAGCCCGCCAAAAGATCTGGTGTCGATAAATGTAACCTTAAAAGCCGCGCCTCTTTACGAAGAAGAATACTTGGGGTCAGGCATATCGCATCTGGTCGAACACATGGTATTCAAAGGAACAAAGACGCGAAAACCCGGCGATATCGAAAAAGAGGTGCGCTCATACGGCGGCCTCATCAACGCTTCGGTCTCTTTCGATGTTACAAACTATCAGATAACCGTGCCGAGCGGATACTTTTCTAACGCGTTATCTTTATTGAAAGACATGCTTTTAAACGCGGCGTTCGAAAAGGGAGAGTTGGAAAAAGAGAGGGAGGTAGTGCTTAAAGAGGCAAGATTAAACAAGGATGATCCGGAAAAGAAGCTGGTCGCTTTGCTATTCGCGAATGCCTACCTGCGCCATCCGTATAAATATCCCGCGATAGGATTCGAGAGCTTATTAAAAGCATTAACGCGCGAGGATCTCGTCAGATATTATAACAGGCGTTATGTCCCGAATAATATCGTTATAACGGCGGTAGGCGGCATCAATCCTAAGGACGCGCTTCGCGATATAGAAAAAGAGTTTAAAGATTTCAGGCCGCCGGATTATAGACCGGCAAACAAAGGTGAGCGCGAGCCGATCCAGATGGGTAAAAAGCTTAAAGTAGAGGAGGCGCCTGTAACCTTGTCCTATCTCGCCATGGGCTTTCATTCATCAGGTATCCTGGATGAGGACCTATTCGCTTTAGATACGCTCTCAATGATACTCGGCCGCGGAAATAATTCCCGGCTTAATAATGTTCTCGTAAAGAGCCGGAGAAAAACGCATTCTATCTCAGCTTCGAATCATACTCCGCAAGACCCGGGATTATTCATAATATCGGCGCTTCTTGATAAAGATAATATCGAACAAGCGCATACGCTGATACTCGAAGAGATCAAAAAAGTGAAGGACGGCGATATAAGCGATAAAGAACTTGAAACCGCGAAACGGATGGCAGCCAGCGACTATGTATTAGCCCGCGAAACCATAGAGGCCGAGGCGAAGGATTTAGGCGAAAACCAGATCTTAACCGGCAGTCCTGATTTCTTCCGCCGGTATGTTGACGGTATCGGAAAGGTATCAAAGTTCGACGTGAGAAGGGCCGCTTCGCGATACTTGACTGAGGATAATCTGACAGAAGTCAGGCTTGTCCCTGAAGATGACGGCGCATTAACCAATATGACAATACCAAGGGTTCCTGTTGAAACCAGATTTGAAAAGAAAACACTTTCCAACGGATTGGTTGTCCTCGCGAGAAAAGATACGAAAATTCCGGCCGTATCAATCGCGGCCGCGTTCGGAGGAGGGCTGATAGTCGAAGATAAAAAGACAAACGGCATATCTAACTTTACGGCGCGAATGCTGTTAAAGGGAACAAAGACTAGAAACGAATCCGATATAAAAGGGGCTGTCGAGAACCTGGGCGGGGAGATCAATTCTTTCAGCGGTTTTAATAGTTTTGGTTTGAATCTCACGGTCATGAAAGACGACATCGATTTCGCGCTTGGGCTTATCAGAGACATGGCGGCTAACTCGATCTTTCCGCAGGAGGAGATAGATAAAGAAAAGATCTTTACCTACGCAATGATAAAAAACGAAAATGCTAATATATTCCAAAAAGGAGCGCTTGCGTTACGAAAGAATCTATTCGATGATCATCCATACAGCCTGCGCTATATCGGAGAGGAAGAAAGCGTCCACGCGATTACATTTGATGACTTGGAGAAATTCTATCAAAAATATTGCGTTCCAAATAATATGGTTATTTCAATCTCCGGAGACATGGAACCTCAAAGTGTGTCAAAAAAAATAGAGACGCTATTCAATGATATAGCGAAAAGGGATATCCGGAAGTTTTCAGAAAAAGTCGCGGCTATCGACAAGGTCAAAACTGAGACCATTGAAATGGATAAAGAGCAGAGCCTTTTGATGGCAGGATTCAAGACCGTTGGTATAAATGACCCGGATAGATATCCGCTGGAAGTTTTAAGCGCGATATTTTCCGGCAGCGGCGGGAGGCTGTTCGTTTCCCTGCGTGACAAGTCAGGCTTGGCATATACTTTGGGATGCGAACAAAAGTTAGGCATAGATGCAGGTTTCATGCTATTTTATGCCGCAACGACAAGAGCCAAACTACAGGAATCGAAAAGGATAGTCTTCGAGGCGATAAACTCAGTCAGAGAGAATATTGTAAGCGCCGAAGAATTGGACTCAGCGAAGAAAGAGCTGATCGGCAGTCATAGGATCTTCATGCAGACAAACGCCGCCAACTCCTTTCAGAGCGCCCTCGACGAGCTGCATGGCGTAGGTTACGATAATATGTATAGATATGAACAAGAGATTAAAAAGGTTAAAAAAGAGGACGTAAAGCTGATGGCGGATAAATATCTGAATCCCAGCGCCTATGCCGAAGTAATAATCTACCCTTCATCTTAATTTAAAAATGCTCAGCCTGTCTACATCATGGAATGCCCATAAATACGACAATGGGTTCGATATCGTCAAAGAAATAAAAGTATTGGGCTTCGATACGATAGAACTGAGCTTTGCCCTCACCCTGAGGATAGTAAATGATATTTTAAAATTAAAAGAAAATGGCGAGATAAAAGTTTCCAGCCTGCACAACATGTGCCCGATCCCGCCGGAGATACCCCGCGCAAAGGCATCTCCGGATTATTATTCACTTTCTTCGCTTGATGAGAAAGAACGCGCCTTGGCCGTGAAGGCCGCGAAGAATACGGTCGATTATGCCAAGAAGTTCGGCGCAAAGGCCGTAGTTCTCCATATAGGGAGAGTCGATATCGAGGGAAGGACCAGGGAACTCGCGTCTTTAATAAATGATAAAGAGAAATTCAAAAGCGTGAAGAATGAGATGATAAACGAAAGAAGCTCGAAGAAGGATTCTTATATCAAGAAAGCCATAGAAAGCCTGAAGGAGATAGTCCCCTACGCTAAAAGAAGATCCGTCGCGCCCGCGGTCGAGAATAGATATTATTACCGCGAGATACCGTTAATAGAGGAGCTCGAGAAGATATTCGGCTATTTTGAAGAAGAGGACTTATTCTATTGGCATGATGTTGGCCATGCTGAGGTATTCGAACGGTTAGGCCTGGCAAAACATAAAGATTTTATGAATAAATTTTCGCGCCGCTTGCTCGGTATTCATCTTCATGATATAATCGGTTCAATCGAGGATCACAAGGCTCCTGGCACCGGCACATTCGATTTTAACATTTTAAAACCTTATATTACAAAAGATGCCATTAAAGTGATTGAGCCTCACAGGCCGGCTACAGGAGAAGAGATACTTCATAGTGTCGGATATTTAACAAAGATTTTCGGAGAGTGACATGGTGCGCAACCCCGCGGTCGCCGGCCAGTTCTATTCAGGCTCAAAAGAGTCTCTTGCAAAAGAGGTTAGAGGGCTGATAGATGAGACCGCCGGAAGAGAAGACGCGATCGGCGTAGTCTCGCCTCACGCAGGCTATGTCTATTCCGGATTAGTAGCCGGCTCCACGCTTTCTTCGATAAAAAGCAAATCGACTTATATAATACTGGGGCCGAACCATACTGGATTAGGGTCGCCGTTCAGTATATCGGTGAGCGATTCATGGAAGACCCCGCTCGGAGAGGTTAGCGTAAGCAAGGCCTTATCCGATAAAATCCTAAAGAATTGCCCCGATATCAAAGAAGACGAACTGGCGCATATCCACGAACATTCGATCGAGGTCCAGCTTCCTTTTTTACAAGCTTTACAAAAGGACTTAACCTTTGTTCCGATAGTCATTTCTTTGGGAAGTTTAGAAACTTACAGGAATATCGGCGAAGGACTCGCGAAATCTGTCAAGGAGCTGAAGATAGAGAAGGATATCACGATAATTGCGTCGAGCGATATGACGCATTATGAATCGCGCGAAACGGCTAAGGCTAAAGACTCCAAGGCGATCGACGCTATATTAAAGCTCGACGAAAAATCGCTGGTAGAGCGTATAGAAAAATTCGATATAAGCATGTGCGGCTTTGCTCCCGCGGCGATCATGATAGTCGCGGCAAAAAAATTAGGAGCTGCGAGCGCGCATCTTATTAAATATCAGACGAGCGGCGAGGTCTCCGGCGACTATTCGTCTGTAGTTGGATATGCCGGCATAATCATATCTTAAGGGATATTAAGGATATGCTCGATTTTTTAAAGAAGAAGAGAAGCGTAGTTCTTGTTCTGGGCGGCGGCTCGGCGCGCGGCCTGGCTCATATCGGTGTTTTAAAAGTTTTAGAAAAAGAAAAGATACCCATACATAGAATAGTCGGCACAAGCATGGGCGGCTTGATAGGCGCGGCTTACTCGGTCGGCGTTTCCCTGAAGAAGATGGAAGATACCGCCCTCAAATTTTCATGGAAAAACATATTTGACCCAACACTCCCAAGCATGGGCTTACTGGCAGGTAAAAAGCTGGAGAAGGTCGTAATGGAGTTAACCCAAAATAAGAGTTTTGCTGACTGCAAAATACCCATTGCGATAGTCGCAACCGATATAGAGAAGAACGAAAGGATCGTATTTCAAAAAGGGAATTTGCAAAAAGTGATATGCGCGAGCTGCTCGTGGCCGGGCATATTCAATCCTGTAAGGATAGACGGAAGGCTTCTTGTCGACGGCGGCATAAAGAATAGCGTGCCGACGAGGGCCGCCAGGTCGCTCGATCCCGGATACATGATAGCCGTAGATGTCGGATTCTGCGTAAAGGAGGGGAAGATAAATAATATATTTCAGATGCTGCTGCAATCATTCCAGATAATGGGCGAGGAATTAAATCGATATCAAGCGCGCATCGCGGATACAATGATAAAGGTAGACCTCGGCAATATAGATCAGGCCGCATTCGATAAAGCGAAAGAGGTGATCCTAAAAGGAGAAAAGGCGGCTCAAGGCAAGATCGTCCAGATAAAGAGGATGCTGAGCGCCTACAACTTCCCCTCGCTGAAGATGGCGGACCAGGAGGAATTGTGGGATTAAAAATATGGCGGACGAAAATTTAGAAAATATAAAGAAGCGCGTTGACGAATCATGGAAAGACGCTGTTCGGAAAGAGGCTTCTGCAAAGAGGGGTGAAGAGCAGCCTATAGAGGCAAGCTTCAGCCTATTCATAACAGGCCTCATGATGGAAGCGTTATTGTCTCTCGGTGAATTGGAGCATCCCGTAACACATAAGAAGGAATCGAATTTTCAGCACGCCAAGCTCCTAATCGACACTCTCGAAATGCTGCATAAAAAAACCAGGAATAATCTTTCAAAAGATGAGGAAGAGGCTTTAAACTCCGTCCTTTATGATTTACGGATGAGGTTTGTAAGCAAAGTAAGCGAGGGTGATAATAAATGATCATCACTTACATAATGTTTTCACTCTTAATCATTCTGACGCTGGCGGTATTTTATCTAATAATCCGCCTGAAGGACATACGGAGCGATACCGATTCTTTATGCGCAAAATTCCCCATTAACGAGGACATGAGAAAACAGGCCTCCGATACTATCGCAAACATCAATAAGGAAATGGCCGTTATCAATCAGAAGACCCAGCAGATAAACGATGTGATGAGCGAAGTAAGGGGGCTGAAGAACCTTTTTATAATGCCCAAAGGCGCCGGAGGCGCGGGGGAAAGGATATTGGAGAAGACCCTTTATGACATTTTGGGCAGTTCCATGTTTGAATCGCAGCACAGGCTTAGCTGCGGGGTGGTGGATTTTGTTATAAGATTCAAGGAGAATATCGTTCCGATAGATTCAAAACTTTCTCTGGAAAATTTTAATAAGATGCTCGCGGCAGGCGAAGATTCAAAGCGCGCCTTTTGGAGAGCGTTCACGAATGATGTTAAAAAAAGGATAGACGAGACAGGCAAGTATATCCTCCCAAATGAAAAAACGACCGATTTCGCCATGATGTACATAGCCTCGGAAAGCGTGTATTACGAGGCGTTCATCAAGGATAAACAATTCGGCGAAGACAATACCTTGATAGACTACGCTTGGAGAAAGAGGGTTTATCCCGTGTCGCCGCAGACCATATATCCGTATCTCATGACGATCGTGCAGGGGATGAAGGCGCTGAAGATAGAGGAGAACGCAAAAGAGATCTTAGGAAAAGTTTCGGGCCTAAAATACGATTTTGAAAGATTCAAATCCATATATGGCATCATCATAAATCATATAAAAGACGCCTGCAATAAACATGACGGGGAAGGCTTAACCTCCGTAGCCAAGATAGACCAGCACATCGCCAGCCTCGAACAAAAATCAAAATAATATAGTTTGTATAATAAAATACGGGCAAAAATCGCTTTACATCCTAATCTGTTTATGATAGATTATTATACCCATGAGAAAGATATTATCCTCAGCCATTAGGGTGTTTATCAGCGTATTCTTTATACTATTATTACTATATATTATGAGGGATAAGTATCCTCAGATACTTAAGGCCCTTGCCTCCACAAATGTCCCCGTTTTCTTCCTCGGTTTTCTTATATTTGTGGCCGCATGCGCTGCGGCTTCTGTAAGGCTGCAGTTCCTTATAGGGGCACAGGACATTGTCGTGACGCTCAGGGAGACGCTGCCGCTCACTTTTATAGGCTATTTCTTCAACAATTTTCTGCCTACAGCTATCGGCGGCGATGTGGTCAAGGCATATTACCTCTCGCATAAGACGGAGGATAAGGCGGGCTCCTACGCCTCGGTCTTTGTTGACAGGGTAATAGGCCTTATTACCATGATCTTAATGGCTTTCGTGGCGCTTTTATTTGTTAAGGAAGGCGTGGTGGATAACACCATAAAGTATATTGTTTATACAATCACATTATGCTCGATCCTTGCAATCGTATTCATGACAAATAAAAGATTAGCGAAAAAATTTTCCTTCCTGCTGTTTTTAGTTAAACCGTTAAAAGAAAAATTTAAAAAGATATACGGGATAATTCATGAATACCAATATCAGAAATCGCTGATGGTTAAATCCTTCGCGATATCATTCATATCGCAGATATTTTTCTTCATGAGCCTATGGGTGATCGCGATGAGCCTCGGAGGCCGCATCCCCGCGAAGGACCTATTCATAAAGACTCCCATAATAAGCATGATGACCCTTCTTCCTTCAATAAACGGCCTGGGTCTTCGCGAGGGCTCTACTGTCGTCCTCTTTGGCCCGATAATCGGCCACGATAAGGCGTTCGCTGTAAGCATATTATGGTTATTAGTTTTGTTATGTATAAGCATTATCGGCGGGATAATTTATGCCGTGAGCCCGCAATTTAAGATAAGAATAAAAGAAATTGAAGAAGGAGCATTGTGATGATAGACAAACAATTGTTGGATATATTGGCTTGCCCTTTATGTAAGACTGGCGTGAGGCTTGAGGGCGGCAGGATCATATGCGCAAAATGCGGAAGGCGTTATCCGATCAAGGACGATATTCCTATAATGCTTATAGACGAGGCAGAATTGCCCGGCGAAAAAAGAGAGATAAAAACATGAAAAAGATTCTTGTAATACACGGACCGAACCTGAATCTTTTAGGTAAGCGTGAAGCCGACGTTTACGGCAAGGTTACCATTGAAGAGATAAATAAGGATTTAAAAAGGATGGCAGGCGCGAAGAAAGTAACGCTTGTAATAGTCCAGTCAAACTACGAAGGCGAAATCGTAGACTTGATCGGAAAGTCAAAAGGTAAATATGGCGCGATACTCATCAATCCCGCCGCTTACACGCATACGAGTATTGCCATAAGGGACGCCATAAGCGCTGTCAAGGTGCCGACGGTCGAGATACATCTATCTAATATATACGGACGAGAAGAGTTCCGCCACAAATCCTTGATATCGCCGGTTGCTAAAGGGCAGATATGCGGTTTCGGCAAAATGAGCTACATCCTAGGATTAGAGGCGGCGATCTCTTTAGTTGATAAAAAATAATGTTCGATTATAAGAAGAGGCTCCGATATCTAAGAAGCGAATTAAACGCGATATCCTTAGGCGCTTTTCTTATAACGAATGAGACGAACGTAGCTTACTTAAGCGGTTTTACAGGCGATGATTCATTTATTTTGATAACGCCTGACTCACAGTTCTTTCTCACGGATTCAAGGTATATGGAAGAGGCAAAGGACACTGTCAAGGGATTCACCATAATCGAGGTCGCTTCGTCCACTTATGACACGATCGGCAATATACTCAAGAATAATCGCGTAAAAAGAATAGGTTTCGAGTCCATGAACCTGCCATTTGAAGCCGCGAAAAGACTTGAAAGCTATGTTGGCGGAGCAAGGCTCGCTCCGTTAACTAATATTGTCGAAAAGTTAAGAGCTATTAAGGATAAAAAAGAGATAGGGTGCATAAAAAAATCCGTTCGCCTTACGGAAGAAACGCTTAAAACAGCTATAAACGCGATTCGTCCCGGCGCGTCGGAAAAATTTTTAAGCGGCCAGATAGAATGCGAGTTTATAAAAAAAGGAGCGATAGCGGGGTTTCGAGCTATTGTAGCTTGCCAAAAGAACTCTTCGAAGCCGCACGCGCGTCCCGGCGATACGAAAGTGGCGAGGAATGATTTTGTCATGGTAGACATCGGCTGCAAATTTAATCATTATAATTCGGACATGACGCGCATGGTATTGATCGGTAAGATCAAAGATGATATCAAGGAGATTTATAATATCGTCAGGACTGCTCAAGAGAAGGCGTTGGCCAGCGTTCGGCCGGGAACAAGGATATCGGATATAGATATCGCGGGCAGGAGTTATATTGATAAAAAAGGTTATGGCAAATTCTTCGGCCATTCCATCGGCCACGGCGTGGGGATGGATGTGCACGAAGAGCCGAGCGTATCTAGAAGGAATAACGATATTTTGAAGCCAGGCATGGTATTTACGATAGAACCCGCTATATACATACCGAAGTCAGGCGGGGTCAGGATAGAGGATATGATTTTGGTTACAGAAAAAGGCTGTGAAGTCTTAACTAAATAAAAAACGAGGGCGACGATGTATATAAAAGAGATCAAAGATATGATAAATCTGATGAACGAAAACGGCCTTGCCGAACTGGAGATAGAAAAGGACGGCATGCGGATCAGGCTAAAAAAATCCCTAAGCGGCTTTGAGAAAGCGGTCGAGTTCGCGCCTCAGCCTGCCGCGCCGCAGCACGCGCAGGAAGCCAAGTCGGCCGACAAGATTGAAAAGAAGAATACAATTGAAATTAAAGCGCCAATGGTCGGCACATTCTACCGCTCGCCTTCGCCAGAAATGCTGCCATATGTAAACATCGGGGACCACATAGATATCGGACAAGTTTTGTGTGTTATCGAGGCGATGAAACTAATGAATGAAATAAAGTCCGAGATTAAAGGAAGAATAATAGATATTCATACCGAAAACGCCGAACCGGTCGAATTCGGCCAGGTGTTGTTCGTGATAGAGACTTCTTAATGTTCTCGAAAATATTAATAGCGAATCGAGGAGAGGTCGCCTTAAGGATAATCAGGGCCTGTAAAGAACTGGGCGTACGCACGGTTGCCGTATATTCAGAGGCCGATATCAATTCTTTGCATGTCAGGTTTGCTGATGAAGCGATCTGTATAGGGAGGGCCGCGAGCTCTTCCAGTTATCTGCATATTCCTAGTATAATCAGCGCCGCGGAGATCGCCGACGTCGAAGCTATACATCCCGGCTACGGTTTTCTTGCGGAGGACGCTCATTTCGCGGAGATCTGCGAGTCGTGTAAGATAAAATTCATCGGCCCGACGCCTGAAAATATGCGCCTAATGGGAGACAAGATGGCCGCAAAAGAAACCGCTCGTAGGGCAGGTGTTCCGGTAGTTCCGGGAAGCAAGGCTGTCATAAAAACAAAAGAAGAAGCCTTAAAAGTAGCGAAGGATATAAAATATCCTGTAATAATAAAAGCCGCCGCGGGCGGCGGTGGAAAAGGGATGAGGATCTGCCATAATGATGTGCGGCTCATAAGCGCCCTCCTGACCGCCCAACGCGAAGCAGAGACTGCGTTCGGGAATCCGGATGTATATATGGAAAAATATGTCGAAAAACCCCGTCATGTTGAGATTCAGGTATTGGGCGATCAGCATGGACACATGATTCATTTGGGCGAAAGAGACTGCACGATACAGAGGCGTCATCAAAAACTTATCGAAGAGACGCCCTCGCCGATACTTTATAACAAACTGCGAAAGAAGATAATGGAGGCTGCGCTAAAATGCGCGAGGGCCATTGATTATGTCAATGCTGGAACGGTAGAATTCTTGGTGGATGCAAACGGCAATTTTTATTTCATGGAGATGAACACAAGGATCCAGGTTGAACATCCCGTAACCGAAGCTGTTACGGGATTAGACATTGTTAAAGAACAAATGCGGATAGCCAGCGGCGAAAAATTACCTTACAAGCAGGACGAGATTAAATTCAACGGCTGCGCGATCGAGTGCAGGATCAATGCTGAAGATCCTGATAATGACTTCATGCCTTCGCCAGGCAAGATCACCATGTTCGACCTGCCCGGCGGCCGGGGCGTAAGGATAGACACGCATGTTTACCATGGCTACGAAATCCCGTCTTATTATGATTCGATGATAGCCAAGCTTATCGTCCACGGTAAAGATAGAAATGAAGCGATTGCTATAGCGAGACGCGCGCTTGATGAGTTTATCATAGAGCCTATAAAGACCACCATTCCCTTTCACAAGAAGGTCATGAGTAACCCTGTATTTATAAAGGGCAAATATTCGACTGATTTCACAGACAGGCTTTTTGAAAAGCCAGAATAGCAAACCCCCGCACCAAAGATTTTGGTGTGGGGGTAAATAGGAGAGAGTTTAGAATGAGACAGGACTTGACAGATAGATACAGGACAACGGATATTGGGGTAGTCAAAATAAATAATAACGCTATTACTGCCATCGCTTCGATCGCCGCAATGGAGGTAAAAGGTGTCCACAGAATAGGCGGCGGCGCCAGTAAAACATTATATGAGTTATTTACTAAAAAAGGCGGCACGAAAGGCGTCAAGATATACTCCACTGAAAATGAATTAAAGCTTACTATTTGTATAACTGTCGAATACGGAGTGGACATGCCGCGAATCGCGGACGAGGTTCAGGAAAACGTTAAGCAGGCGGTAGAGAAGATGACGGGGCTTGTCCTTTCCGGCGTAGACGTGGTGGTAGAGGGAGTGCGCTCGCCTTATACGGCAGGAGAAAAAATTTAAGGAGGATTATATGAGGTTTTTTGGAGGGCTGACGTTGTTCTTTTACACGCTCATTATCTTGATGGTCGGAGGACTCTTCATTGTCATCGCAACCAATATTATTCCTTTAACCTACATTATCGAAACGCTTGGCACGATTCATTCAAATACCGATGTTCGGTTGATTCTGGGTGTGACAGGCGGCCTTTTGATATTCATAGCTATTATGATCGTCCAGGTAACGGTAGGAATAGTCAAGAAAGAGAAGACGATAGCGTTCGAAAACCCAGACGGGCAGGTCACTATCTCTTTAACGGCCATAGAGGATTTTATAAAGCGCGCCATGAAGCAGCTGCCGGAAGTGAAAGAGTCCAGGCCGAATGTCCGGGCAAGCAAAAAAGGCATAACTATAGTAAATAGGGTGGTTCTATTCTCGGATGTGAATATACCGGAGACGACGGAGAAGATACAAAATATAGTTAAATCCAGGGTCCAGGATATGCTCGGCGTGGAAGAGCTTGTCGAGATACAAATTAACGTTGTAAAGATAGCCCATAAGGAAGAGAGGGCTAATAAAGATGTTAAGAAGGATGATAAGATTCCGCCATTCAGAGGAACTATAGAGTATTGAGGAGGCCGCAAAGATGATCAGGGTAGGAGTATTAACGGGCGGCGGAGATTGCCCGGGATTGAATGCAGTGATAAGAGGGATTGTCAGAAAGGCCGCGCAAAACAAGGCGGAGATAATCGGGATAAAGAACGGCTGGAAGGGCCTGATTGAGAATGATACGATAGAGCTTGGCCTTGAATCGGTATCGGGAATATTGCCAAAGGGCGGAACGATCCTTGGCACCTCAAGGACAAATCCTTATAAGAAACCGGATGATGCCAAAAAAGCTATAGCGCATTATAAGAAGCTGAAACTTGACGCATTAATCGTGATAGGCGGGGAGGATACGTTAGGAGCGGCAAATAAATTATTAAAAGAGAATGATGCCCTTAACATAGTCGGTGTTCCAAAAACGATAGATAATGATCTGAGCGCAACGGATTTCACATTCGGATTCGACACAGCTGTAAATATAGCGACCGAGGCTATAGATAGGCTCCATACAACAGCGGAGAGCCATCACAGGATAATGGTCGTTGAGGTCATGGGCAGGCACGCTGGCTGGATAGCGACATATTCCGGTATCGCGGCAGGCGCGGATATTATTCTGATCCCTGAAATAAAGATGGACTTGGACGAGATCTGTGACGTGTTGAAGAAACGGCACGCGCGCGGAAAAGGTTTTTCGATAGTCGTGGTGGCTGAGGGCGCGACATTCAAAGAGGGCCAGGTCGTTACTCAGGAAGAGAAGCTCGATGCGTTCGGCCATGTAAGGCTTGGCGGAATAGGCGAAATATTAGCTGTGGAGATAGAAAAGAGGACAGACTTTGAGACCAGGGTAACGGTCTTAGGGCACATTCAAAGAGGCGGGACGCCCAGCGCATTTGACAGAGTGCTCGCAACCAGATTTGGCGTAAAGGCAGTAGAGCTTGTCTTGAATAAGCGTTTCGGTTACATGGCCAGCCTGAAAGCAAATGAGATCGTAGAAGTCCCGATAGAGAAATCCGTCGGCGTATTAAAGACCGTTGACATGAAGCTCTACGATATCGCAAAGCTATTTTTCGGGTAAAAATGAGAAAAATCATAGAAGACGCGATAAAGAAAAGTATCCGGGCGAAAGAAGCGGTCAGTAAAACTCAGCTCGACAACATCGAAAAAGCAGCTGAGGCCATAATAGCCTCTTTAAGAAAAGGCGGAAAGCTTCTGGTGTTCGGTAATGGCGGCAGCGCCGCGGATAGCCAGCACATAGTCGCGGAGCTCGTAGGAAGATTTAAAATGGACAGAAAGGCGCTCCCCGCGATCGCTCTTAATACGAATACATCAAGCTTGACAGCGATCGCAAACGACTACGGCTATGATGTTGTTTTTTCAAGACAGATAGAGGCCTTGGGAGCAAAAGGCGATGTAGCGCTCGGCATATCGACGAGTGGTAATTCTAAAAACGTGATCGAAGCGTTTAAGAAGGCAAGGGCCATCGGCCTCAAGACTATAGCGCTAACCGGCTCTGACGGCGGAAAGATGAAAAGGATATGTGATATTTCGATCATAGTTGAAACAAAATATACTCCCAGCATACAGGAATCACACATCATGATAGCCCATATTATCTGTTCACTCATAGAGCGCGGGCTTTTCAAAAAATAAATGAATTCAAAAATTCTCACTTCAAAAAAATTAGTAAAAGCACTTTCGCGCCTGCGTTCAAAAGGCGAAAGAATAGTATTTACTAACGGCTGCTTCGATATCCTTCATGCCGGACACATCGAATATCTTTCCAAGGCAAAACGTTTGGGAGATATATTAGTCATCGGTTTAAACAGCGATTCGTCTGTAAAAAAGATAAAGGGTAAGGCCCGCCCAATAAATAAAGAAGCTGATAGGGCAAAGGTCCTCGCCGCATTATATTTTGTTGACTATGTGACATTATTCAGTGAGCCGACGCCCGAAAGACTCATCAAGGAATTAAAGCCCAATATCCTGGTTAAAGGCGGGGACTGGAAGGTCAAGGATATAGTTGGAGGAGACTTCGTTAAATCATGCGGCGGAAAGGTTAAGAATATTTCTTTTGTTAAAGGGTATTCTACGACTTCTTTGATAGAAAACATGTCATCTCAATGTTAAAGAAAGAGCTCTTTCGCATAATAGACGCGAACTTTAACAGATCCCGCGAAGGCTTAAGAGTCTGTGAAGAAGTTGCGCGCTTTGTATGGAATTCTCCCCCGCTCACGAAAGATCTGAAGGCGATAAGGCATAAGATCACCGAGATATTGAAAGAAAATCCTTCTATAGTAAAAACTCTTTGTGAAAATCGCGATTGTCTCTCCGACGTAGGAAAAGCGCCGCGGGCAAAGAGCGAGATGCGGCGGCGGGATGCCTCAGACATATTCGGCGCCAACATCGAGCGCGTAAAGGAATCGATAAGGGTATTGGAAGAATTCTTCAAACTGATTGATAAAAATAATTCAGCCGAATTTACTAAGTTAAGATTTAAAGTATATGAAGTCGAAAAGAGAGCCCTGCGGTGACGCAATTAGAGATGGCAAGAAGAGGGAAGAATTCTCCTGAGATGCGGCGCGTCGCAAAGGATGAAGGCGTCAGCGTGGATTTTATTCGAAAGGGCATGGCAAAAGGAAGGATAGTAATACCAAAGAATATAAGGCGCCGAGTAGCAAGGCCCTGCGGCATAGGGCAGGGTTTGAAGACTAAGATAAACGCGAACATCGGAACATCCAAAGGCCATTCTGATATTGCTCAAGAAGTAAAAAAGATGCAGGAATCGATAAGGCTCGGCGCCGACGCTATAATGGATCTTTCAACGGGCTCTCGCATTGGAGAGACAAGGCGAAGGATATTAAAGAAGTCGAAAATCCCTGTCGGAACCGTTCCTATATATGAGATAGTAATAAATGGATTAAAAAAGTACGGCTCGATCGTTGACATAACTGTTGAAGAGATGTTCGAGACACTTGAGAAGCAGGCTCAAGAAGGCGTCGATTTTTTTACCATACATGCAGGCGTTACAAGAGAGGTCATTGATATACTAAAAGAGAATCCGCGCATCCTTGACATTGTCAGCAGGGGCGGCGCATTCATGGCGGAATGGATAATAGGAAATAAAAAAGAGAATCCTTTCTACGAAAATTTTGACCGCGTAATAGATCTGGCAAGGCGTTACGATGTGACTTTAAGCCTTGGAGACGGCCTAAGGCCCGGCTCAGTAGCCGATGCCACTGACAAGCCGCAGATCGCGGAACTGATCATTCTGGGTGAACTGCAAAAACGCGCGGTTAAAAAAGGCGCCCAGGTTATGATAGAAGGCCCGGGACACGTCCCCATTAATCAGATAAAAGCGAATGTGGCCCTGGAAAAAGCGTTATGTAATAGCGCGCCTTTTTATGTTTTAGGCCCGCTCGTAACAGATATTGCGCCCGGATACGACCACATAACTTCAGCTATAGGCGGAGCAGTCGCGGGAAGCGCGGGCGCGGACTTTTTATGTTATGTAACACCGTCTGAACATCTGAGGCTTCCGACCTTGGAGGATGTCAGGGAAGGCGTAATCGCGGCAAAGATCGCCGCCCATGCCGCGGACATTGCGAAGGGCGTAAGCGGATCTATAAAAAAAGATATCGATATTTCAATGGCAAGAGCCCGCCGCGATTGGAAGAAGCAATTCAGCCTTGCCATAGACAGTGTAAAGCCAAAAACCTACCGCAGCTTATCACAGCCGGCCTTGAAAGACGCCTGCACGATGTGCGGAGAGTACTGCTCCATGAAGACGACTGAGAAATATATGGGTAGATTGCCG
>MHFG01000076.1 GCA_001804065.1 Omnitrophica bacterium RIFCSPHIGHO2_02_FULL_46_20
TCGGCACGAAGGAACTGCCGATAAATCCTCTTGAGGTAATGTTGTCGAGCGGCGCCACCTACCTGGCGCGCGGCACGTCGCATGGAATAGATCTATTAAAGAAAATATTTAAAGAGGCGATACTCCATAAAGGTTTTTCACTCGTTGACGTTTTGCAGGTATGCGTTACATACAACAATTTATATGAATACTATGATAAGCGCGTCTACGAGCTTCAAGACCACAAGCCATGGGAGCGCCTGGAAGCCTTGCTAAAGATACGAGAATGGGATTATAATAGCGATGGAAAGATTGCCCTGGGCGTATTGTATAAAAAAGAGATGGAAACTTTTGATGAGCGGTTAAAGACAGAAGAAAAGACGCTGGACAGGTTTTCCAGGATTAAAGAATATCTACAGAGGAACTGTATATAAAATGGACCCTAATGTATTGCATAATATAAGCTATGGTATGTTCATAGTTGCGTCTAATAAAGACAATGCCTTCAACGGTCAGATAGCGAATACCGTATTCCAGATAACAAGCGCGCCTGTTACTGTCGCCATAAGTATAAATAATAAGAACCTCACATATGAATATATAAAGGACAGCAAACATTTCAGCGTCTCTATCTTGGAAGAAGACGCGCCGTTAACTTTCATAGGAAAATTCGGTTTCAAATCGGGAAGGCAGGAGGACAAATTCAAGGATGCTAACTTTAAAGTTCTTTCATCAGGCTGCCCGGTAATTACGGATTATTCTATAGCTTATCTCAAGGCCGATGTCATCAAGAGTATAGATTGCCTGACCCATACTCTTTTCTTAGGCTGTATGAAGGACGGCGGTATATTAAAAGAGGGCAAACCCATGACTTATGATTATTACCATAATGTGAAAAAAGGCGCTACTCCGCCGAAGGCGCCAACATTTATAAGGGGAGAGTCAAGAAAAATCCGTCCTGCGGGAAGAGAGGCGCTTAAATGAAGCCGTTTGAGATAAAAAAAGGGATATACTGGGTCGGCGCGGTTGACTACGATGTCAGGACATTCCATGGCCATACATATTCCGCAAATAGAGGTTCGGCCTACAACGCGTATTTAATAGTCGATGACAAAATAGCGTTGATTGATACTGTGTATGGCCCGTTTGCGGAAGAATTGATAGAAAAGATCAGATCCATAGTTCCTCCGGAGAAGATAGATTATGTCATAGCGAACCATGTCGAAACGGATCATTCCGGCGCGATGCCGGCATTGATGAAGCTTTGCCGTAAGGCGAAAGTTTTTGGAACGTCAAAATGCAAAGAAGGCCTAAACAGGCACTATTATGAAGACTGGAATTTTCAAATAGTTAAGACCGGAGATAAAATTCCTCTGGGTAAACGCGCCCTGACATTTATCGAAGCGCCCATGATACACTGGCCTGACAGTATGTTTACATATTGTCCGGAAGAGAAATTGTTACTGCCAAATGATGCCTTCGGCCAGCACTACGCGACCAGTGAAAGATACGATGATGGAGTTGATCAATGCGAGCTGATGGATGAAGCGGCGAAATATTACGCCAATATCTTATGGCCGTTAAGTTCTATTATTTTAAGAAAGATAGAAGAAATCCAGAAGATGAATATTCCCATTACAATGATCGCGCCCAGTCATGGTATAATATGGCGTAAAGATCCCATGAAGATTATCAATAGTTATGCCTCGTGGGCCAAGAATGAATCAAAGAAAAAGGTTGTGGTTGTCTATGAGAGCATGTGGGGAGCGACAAAGAAGATGGCGCGCAAGATTGTCGAAGGGATATCGGACGCCGGCATTTCAGCCAAACTCTTTGAAATAGCCCAGTCTGACAGGACCGAAGTCATAAAAGAGATGCTTGACGCTAAAGGATATCTAATCGGCTCGTCGGCGCACTATAATGACATGCTTCCGGACATGGCAGGATTCTTAGCGTTCTTGAAGGGGCTAAGGCCGAAAGAAAGATCCGCCGCGGCATTCGGGTCTTATGGTTGGTCAGGGGGGGCAGTCGCGGCCATAGAAAACACTCTTAAAGAAACAGGCATATCCATAGCGCAATCTTCTATTTCGGTAAAGTATAGTCCGGACGGGAATGAATTGAAAAAGTGTTATGATTACGGAAAAGAATTCACGGGTAAATTGTAAAATTTAAGGATAGGTCCTTCCCCCGCCTTGCCCCGCCGCTTTCTTGCGAAAGCAAGAGGCGGGGCTTGGCGGGGTCAGGATCAAATTTTTTTCAAAAATTTGGAAAGGTCCTTCAGCGGCTACAATGCTTCCTTTGGTCGCATTGTTTAACGCCGCTTCAGGATCAATTTTGCTTCGCAAAATAGGAGGTAGCTAAATGGGCAAAGAAGGAGTCAAGGTTGCTGCGGTTAATGTGAAGGAGATCATTAAAGATTTGAACAGGGCTTATGCGGATGAATGGCTCGCTCATTATTCTTACCTATATATGGCGAGGACAGTGACGGGGCCTGGATACGAAGATATGGGTGAATTTTTAGAAGAGATTGCAAAGGATGAAGCGGAACATGCCGAAGAACTCGCGAATAGGATTCAGGAGCTCGGGGGGCTTCCGCTAACTCTGTTTTCAGAGATAGAAAGGAATTGCAACGCGCCGTATCCGAAGCCGCCTAAAAGCACGTCGGATTATAAGGGCATGATAAAGACCGTTACTGATGCAGAGGCGGGAGCTATCGATGTATACAATAAGATAGCCGACAAGACGAAAGGCAGGGATCACGTTACATATCAGTTAGCCTGCCACATTTTGGCGGAAGAAGTAGCTCACGAAGAGAAGTTCGAGGATTTGCTTGGATAAAGCGAAGAGATTATTAGAATAGGTTTTGTTTCACAAAATAGGAGAGGTCCTTCGGCTGCTCCGTGTGGTCGCAGCCTCAGGATCAATTTTGTTTCACAAAATAGGAGGTATGATTTATATGGCAGATTTTAAGGACTTAATTCAGTCCGCGGACTGGAAGAAAGAGAAACACGTTCCTGTTATTGACTCGCCCGATAAGGCTAAAAAAGGCGAATGGATAAAGATAACGATCTGTGTCGGCAAAGAGATAGCGCATCCTAATACGACAGAGCACCATATAAGATGGATAGCGGCCTTCTTTCTGCCGGACGGAGAAAAGTTCCCTTACCAGCTTGGTAGGTTCGAATTTAACTCGCACGGAGAATCGGCCGCAGGGCCGAACATGAGCACAGTCTACGCGCATCCGGAAGCGGCGGCGACTTTCAAAACGGATAAGTCCGGAACGATATTTGCTTCTTCTTACTGCAATATCCACGGCCTGTGGCAGAGTTTAAAGAAGCTGGATATAACATAGCTGAGGGCCCCATTAATGACTAAAAAAGTAAGCGTCTATTCCACCCCTGCCTGCCCATATTGTGTTCGGGTAAAACAATTCTTGAAAGAAAATGCCGTTATTTTTGAGGATATCGACGTATCGATGAATCAAGAGGCGGCTCAGGAGATGATAAAAAAATCGGGACAAATGGGCGTTCCGGTCATTGATATTAACGGCGAGATTATCGTAGGATTCGATAAAGAAAAAATAAAGATGGCGCTCGAACTTTAATAGCTATGTATGATCTCATCATAATCGGCGCGGGGCCGGCGGGAATCACGGCGTCTGTCTATTCAGCGAGAAAGAAAATAAATTTTCTTGTAATAACTGAGGATATCGGCGGACAGGCGGCTTGGAGCGGGGATATAGAGAATTATACAGGATATCAATTTATCACCGGCCCGGAACTCGCCTCGAAGTTTGAAGAACATATGCTTAGGTACGGCATATCTTTGAGGGAAGGCGAAGGAGTCACCGAAGTCAAGAGGGTGGAAGATAGGATAGTAGTAAAGACCGAAAAAGGCCAATATGAGTCAAAGACTGTTATAATAGCCTCCGGGAAGAGGTCAAGGGAACTGGCGGTCCCCGGCGAAAAGGAATTTAAAAATAAGGGCCTTACATATTGCGCCACATGTGACGCGCCGCTCTTTGCGGGCAAAGACGTCGCTGTAATTGGCGGAGGGAACTCCGCGCTCGATGCGGCGCTGCAATTAATGAATATAGCGCGCCGCGTCTATCTCATCAATATCGTTCCCCGCCTTACCGGCGACCCCGTAATGATAGAGAAGGTTGAAGGATCTGCTGTAGTTTCTATCATGAATAATGCGCGTGTTCTTGAGATATTCGGCGGCAAGATGGTGTCAGGGATAAAAGTGAGGGGCGAAGGCAGGGAAAATACCTTGTCTGTAGAGGGCGTATTCGTCGAGATAGGCCTCATTCCGAATTCGTATCTTGCGCCCGACGTCGCTAAAAATTCTCTCGGCGAGATCAAGGTAGATTACTATAATCAAACTAATATCCCCGGCATATTTGCGGCCGGAGACGTGACAGATGTCCCGGAAAAACAGATCGTCATCGCCGCGGGCGAAGGCTCAAAGGCATCGCTTGCGGCGATTCGTTATCTAAATCAGCATAAATAGTGCCAAATTTTAGAGAACTAATCGAAGAATACAAGAGTAAGAAAAAGGACATCAAAAGGCGTTTAAAAGAGTTTAGCAATATCGATAAGGGTCAAGATAAAGAAATATTTCCGGAACTCTGTTTCTGCATCCTTACTCCTCAATCAAATGCCCGCCATTGCGATAAGGCGATCCAGGAATTAAAGAAAAGAAACTTGTTTTTCACCGGCCGTGTCGGGGCAATCCGCCGAATCTTAAAGGGAAGATCGCGTTTTCACAACAAGAAGGCGGAATACATCGTTAATGCCAGGCGCTTATTCAATAAAGAAATTCTTGGCCAAGATGATGCCAAAGATATACGGGATGATTTAGTAAAAACCATAAAAGGAATCGGGTATAAGGAAGCGAGTCATTTTTTAAGGAACATAGGACTTGGCAAGGATGTCGCGATACTCGACAGGCATATATTAAAGAACTTAAAAATATACGGGATAATAAACGAGGTTCCGTCTTCTCTTACTCCAAAGATGTATCTTGATATTGAGGGTAAGGCAAGGCGGTTTTCAAAAAGAGTCAGGATACCGTTAGAAGAGCTCGATCTGTTATTCTGGTCTAAAGAGACGGGGGAGATCTTCAAATAAAAACCTCTTTGCTTGATAGTATAGGAAATTATATCAAGAAAAATCTGTTAAAAGTCTCTACCCGAAGGATGGATTTTTCTTGACAAGAATTTGTATAAAGGCTTATAATTCAAATTAAGAACCACGAATTTAAAAATATAAAATTCTTAAAAGAAAGGAGGTATAAATGAAAAGAAGATTACCAGCAATATTTTTAATAGCTTTAATGATAATGCCCCTCGCTATTTTTGGATGCAAAGGTAAGGTAGAGAAAGAATCTGAATCGCTGATGACCGAAGCTACGGCGCCGACAGAAGAGACTGTATTTATGCAGGCTCCTATTACCGAATCAGCGTCTTCACAAGCGGTTATTCAGGAGACTATCCCTCCTACATCGGCAGTGCCTCCAACAGCAGAGGCCGGCGCTAAGGCGCCTGCGGATGATAATATCGGCAGAAATAAAGACATACAGACTGCGTTAAAGGCAGCTGGTTTTTACACGGGCAATGTCGACGGCAAGATGGGCCCAAAGACCAAAGGAGCTATAGTAGAATTTCAGAAAGCCATGGGATTAAAGGCTGACGGCAAGGTTGGCCCGAAGACTTGGATGGAGCTCGAGAAGTATCTAAAGCAGTAGAAGGGGGAACCGTATGCGATTGTATGAGGAGAGGCATCAAAAATTTTTGAAACCGGCAATCTTGCTTATTTTGGTAGTTTTTTTAAGCGCCTTGACCGGATGCGGTGTCTCGAAAAATAAGTACGAAGCGCTTCTTAACGAAAAGATCGCGCTCGAAGGAAAATTGGACATAATCACTAAATCGAGAGATGCCTTGAGGGCCGAGTATGAAAATCTTCTGAAAGAGAAGATAGACTTATCGGCCAAATTAGAGACGGCGACTAACGAGAAGAACGCGTTAAGAGGCGAGTACAATAAGATCTTGGATGAGAAAGTGGCGCTGAAAGCGGTTTACGATAAGATCACTCCCGGGCAAGAGGCAAAAACACAACAAACCAGGGCCGTCAAACGGTAAGGGTAAAAAGCTTTTTGAAAACATCATGAGGGGCCTGACCTCTGTTTTTAAATAGGATCAGGCCCCTTTTTCCCCTCACCTTAATCCTCTCCCCAAAGGGGAGAGGGAAGGGTGAGGGGGTAAGTTCTCTAACGGGGTTTACATAGAGCAAAGGAAAGAGGCGGCGATTGTTAAACGGTAAAAGGATAGTCGTTGTAATGCCCGCTTATAACGCGGAGAAGACGCTGAAGAAGACATACGACGAAATCCCGCAAGATATAGTCGACTGCATAATCCTCACAGACGACCACTCAAGCGACAATACCGTCCACGTCGCTAAGGATCTCAAATTAAAAACATTCGTCCATGATACGAATCTGGGCTACGGCGGCAACCAGAAGACATGTTATCGCGAAGCGTTGAAATTAGGCGCCGATGTCGTTGTGATGCTCCACCCCGATTACCAGTATCCGCCGAAACTTATAACGCCGATGGCGGGCTTGATCACCTGCGGGATGTTCGACGTAGTCTTGGGCTCACGTATACTTGGGAATAAGGCTCTGAAAGGCGGAATGCCTGTCTACAAATATATCGCGAACAGGATATTGACATTAGTAGAAAATAATTTAATAGGAGAGAAGCTCTCGGAATATCATACAGGATACAGGGCATTTTCAAGAGAGGTCCTCTTGAATCTTCCTATCTTGGAGGATTCGGATGACTTTGTTTTTGACAATCAGCTGCTGCTGCAGGCTTTTTATTTCGGATACAGAGTGGGAGAGATAACGTGTCCGGCTGTTTACACGGAAGAATCATCATCCATAAACTTCCGAAGGAGCGTCGTCTACGGATTAGGCGTATTAGGAACGGTATTTAAATATATGCGTCAAAAACACAATCTTGGTAAATCAGGCATATTCGATAAAAACGGAAGAAAGATAAAGATTTAGCTAATGTATTGACTTTTATGACATTATCATGATAATATGTAAAATTACCTACTAAGAAAAGGGAAATTTTTATATCAAAAAATTGGAGGTGTTGGTATGAAGCGATATATTATATATGGAATGATAACCGCGATTGTTATGGCATTAGCCATCATGCCTGCCTGTTCTCAAGAAAATAAGCCGGTCAAAGAAGAAAATGCGCCTCTCCCCGCGCCCACCCCAGCCTCGAACCTGGAAACCGCGAAAACCGGAGAACTTTCTATATACGGTGAGGTCCAGGGCTATAATGCTTCCACAAACTCAATGAGCGTCCAATACTACGACTACGATAATGACGAAGAGAAGACGGTAGAGATTACCGTTGATAAAGATACTAAGTTAGAGAACTTCAGTTCAATAGATGAGCTAAGGAAGGGCGATTGGGTAGATATCAATTATGCGTCAGTCGGCGGAAAGAACATAGCGAAGATGGTCAGTGTCGAGAAGGAAGAACCGTCCGCGGAAGAGACCGCGTCGGACGCGGCAGAATAATAGTTTTTTTCTAAGGAGGCGAATTTGCCATGACAAAAGGCGCGTCTTTGAAGATGAGGGAAAGAAAGCAGTTTAGATTTCCCCCGGGATACGGCGATAACAAGATAGTGAGCATGGCGCGCGATCCGTGGTGGATATTCGCCTACTGGGAGATACGGCATGATAAAGAAGAAGATATCGTTAGATCGATAAAAGGCGATGGCGACGTTCCTGCGAAGTCTATCTTGCGTGTCTACGACGTAACAGATGTAAATTTTAACGGCAAAAATGCCCACTCGTATTTTGACATTGACTTAAAGGGCCCTGCGAACAGCTGGTACATAAATGTCGGCTCACCCGATAGGTCCTGGATAGTAGATATAGGCGTAGTGACGAAGAAGGGCAATTTCTACCTACTGGCCAGATCCAATACGGCGAAGACCCCGCGTTACGGGATGTCTGACAAGCTTGACGCGGAATGGATGATGCCCGAAGAGGATTACTGGAAGATGTTCGGCCTCTCAGGCGGTTTTGGCATCGGCAAAGGTTCGTTAGAGGTAAGGGAAGCTTTCAAGAAACGATTAGAGGAGCAGATAAGCTCAGCTCAAGTTTCAAGCGGGGCGTCATTTTATAGAAAAGCCCAGGAAAGAAAGTTCTGGCTCGTCGTCAATACTGAGCTTATAGTATATGGCGCGACCGAGCCGGACGCTAAACTTACCGTTCAGGGCAAAGAGATAAAATTAAGGCAGGACGGCACATTTACATTAAGATTTGCCCTCCCGGATGGAAGGCAGGTCATCCCGGTTGAGGCGGTTTCCTCTGACGGAACAGATCGCCGCAAAATCGCGCCGATAGTCACGAGGAAGACCGAGTAATCGATTATGCCCAAAGGATATCTTGCGATAGTTCTTCATGCGCACCTTCCTTTTATACGCCACCCCGAACATGAGGATTTTCTTGAGGAAGACTGGTTATTTGAAGCGATCACCGAAACGTACATACCTTTAATAAAAGTCTTCGACGGCCTTGTAAAAGACGGCGTTGACTTTAGGCTCACCATTTCGATATCTCCGACCCTCATGTCCATGTTCATGGACGAGCATCTGCAGGATAAATATATAAGGCATATCAATAAACTGATAGAGCTGTCATGGAAAGAGATTGATAGGACCAGGTGGGAGCCCTCTTTTTTTAAACTTGCCCACATGTATCATAATGGTTTTCTCGAATGCAGGCGCGTATTTGTTGATGAGTATAAGAAAGATCTCAACAACGCCTTTAAGCATTTTCAGGATTTAGGAAAAATCGAGGTCATTACCTGCGGAGCGACGCACGGGTATTTTCCGCTAATGGAGGTCGAAAGGCCGGCATCGGTCAGGGCTCAGGTAAAGGTGGCGGCCGATCTCTACCGGAAAGTATACGGCAAAACGCCTCTTGGCATGTGGCTTCCGGAGTGCGGATATAATCCCGGTGACGAAGAAGCGCTGAAGGAAGAGGGCATAAAGTATTTCTTCGTCGATACTCACGGGATTCTGTTCGGAACCCCTCGTCCGAGATTCGGGGTATTCAGTCCGTATCTTTGCAAGAACGGAGTCGCTGTATTAGGCAGAGACATGGAAACGTCCAAGGCGGTTTGGAGCGCCGTAGAAGGCTACCCCGGCGATTATAATTATAGAGAATTCTATAGAGATATCGGATTCGATCTCGATTACGAATATGTAAAGCCATACATAAATCCCGACGGAGTCAGGATAAACACAGGAATAAAGTATTATAAGATTACGGGCGCTGGAAACCATAAAGAGCCTTACAACCCGGAAGCCGCGCGCGATACTGCCGCGTACCATGCCGGCAACTTCATGTTCAATAGAGAAAAACAGGTCGAATTCTTACAAGGCAGGATGGGGGATAGAGCCCCGATCCTGGTTTCGCCGTACGATGCGGAACTTTATGGTCATTGGTGGTATGAAGGCCCCCAGTGGCTGGATTTTCTGATCCGAAAGATAAGATACGACCAAGAGACCGTAGCGCTTGCTACGCCCGGCGATTATTTAAAACTTTACAAGAAATATCAGATTTTGGCGCCGGCATATTCCAGCTGGGGCTGGAAGGGCTATAGCGAGGTTTGGCTGGAAGGCTCAAATGACTGGGTCTACAGGCACGTTCATAAAATGACGGAGAGGATGGTCGAGGCAGCTAATACTTATAAGAATGCTAACGGCCTCTTGCGCCGAGCGTTAAATCAGATGGCAAGAGAGCTTTTGTTGGCGCAGTCGAGCGACTGGGCGTTTATAATGAAAACCGGCTCGCATGTCCCGTATGCGCAAGAGAGGCTAAGGGAGCACGCCGAGCATTTTAATGAATTATATGACGAGGTTAAGGAAGGCGAGATTGATGAAGCGTATATAAAAGAGTGCGAAGATAAATACAACATCTTTCCCGAGATAGACTATTCGGTTTACAGTTCCTAAATATGGACCCCACAAAAAAATTATCCGTCTCTTTCCTTTGGCACATGCATCAGCCGTGTTATAAAGATACCCTTACAGGCAAGTATCTTATGCCGTGGGTGCGTCTTCACGCGGTCAAGGACTACTTTCCGATGGCCGCTTTGTTGGAAAAATTCGATAATGTCAAAGCGACATTCAACCTAGTCCCGTCGTTAATTGAACAGATCAATGATTACGTTCATTACGGGGCGGCTGACACCTTCCTCGATCTCACGCTTAAAAAAGCGCGCTTCTTAACGGCCGAAGACAAGCTTGCTGTGCTCGAAAATTTCTTTAGAGTCAATTTTAAACGCTTCATAGAGCCGAGATCGCGCTATTTTGGCCTTCTAATCAAAAGGGGCGTTCAGAATACTTCCGGCCGCTCATTAAAAAAGAAAGTAAATGATTTTTCTACGCAGGATTTCCTGGATCTGCAAGTTCTTTTTAATCTCGCATGGTTCCATTCTATAAGCATAGATGAAGATGTGAATTTAAAAGATCTCGTCGAAAGGGGAGGTTCTTACGCGGAAGAAGATAAAGAATACATAATAATGAAGCAAAGAGAAGCGATGTCAGGGATCATCCCTCTATATAAGAAACTTCAAGATGCCGGGCGCATTGAGATATCCACAACGCCTTTTTATCATCCGATTACGCCGTTACTTTGCGATACGTCTATTGCCAGGGTCTCCTCGCCCGGCATAGAATTACCCAAGAAAAGATTTTCACATCCGGAAGATGCCGAATGGCATATAACGGAAGCCATTAAGTATCATGAAGAGCAGTTCGGCCTTAAGCCTTGTGGCATGTGGCCTTCGGAAGGGAGCGTATCGGATGATGTCCTTGAGATCATGGCGTCGAAAGGGATAAAGTGGGTGGCTACCGATGAGGACATACTCTTTAACAGCCTTGCGATGGCCGAAAAAAAACATAAAATAGCCGCTGCCATAGACCGGCGCATAATATATCAACCTTATAAATTCAAGAAAAACTCTAACGCGTTATCCGTGATCTTCAGAGATAAAAACATTTCTGATATTATAAGCTTCAATTACAACGAATGGGACCAGGCCGCCGCGGCCGATGATCTATTGGCGCATTTTAAGAGGATCGCCCAAAGCTTAAGGCGTGATACCGATAGGCCCATCGCGCTGGTAGCTATGGACGGAGAGAACGCATGGGAATATTTTGAGAATAACGGCAGGGGATTTTTCGAGTCGCTGTATTCCCGTCTCGATAATGATGAAGAGCTTGAGGCGGCGACAATAAGCGGCCACCTCCAGATGGAGCCTCCTCAAAAAACATTAAATAGGATATTCCCCGCCTCTTGGATAAACCATAATTTCAAGATCTGGATAGGAGACCAACAGGATAATGTCTCGTGGGATTATCTGAGCATGGTCAGAAAAGATCTGGCAACGTTCACAAAAGAGATCCGGAAGGGCTCAAGTTCTGACGAAGGCCTTCGCAAGGCGTGGAAGGAGCTGTATATTGCCGAAGGCAGCGACTGGAACTGGTGGTACGCCGGCAAGGCGCATAGATCCGCGGATAATCCGTTCGATAAGCTGTACCGCGCGCATTTGAAAAATATCTACAAGTTCCTGAAAAAACCGATCCCCGATTTCCTAAAAATTTCTATTGCATAATTTTTTTTAATCGTGTATAATAGCAAACCCTAAATAAGGGTATATCTTTTTTTCGAAAATTTGAAAGGGGGGTGAAATTATGGCAAGGACATCTACCATAAAGCTTGGCAGATCTTCCAATCCGTCTATGTCTACCGAAGATTTGAATAAGCTAGTAGCGAAGAAAGCCTACGAACTCTATGAGAAGAGAGGCCGCAAATCCGGTCATTCTACGGATGACTGGTTAGAGGCAGAAAGAATCATAAAAGGGAAGTACGGCTGCAAGTAAGACGATTTCTTAATACAAAACAAAGTGTTGCTTTTTTTGAAGGCAGGGAATGAGTGTGCCCTGCCTTTTTTATTGTCCCGTATATATTTATATGATATAATCGTCCGCGATATGGACCCCTTTAAAGAAGGCGCTTTAGGTGGATAAATTTTTATTGTCATTCATACCTATATTCGTGGCGATGGACGCGATAGGGATACTCCCCATGTTCATCGGTTTCACGGAACATCTTAAATCGAAAGAAAAACAAAAGATAGTGCTCCAATCCATAATAACCGCTTTCCTGATAGGGGTGGTGTTCCTGTTTTTAGGCAAGTGGATATTTAAGATACTGGGCGTTTTGGTGGCTGACTTCAAGATAGCCGGCGGCGCGGTCCTTCTCGCCATCTCATTAAGAGATATACTCCAATACGAAAAGAGCGTAAAGCTCCCCAGCGAGACTATGGGCGCGGTCCCGATAGGCACTCCCTTAGTCGTAGGGCCGGCTGTTTTGACAACCATAGTAATACTTCTCGATTCTTACGGACCTGCAATAACAGTCCTCTCATTTATCATTAATCTTGTAATAGTGTGGATTACATTCTCTTACGCGACGATGATATCCGCTTTTCTCGGCAAGGCCGGCTCAAAGGCATTTTCAAAGATAGCGAGTCTCCTCCTTGCCGCGATAGCCGTGATGATGATCCGTAAAGGGGTTATCGACACGATTTCAATCTTCATCACTACCGCTAAAGTTTAAGCCGTCATATTTAAAAACTATTTCAAAGGTTAAAATGGACAAAATATTATGGCAAACGTAATTGGCGCAGATTTGAAAGCGAGAGCCGCGGCGATGTTCGTGAATTTCTCGGGGCTTCTGAATAAAGATGTCCTTGATGCCGGCCGCAGGATCATAGGCAAGATGTGGGATATTTCCGCCAAAATGAGCGAAGTCTATCCGAAATCCGACGAGCTCATCATACGAAAAGGCTTTTTTAAAAGAGTATACGCAAGCGTGCCTTTTTCAACCGTTTCAGAAATAGAGGAAGAGATAGTCTTAAGTTTAAAATCAGAAGATATAAAATTCCTGCCCGCTTCTAAAGAATATGAATTTTTGCTGCGGCGAGACATATTAGATCAACAGGTCGTAGATACTTATAATCGTAAGGTAATCCGTGTCAATGATATTCATCTTTTGAGGATAGACCATGAACTTATGGTCGCGCATGTTGATATAGGATTGCGGGGGTTGGTAAGAAGGTTAGGGTGGGAAAAAGCGGTAGACTTTTGCGTAAGATTTTTAAAGGGCAATGCAAATTATTTGAAGAAGGACGATTGGGTATCCTGGAAGTATATTCAGCCCGTTGCCGTAAATTCTGCCGGGATGACCATGAAATTATCTGTTTCGCAGAAGCAGCTGTCATCTATCCCCGCGGCTGACTTGGGCGAGATCATGCGGGATCTGAATTTTAATCAAAGGATGGCTCTTTTTATGGCTCTTGAAATAAGGACAAAGGCCAAGATATTCGAAAATCTGGAGTTTGAGGATCAGAAAGCCATATTGGAAGAATTGGATAAGAAAGAGGCCGCTCAAGTTATTACTCACATGTCTTCGGATGAGGCTACGGATTTACTTGGTAAGCTGCCCAGAAATACAGTTGAGAATATCCTTACACTTATGAGCTCTGACAGGGCGAAGAAGTTGTCGACGTTACTCGGATACTCAAGCGATTCAGCGGGCGGCCTCATGATCACCGAATATGTTTCTATGTCTGCCGCGATGTCTGTCGAAGCGGCCATAGAGTATATAAAAAATCAGACGCGTGAATTCGAGACAGTGCCGTATATATATATTGTAGATGCGACACATCGCCTGATAGGCGTAACGAACGTAAGAAAGCTTCTATTCGCGGATCCCAAAGATGCCATTACCAATACTGTTTTTCCCGCGACAATTTATGTTCATCTTAATGACAGCGTGAAAGAAGTGGCTCACCTTATGGAGAAATATAAGATTTCAGCCCTGCCGGTTGTGGATGAGAATAAAGTCCTGCATGGAATAATAACTATGGATGATATTTTAAGTCAGGTTATTTCTATAGCATGGCGCAAACGGCCGCGTAAGCCCAAAGGAATGTAACATATCATGGTGAAAGAAGAAACCGCGAATAAAAGAAATTTTTTTACCCTTCTTCTTATATTCTTTAGTATTCTTGGCCCGGGGATAGTAACCGGCAGCGTCGATAATGACGCCGGCGGTATAACGACTTATTCGGTTGCGGGGGCCCTCTATGGATATAAACTATTATGGACCCTTATACCATCCCTCATAATTTTATTAGTTGTCCAGGAGATGAACGCGAGGATGGGTATCGTTACGGGTAAGGGGCTCGCAGACCTTATCAGAGAGAATTTCGGCGTAAAGATAACATTCGTGATATTTTTGGGGCTCGTCATCGCGGATATCGGCAACACCGCTACGGAATTCGCCGGAGTCGCGGGCAGCCTGAATATATTCGGCATAAGTAAATATATATCCGTCCCCTTGGTGGCGATAGCCGTGTGGCTTCTCGTTGTTTATGGGAATTACAGATTAGCGGAGAGGGTATTTCTCGTATTCAGCTTCTGCCTTCTTTCGTATGTAGTTTCAGCTATTTTAGCCAAGCCGGAATGGCATGAAATAGGGAGTTCTCTATTAAGGCCGACGATGCATTTAAACAAGGGTTATCTCAGCATGGTGCTTGGCATTGTAGGAACCACCGTTGCGCCATGGATGCAATTTTATATGCAGTCAGCTGTCATAGAAAAAGGCATAAAGATAGAGGAATATAAATTTGCGGTATGGGATGTTGTTATAGGATGCGTAGCTACCATTGTGGTGGCTTTTTTCATAATAGTAGCGTGCGCCGCTACATTGAATAAAAACGGTATAGTCATAAATGAAGCAAAGGATGCGGCAGTTTCGCTAAAACCATTTGCGGGAGCGTTTGCCTCCGAACTATTCGCGTTCGGACTTTTTGTTGCGTCGGTCTTTTCGGCCGCAATACTGCCGCTCGCGACGGCATTTTATGTATGCGAGGCTTTCGGGTTTGAGGCAGGAATAAATAAGAAACTTAAAGAGGCCCCTCAATTCTACGCGCTATTCACGTCAATTATAACTATTGCAATCGGGATAATATTGATACCCAATGCGCCGCTTATCGCCATAACAATATGGTCGCAGGTTCTAAATGCCATGTTATTGCCGATCGTTATCATGTCGATGATAATAATTGTAAATAATAAGAGGATAATGGGCAAATTCGTTAATAACGGTTTTCAGAATATTGTCGGGTGGTCTACGACAATTATTCTCATAGCGCTTACTATTATGCTGCTCATGGCGCCAATACTGCAGCGTTTCCTTAAATAAATCTAATCGTCTTCTAACGATAGGCGCTTAGGTTGAGAAATAAGGTGCTTTAGATGAAATACCTGATTGAAGGGCTCATACTTATACTTTTATTATTACTTGCCGCTTTTACAGCCGCGTCCGAGATAGCGATAGTCGCGACGAGCAAGGTCAAGCTAAGGCGGCGCTTAGCGGAAGGCTCTAGGACCGCCAAGATAATCCTGAATATTCTGGAGACCCCCGAAAAATTTTTCAGCACAATCCTGGCTGTCAATAACATAGCCGGCATACTAATCGCGTCTTTGGTAACGGCCATGATGATAAGATTTATAGGAGAAGGCGGCGGAGTCGTAATTTACGCGACTATTATCGTATCGTTCTTTATAATCGTTTCCGAAGTTGTGGCAAAAACATTTGCGGCGCGCAACGCTGACAGGCTGTCTTCTTACTTGGCAAGGCCAGTTCATCTGTTCATAAAGTTTTTCTCTCCCATAGTAAAGGTTTTAGAAATAGCTACAAACTTTATAGTGAATTT
>MHFG01000077.1 GCA_001804065.1 Omnitrophica bacterium RIFCSPHIGHO2_02_FULL_46_20
AAAAGCGGGAAAGGTGTAAAAACAAAGGAGCGGATTGATGAAAAAGGCCATAGCTATTCTTACAGCAGGCGGAGACTGCCCCGGGCTGAATGCCGTCATAAGGGCAGTTACCAAGAAGGCCATTATCGAATATGGGATGGAGGTCATAGGGATAGAAGACGGATATGAGGGCCTCATACATGACAGGCATAGGAAGCTTACCTATGAAGACGTCTCCGGCATATTGACCTTGGGAGGGACGATCCTCGGCACTTCAAATACGGCAAACCCTTACAAATACGCGGCCCGTGAAGGCGCGAAACCGAGTTTCAATGACCTTTCAAAAGTCGCGATAAGAAATCTGGAAAAGATGGATATCGACTGCCTGATTTGCGTAGGAGGCGACGGTACTTTACATTCAGCGTATAAGCTTTACAGGGACGGCGTCCCGGTCATAGGGATCCCGAAAACAATCGATAACGATATCATGGGTACGGATGTGACCTTCGGTTTTGATTCAGCCGTTTGGATAGCGACGGAGGGCATAGATAGACTTCACACAACCGCGCAATCGCATCACAGGGTGATGATAATCGAAGTGATGGGGCGCGAGGCCGGATGGATAGCGCTTTATAGCGGCGTGGCAGGCGGCGGCGATATAATACTCATTCCGGAGATACCGTATGACATTGATATAATAGCGCAAGTCGTCAAAGAAAGGCAAAGACATGGGAAAAAATTCAGCATAGTCGTCGTGGCTGAAGGAGCAAGGCCTAAGGGCGGGGACACTGTTGTGAATCGGGTTGTAAAGGGCTCAGCATATCCGGTCCGGCTTGGCGGAATAGGATTTGCTTTGGGCCGGCAAATCGAAGGGCTTGCCGGCCTTGAAACAAGGACAGTGGTAATGGGGCACTTATTGCGCGGAGGCACACCGACGCCGTTCGACAGAATACTGGCAACGCGATTAGGCACGAAAGCCGTGGATATGGCTAAAAAGAAAGAATTCGGCCGCATGGTGGGCGTTGAGGGTAATTTGTTCGTCAAAGTGCCGCTGAAAAAAGCTGCCTCAGGATCAAAGCTGGTGCCGCTTGACCATCCGTTGATAAAGAGCGCCCGCTCAATCGGGACCTCTTTCGGTGACCGCAAGTGATGCCCCAGCCGTTGGCTTGCGGAAGGAACGGCAGGATATTCAATTTCCCGCGCTTAGAAGCCGTCGGCATGAAGGCCGGGAGGATATTACGGTTAAAGGCCTCGGATCTCATCAGGCTGCCCCCGGGAAGTGAAATTTTCGTCCTGCCGCGGAGATTGCCCGTCGCTTACGATCCCGCCGCGAAAAATTTTATTCAAGATAATAAGCATTTTGCGGCCGCCGCGTTTTTATCTCCCGGATATACCGTAACATACAATGGCGCGTATAAGGAAATGGCAATCTCGAGGGCGCTGCCGTTATTTTCATATGCTGCCTGCTCATTTTACAAAGGAGAGATTTACGTAACAGCGGTAAGAGTTGATAAGTCCTTATGTCACGATTCGCGTTTTATGGATATGCGTTTGGTAAGAAAGAACGCGGCAGGCTTAAAAAAACTTTTTACCAAAAATAGATTAGTCAGACATCTTGAAAATTGCGCGCTATCTTACGGTTGTCCCAACGCGAAGAATTTTTTCTTAAGTAAATATGAAGCGCCGCTGCCGACATCGCCAGCCTGTAACGCGCAGTGTTTGGGGTGCATATCATATCAGCCAAAAACCAACCGCCGTGCCGCGCAGCCGAGGATAGAATTTATTCCCACACCGGAAGAAATTGCCGAAATAGCGTTATTCCATATCGAGAATGTTGAAAAGCCCGTGGTTAGCTTTGGACAGGGCTGCGAAGGTGAGCCGTTGCTTTGTGTTGATACAATCAAAAACGCGATAAAACTGATAAGGGCCAGGACAAGCAAAGGCGTAATAAATATGAATACCAACGGAAGCGACGCCGGCGCTATTTCGAAAATATTCGATGCCGGGTTAGACAGCATTCGCGTGAGCTTAAACAGCGCGCGCGAGATTTATTATAAAAGATATTATAAGCCGCGAGGCTATTCGTTTAAAGACGTGTTAAAATCTATAAATACGGCGAAAAAACGGCGCGGCTTCGTTTCAATTAATTATCTGACCATGCCGGGCTTCACTGATTCTGAAGACGAATTCGCCGTGTTTAAAAAGTTCGTAGCAAAAAATAAGATAGATATGATACAATGGCGAAATCTAAATTACGATCCATTGCGATATTTTGAAGAGTTGAAAATTTCTGTAGATACATCCAAGATGCTCGGCGTAAAAGAGGTCATCTCATATCTTCAAAAAGAGTTCCCTTATCTTAAGATGGGGTATTTTAACGTCAGCAAGTGATTGGGGTCAGGTCCCAAGGGGACAGGTCTCTGCTTGAGGAGAAGGCGCCTAAATGAAGGTATTAATAGTGGACGGGTATAATGCTATCCATAAGATACCCCGGATAGACAGCCTTCTTGATGACTCTCTCGAGGAGGCGCGCGAGGCTATAACAAAACTGGCTAAAGAATACCAGCGCAGGTCTGGCGGCATTGCCGAAGTCTATGTTGTATTTGACGGAAGAGACGAATACGGACAGCTGTCTTTTAATAAACCGAATCAGATTTTTTCAAAAACCGGCGAAGGCGATAGAGAAGTAATACGCTTAACTCAGGAAAAGACAGACAAGTTTCATGTCATAGTGGCGTCGGACGATAATCGCGTGGGAAATAGCTGCCGCGCCGCGGGCGCGACTGTCATATCGATTAAAAAGTTTTATGAATTTATTAACTAATCTTAAACATATATTCAGGGCGTTGCGTCACAGAAATTACCGTCTATATTTTACGGGTCAGAGTATATCTCTCATCGGCACCTGGATGCAGCAGATGGCTATAGGATGGCTCGTGTACCGTATCACGAATTCCGCGTTTATGCTTGGTTTAACAGGATTTTTAAGCCAGATACCTACTTTGATACTTACCCCGCTGGCTGGAGTCCTGGCAGACAGGTATAACCGTCATTACATTCTTATTATTACCCAAGTTCTTGCGATGATCCAGGCGCTTGTATTGGCTATTCTCATAATGGCGAAAGTCATTTCAGTATGGTATATCATCGCGTTGGGCATCTTCTTGGGTATTATAGGCGCTTTCGACGCGCCCGCGCGCCATGCGTTCGTCGTCGAGATGGTCAGTAAACGCGAGGATGTGAATAATGCCGTCGCTTTAAATTCATTGATATTTAACGCGGCAAGATTGATCGGCCCCTCTATAGCGGGCATCCTTGTCGCAATCATCGGAGAAGGGATGTGTTTTTTAGTCAACGGAATAAGTTATATCGCGGTTATCGCGGCATTATTAAGCATGCGCATCACTCCTAAGATAATTGAAAAACAACATAAGCATATAATACACGGTTTGAAGGAAGGGTTCTCTTATGTATTTGGTTCGGCGTCGATGCGTTCAATATTGCTTCTTACCGGGCTGGTAAGCCTTATGGGCATGTCTTATGTTGTCCTTATGCCGATATTCGCAAAAGATATACTTCACGGAGGCCCAAACACGCTGGGCTTCCTTATGGCTTCGTCCGGACTGGGCGCGCTTATAGGCGCGGTATATCTTGCGTCGCGCAAAGACGCGAAAGGCCTGAGAGAAGTTATATTTTTAACAACTAATGTTTTTGGTGTTGGTTTAATCGCTTTCTCTTTTTCACGGGACTTGTGGATATCAATGATAATTCTTGCGTTCATAGGTTTCGGCATGATGGTCCAGATGGCATCCAATGATATGGTATTACAGACTATCATACGCGACGATATGCGCGGAAGGGTCATGAGTTTTTTTCTGACTGCTTTTATGGGCATGGTGCCGTTCGGGTACTTATTGTCAGGCAGCATGGCAAGCAGAATAGGCGCGCCCAATACATTAATCGTGTGCGGCTCGTCCTCTATCATAGGCTCGCTTCTTTTTGGTATGAGATCCGGTTTGATGAAAAAGAGAACATAGAGTAACCTCATATAATTGCAGGAGCTGGCTAATGAGTATAGGCGTATGAACTTATTTGATACCGCGGTCTTCGATTTAATAAATCACATGATGAGTAACCGCTTCTTTGACTTTATTATGCCCCTCATAACGCGTCTCGGTTCGGGAGGATTTGTTTTTGCGGCAGGCGTTCTTTTGCTATTTTCGAGAAAGAAAGAGACAAAGACCTTAGGTATTTTATTGATAGCCGGACTTGCGATCTCTTATTATGCGGTAGGAGCCTTAAAAGCGATAGCAGCCCGGCCAAGGCCGTTTTCGGTTTTGTCGAATACTATAGTCCTTTGCTATACTGAAAAAGGACTGTCTTTTCCGTCAGGCCATGCAACGACGGCATTTATGGCGGCAGCCCTCTTCTCAAGCCGCTTTAAGTGTTATCCCGTATTTTATCTCGTTGCCGCGCTTGTCGGCCTTTCAAGGGTATATATGGGCGTCCATTTTCCCACGGATGTAATAGGCGGCGCGATAATCGGGTGTGTAATAGGTTGGTTTTCAATCTATACCGCAAAAAAGATATGCGCCTAAGACTATTACTAAAACAATAATAATGTTGACTCATTTTTATCGCGGTGATATACTGATTGTTAGGAAATATAAGGAGAGGTCCTTCTCCCGCTACGCGTCGTCATATCCATAGAGGCGGGATCAGGATCAATTTTGCTTTGCAAAATTGGAGGAAATGGAATGAAGAAGGAACTTATTATAGTTGTGCTCATAGGCGTGCTTTTTCTTTTAACACTTGGCAGTATAATCACAGGCGTCGCTTTTTATAAAGAGTACAAAGAAAAAATAGATTATCTTGACCAGCAGGCCCAGTCCGGTAAAACCAAAGTAGAAGGCATGGAAACTAAATTAGATGATTTCAAGGCGGCGGTTGACGATATAAGCTCTCAGGTCAAAACTTATAGCGATAATATCAAAACTATTCAAAATACCATTACCTTAAGCGAAAGCGAAAGAAAGAATCTGCTCGCTAATCTGGAAGATATGAAAAAGAATCTAGTGGGCATGCAGAAAGATTATTCCTCAACGATAATAGACTTAAGGCAGAGCATGATTACCTTGAAGGATGAACTCGAGAAGATGAGCAATAAGGCTAAGGATATCGAGCTTGGCAAGATTACGGTTAAGCAGGATGAAAAGAAGTCCGCGTCAAATGAGATGACTAAAGATAGCAAGCAGCCAACCGCCTCGGCCAATAAGCCGGGAGGGTCAAATTTCAAGTCGGGTAACGTAAGAAAGGTGAGTAGCTTCTAAAACCTGGAGGCCATTATGCAGGAAAAAGAAATAGGCGCAGTCACCCATTATTTCGGCCACATTAATGTTATCATAATACAACTTTCAGACGCGCTCAAGATAGGCGACACAATCCACGTCAAGGGCCATACCTCGGACTTTACGCAAAAGGTAGATTCGATGCAGATAGAACACGTCAGCGTGACCGAGGCTAAGAGCTTAGACGCGGTAGGAATAAAGGTCGAGCAGAAATCCCATCCGAAAGATAAGGTATTTAAAGTAATATCTTAAGTAATAAGTCGCTCTACATGCACATACCATTCCCAAGACACAAGCGTCCCCACCGTGAATAATAATTGGAGCAGAATAGGCCTTATCAGGAGAGCGGGCGTTCTTATCCCTCTATTTTCTGTCTATTCCAAGAGGAGCCTCGGCATCGGGGAATTCGAGGATTTAAAGCTTATCGTAGACTGGTGCGTCAAGACAGGTAATTCTATTATTCAACTCCTGCCCATGAATGAAGTCGGCTCCACATTCTGTCCTTACGATTCATTGAGTTCTTTCGCGCTTGAGCCTATGTATATATCATTAGGCCTCCTAAAAAAAGGCGTAAAGACAGAATCAACAGGAGTAGGTCGAAGGGTTGATTACCGTATAAAAGAAGAGAAGACAAATCTATTATGGAATATATATCTTTCTAAAATCCGCCTCGATTCCAACCAGGAGTTAAAAATATTCTGCGCCGAAAATGCTTACTGGCTTGATGATTTCAGCCTGTTCAAGGCGCTAAAAGCCTATCATGGCCAGGCGCCCTGGTATGAATGGAGCGAAGGTTATAAAAATCGCGATAGTTTTTTACTCGAACAATTCGTCGAAGAGCATAAAGAGGAAATTTCTTTTTATAAATGGACACAAGCCCAAGCCTTCAAACAGTTCAAGGACGCGAAGGATTACGCCGAGTCGAAGAAAGTCTTATTGAAAGGCGACCTTCCCATGCTTGTGTCGCGCGACAGCGCGGATGTATGGGCGCATCCTGAATTCTTCAAATTGGAATACGCGGCCGGCGCGCCTCCGGACATGTATTGCGCAAAGGGCCAGCGCTGGGGTATGCCTACCTATAATTGGGATTATATAGAGGCAGATGAGTTTATATACGTAAAAGAGAAGTTGAAATTCGCGGAAAATTTCTACGACATATTAAGGATAGACCATGCGGTGGGGTTATTCCGCATATGGAGTATACCTTATAACGAGCCCATGGAGAATCAGGGCCTAAACGGATTCTTCGATCCCTCGGATGAGAAGGTTTGGCGCGAGCACGGTAAAAAGCTCTTATCTGTTTTACAGAATAATACTTCGATCGTTCTATGCGCGGAGGATCTCGGCATCATACCAAAAGTTTGCCCCGATACGCTTAAAGAGATGGAGATGCCGGGTAATGATGTCCAGAGATGGATGAAGGATTGGAAAACCAAACACGATTTTTTGCGGCCCGAAGAATATCGCAAGTTTGCCGTTGCGATGCTTTCAACGCACGATACGGCTTCCTTCGCCGCATGGTGGGAGAATGAGGCGGGGACAGTGGATGAGGATTTTTTTATCAGAAAATGCCGCGACCGCCAAGTCGCGTTGGACGCCGTAAAAGAAAGATTGTTTGATCCAACCCGCTCAAGGCATGGGAGGCTTCGCTGGAAAGAAGAGATCGACTCGGTTAAAAAATTGACGGATATTTTAGGCAAGCCGCCCGAAGAGATAAATGACCTTATAGAGCTTTATGAAAATACATACCTTGAAAAAGATAAGCTGTGGAAATATCTTGATATAAAGGGCCCAATGAGAGAAAAGTCGTCTTCTAAGATAGTGAAAGCCGCCCTGGGGATAACCGCCGCTTCTAAATCTTTTCTTTGCATCGAACTTATATTTGATTTGCTAAGCCTGGCCGATATCTGTAAAGGCGATCCGTATCAATACCGGGTCAATAGGCCCGGTACCGTAAGCCCGGATAATTGGTCGTTAAAAATCCCTCTTTCTCTCGAAGAATTGTTGAAGCACAAGGTAAATAAAGCGATAAAGGAAATAGTTGTTAATTCAGGCAGGGCATAATTTTTTCGCGTAAGAGATTAGCGCGAGGCGTTGTCTAAATCATGATTATATGGTAATATTTATATACTATGGATGATAAGGCCATAAGATTACTACTCATAGAGGATAACGAAGATCATATTTTTTTGATCCATAAGATGCTTAAGGAAGCGCGAAAAGCCAGCTTTCACGTTGAGATTAGAAAAACGCTGACCAAGGGGCTGGAGTTTATCGCTGAAGAAGCGATAGATGTTATCCTGCTCGACTTGACCCTTCCCGATTCTATCGGCCTCGACACTTTCGGCAGGATCCATGCGCACGCGCCCGACATTCCTATTATAGTAGTGACGACTGCTTCCGATGAAGCGCAGGCTCTAATGGCATTTCAGAAAGGCGCGCAGGATTGCCTTATCAAGAGCGAGATGGATATAGACTTATTGGAGCGTTCTATCCGTTACTCCATAGAACGCAATAAGGTTAAGGCCGCGCTGCGCAAAAGCGAGGAAAGGCTTGAGAAGATAAACAAGTGTTTCTTAGGATTTGGCGACGAACCTTCTCAGAATATCTACCGCCTGACGTCTCTTTTTGGAGAACTTCTCGGAGCAACCTGCGCGCTCTATAATTGCCTTGACGATCGCGGGATGCTCTGCTCGATAGGCCAATGGCAGACGCCCAAAGATTATAATCCGAAAGATAATCCACAAGGCCATATATGCTATGATGTAATAACAAAAGGCGATAAAAAGTCTTTTCTAGTGCGCAACCTTCAGGAAACCGAATACGCAAAAAGCGATCCAAACGTAAAACGTTATAAACTTCAAACATACCTCGGCTATCCTATTAAATGGAAAGACAGTATAGTTGGATCTCTATGCGCTGTATATCAAAAGGATTTCGTCCCAAGCGAAGACGATCTGAAGGCAGTTGATATAATTGCCGCGGCTATAGAGGTAGAGGAGAACCGCAGGCGCGCGGAGGAGGGCCTGAGAGAAAGCGAGGAGATGTTTAGGATTATATTTGAATCAACCACTGAATGCATTACGGTGTGGGATAAGGATTATAACTATCTATACGCGAACCAGGCCGCCATAGACCATGTAGGCGCGACAAGGGACAAGGTTATCGGCAAGAATATCCAGAGCGGCATGGGCCACATACCTGAGTTTATGAAACTGTGGATGGGAAGAATAGACAAAGTCTTTCAAACGCAGAAACCAATGAAGGTAGAAGACTCATGTTTGGTAGGCGACAGGCTTATATACAGCGAATCCGTGATTGCGCCGCTAAGGAATAAAAACGGCGATATCTTCGCGGTAGGCGTTGTCTATAAGGACATGACCGAGAGAAAATATGCCGAGAACGAACTACAAAAATTAAATAAAGAGCTTACGAGATCCAACAAAAGGTTAAACCAGCTTTCGGTGAAGGATTTACACACAGGCCTTTATGACCACCGATACTTCGCGGAGATAATCGGTTCGGAATTTTACCGCGTTAAGAAATACGGCGGCTCCCTCTCGCTGATCATGATAGATGTAGATTATTTTAAATCGATAAATGATATGTATAGCCATAAGTTCGGCGATCTGGTCTTAAAACAGCTTGCCCAACAAATCAGAAAGATGATGAGACAGTACGATATCATCATAAGATACGGAGGCGAGGAATTCGTAGTAATATTACCGGGGACAGACAGAGATCAGGCCGCGGCCTTGGCCCAAAGAATTTTAAACGCCATCGGACTGTATAATTTCGGAGATAGCAAACATACGGTAAAGCTCAAAACAACCTTATCGGTTGTTTCATGCCCGAAAGACAGGGTGTCTAACGGTATGGATATGATCAAAGTCGCCGAACAGATTTTGACTCGGGCCAAAGAAGAAGGCGGAAACAGGGTATATACATCTTTAGACAAAACAAAGATCGGCCGTGAACTAAAAAAATATATAAAACCTTCCGATATTAAAGCGTTAAAACAGAAACTGGGCAGGCTTCATAGACAGGCCAAGGAAAGCATAACCGAATCTATCTTTGCCTTTGCCAAGACGCTGGAATTAAAAGATCATTACACGGGCGAGCATGTGGAAAGAACGGTCAATTATGCGGTCGAGATAGCGCGCGCGTTGGGCCTTCCTTCGCATGAAGTAGAGATGATTAAAGAAGCGGCGACGCTGCATGATCTGGGCAAGATCGGGATCAGTGAAAAGATCCTTACTAAAAAATCGAAATTATCAAAAAAAGAATTTGAAGAGATAAGGAAACATCCCAGTATAGCCGCGGATATATTAAGGCCAATACATGTCTTAAACGCTATAATACCTTTTATACTTTATCATCATGAACGGTGGGACGGAAAAGGTTATCCCGCCGGGTTGAAAGGGGACGAGATACCTCTTGGCGCCCGTATCGTTGCTATCGCGGATGTCTATCAGGCCCTTATGTCGGACCGTCCTTATAGAAAGGCCCTTGCCAGGCCTAACGCCATAAAGATAATAGAAGAGGGCGCCGGCACGCAGTTCGATCCGCGTATTGTCAATATGTTCTTGGGCATACTGAAGAAGGAAAAAAATAAATAAGGATTGTATATGAAGCGATGCCCTTATTGCGGGGAGGAGATACAGGACCAAGCGGTGTTCTGCAGGTTTTGTTCCAAAAAGGTTACCGGCATCTTCTTACGCCGTGTAATAAAAATTGCCGCCCTCGCTGCCGTTATAGCCGCTCTCATAATATACTATCCTTCAATAAAGAAAGCTGTTAAAGGCTCACGAGATATTTTTAATAACGTCGCGGCATGCCTAAAAAATATACCCACAGATCTGCGGAGAGGGCTGTCTACTTTGGAAAATTACGGCAAGTCAAGCACCTTTGATAGGGCTACTAAGCAAATAGAGGGACAGCGTCGGTAATTTCGAGTCTAAATATAAATAAAAGGGGATTATAAGATATGGGCCAGAACGATATTTATTTAACCCGCGAGGGCTATGAAAAACTGCGCAAAGAATTAGAATACTTACAAAATGTAAAACGCAAAGAACTGTCGAAGGCAATAGGAGAGGCAAGAGCGCATGGCGACTTGAGCGAGAACGCGGAATATACCTATGCAAAGGAGGCGCAAGCCCTTAATGAAAAGAAGGCGCGGGAGCTGGAAGATAAGTTGTCGCGCGCGAAGTTAATAGATGAAAGTGAAATGCCTAAAGATGAGGTCCTGATAGGCGCCAGAGTAAGATTAAAGGATATTGATTCCGGCGAGGAGTTCGAATATGCGTTAGTTTCAGAAGAAGAGGCAGATTATTCCGCGGGCAAGATCTCCGTTACGTCCCCGGTGGGCGAAGGGTTAATAGGTCATAAAGAGAATGAGACGATTAAGATAAAAGTCCCTGCGGGGGCATTGAGATACAAGATACTTAAGATAACTAGAGAATGAAGCTGTGGGGGACATATGAAAGAATTTTTGATCGGGCTCTCTGTTTTAATCGTTTTCTTTTTCTTCGCTGGCATAGGGATTTTACTCTTCCCGGTATTCTTAGTTATGTTCTGGTTATTGAGGATAGTCCTTGGGTTTGCCTTGGTATTGGCGGCTATATGGCTTTTAGGTAAACTTGTTATATTGGTATGGGAAAAGATAAAATAATAATTTTATTTATACTAATGGTATCATTTATTGCCGCTCCTCTGGCCGCGGATGTGGTGTATCTTAAAAATGGCGGAAGGACTTAAAGAACATGAGGATGACGCTCGAGACACTGGAGGATGAGAGATAACCAGAAGAAAAGAGAAGGCGAGACGATGTTAGTAAGGATATATTATCACGATACAGATTGCGGCGGCGTCGTCTATTATGCGAATTATTTAAAGTACTTGGAAGAGGCCAGGAGTGAGTATTTTGAAGACCGGGGGCTTATTATAAAAGACCTGCGTAACGAAGGCATAGGATTTGTGGTTGCGCGGCAGGAGATAGACTATAAATCCCCCTCTTTCTACGGCGATATATTAGAAGTCAAGGCGCGGATAACAGAAGCGAGTTTTACGAAAGTAAACTTTGAATATGCCATAGTAAATCAAAACGGGCGATTGATAGCCGCCGCAAAAACAGTTTTGGTGTTTGTCGACAAGGACTTGAAGCCGAAACGAATACCCGAAGATATATTAAAAAAATTGAGAGATAACAAATGGAAGATAAAGCGAAAAGATACGCAAGGATAAAGTATGGGCTTGCTCTGGCAGAGATTGCTTATGTCCTGTCCCTCTTGGCAATACTACAGGCCAGCGGATTCGCTTTTTGCCTTAAAAAAGCGCTTACTAATCTATCATCAAATCAATTTTTCCTCATAGCGGCATACTCTGCCGCAATATTCCTTATATATATACTGCTTAATTTCTTTCTCGCTTTTTACCGCTCTTTTGTCATAGAGCGCCGTTTTAATCTCTCGAATCAAAGATTCTTCGCATGGTTTTTGGATTATGTAAAAAGCGGCATACTCGGCATGTTAGTTTTTATAATATTGTTGGAAGGCTTTTTCTTCTTTATACGGGCATATCCTTTATCATGGTGGTGGATGAGCGCTTTATTCTGGATATTTTTAAGCTTGTGTTTAGCCAGAATATTCCCGATTTTGGTGATCCCTTTATTTTTTAAGTATAAAAAACTTAAAGATGAGGATCTGCGCCGCAGGATATTGGATCTGGCCTCAAAGATGCGCATGAAGATACTCGATGTATTTGAAATAGACTTCTCAAAGAAGAGTCTTAAGGCCAATGCCGCGTTTGTTGGCATCGGCAGATCAAAAAGGGTCCTACTGACGGATACATTATTGAACGGAAAATTCCTTCCCGAGGAGATAGAACTCATTTTAGCGCATGAGTTTGCGCATTATAGATTTAAACACTTGATAAAGATAACCGCCATAAACGCTGTTGTCATACTTTTAACCTTTTATATATTCTTTCGGCTGGGGAATCTTGGGCTCGATATCAAAGATATATCCAACCTGGGGGCGTGGCTATTTTTATTTATGTTATTTCAGCTGGTTATTATGCCATTTATGAATTTGATAAGCAGGATTATGGAGACCAACGCGGATGGCGAGGCAATAAAGGTAAGCGGCAAAATAGGATATTTTATTTCAATGATGGAGAAGTTGGCCAAACAGAATCTTTCTGAAAAGTCGCCGCCGTTATGGGCTAAGATTTTTTTCTATGACCATCCCCCTGTCGATGAAAGGATAAATTTCGCTCGCTTACGTTCGCGGAATTTTCCGCAAGAGGCAAAGGAAAATTTCGCTAAGCGTATGGAGGCTTGATGCGCATAGATAATTGTGAGATTAAAGTCGTTCGGAGCGACATCAAAAGCATGGCAGTCGATATAATCGTTAAAGATGAAGACCGTCCTAACGCGAATGAGGTAAGCATACGTAATGAGTGCATGAAAGCGCTAAAGAAGGCGGATGAAATCAAGGCAAGGTCTATCGCATTTCCTGCTTTAGGCTGCGGCGCCGGCGGTTTTCCTTTGAAGGCAAGCGCTAAAATCATGGCCCAGGAAGTATTGAAACATTTGAGAGGGCATTCGTCCGGGCTGAAAGAGATCGTATTCTGTATGGACGGTAAAGAGGCTTATGAGGTATTTGAAAAGAATGTGGATGGCTACCTCAATTACATGATAACTAAACAGCAAATCGGGCCGTTTGTGGCAGTCGACGCTATCATAGAAATCGACGGTGGTATAGTCGTAATCGAGCGTAGCTCCCCGCCGTTCGGCTGGGCATTGCCCGGAGGGTTTGTCGATTATAACGAAAGCATTGAGGACGCGGTAAGGCGTGAGATGAGGGAAGAAACAAGCCTCGATCTTATCGATCTTAAACAGTTTCACGCGTATTCCAGGCCGGGGCGCGATCCTCGTTTCCATACAATAGGTATTGTCTTTACCGCTAAAGGAAAGGGCGCGCCGAAAGCGGGGGATGACGCGGCAGGATTAAAAGTCGTGAAGCTCGCGGATATCGGCGCGATGAACTTTGCGTTCGACCATAAGCAAATCATCGAGGATTATATAAAGCGCAAAAACGGAACCGATCCTTTTTGAGTTATCCTTCGCGCAGCTGCTTTTCGGCGTCTACTACATCGCGGTTTATCAGCCGTATCGTATTCTTTATCCTGTCCTTTAATATATAAGAAGAGACAGGAGAATCTTCCATCTCCCGCAATATCTGGATAGCCATACGAAAATAGCGCACTACCTCGCCTTCGTCCGTATCAGTAAATTGTAATATCTTAGAGAACTTTTCCTGGCGCATCCACATCTCGATAGTTTTAGCGAGATGAAAATGAGGGGCTTTACTGAAAGGGTAGATCTTATATCGTATCTCTTTCTTTCTTATCTCTTCAAAGATGTCCTGGCACATCTTCTGTAACGGCCGGCCTTCTTTAGGAAGGATCGCGACGCGCTGCATCTTTCTCGGCTCGAATACAGACGCTGCCGCTAAAATACCGAGGCCAAATTCATCCAATCGTTCAAATATCCCTTCCGCGAAAAATTCCGAAAGCAATAATTCGTAGCCATAAACGGCTTTAGCGAACCTGCCTTTGGCTGTCAGCGTATTGTTTTCTATATGGCCCAATTCTTTTAAGAGCCTTAATTTTGATTCCATCAACCGCAAGGCCTCGCGTTGGAGGTGTAGTTTGCTCTGATAATAATGCAGCGACAAAGGATAGATGTTATAGAGCTCCTCTTTGTGTTTTTCGTACAGATTAAGGATGGTCGCGTATGAAGCATTAAGCTGGCTTCTTACCTCTTCGGGTCTTCCATATATCATCCGCCTTATCTCATCAATATCTATTCTGCGAAGATTGACGCGGCAGTAGACGAATCCCTCGTTATCTATGCCGCGTCTTCCGGCGCGGCCTGCCATCTGGTAAAAATCTCTCGTCTTTAAATTTCTTACATAGTTGCCGTAGAATTTTCTTAAATCATCGAATATGACCGAGCGGCTGGGCATATTTATTCCAAGCGCGAACGTCTCGGTCGTGAATATTATCTTTAAGAGTCGGCTCGTAAAAAGCCTCTCCACGACCTCTTTTAACGTCGGGAGCATCCCCGCGTGGTGAAACGCGATGCCCCTTCTTATTAATTGCGACAAGTGGATGGCGGTCTTTTCATGGGCCAGATCGTAGTGTTCGCACAGCGATTGATACAGATCCATTATTTTTACTTCATCCTCTTTATTCAGGAAGTTATAGCTGAAAAGTTCGAAGGCAAGCTCCTCTGCCCTTTTTCTTCCGAATACAAAATATATGCAGGGCAGCCCGTCTTTCTGCTTTATATAATGCGCGAGCGTCGCGAGGGCGTTATATCTTTTCGTCCCTAATTTTTTGAGCGTTTCTATCTTATCGACTACCTGATTCTGGCATTGGTAAAAGAAATGGAGCGGAACAGGCCTTTTTTCTTCTGCCACTACCTTTATAGGCCTCTTGTAGATCGATTCCAGCCAGGACGCGAATTGCCTTATGTTGGGAATGGTCGCGGATAAGCATAATATATTCATGTGGCGCGGTAAAAATATTAAAGACTCTTCCCAGACCGTGCCGCGTTCCGGATTGTCTATATAATGGACCTCGTCGAATATTATCCACTTGTATTGGGCCAGGCTTTGCGGGTCATCGAGGATCTTATTGCGGAATATCTCGGTCGTCATTATGAGGACGGGCGCGTTCGCGTTTAACGACACATCGCCCGTAAGTATACCTATATTATCCCTGTAAGTTGCCTGGAAATCGCGAAACTTCTGGTTGGAGAGCGCCTTTAAGGGGGCCGTGTAGATAACGCCGATCTTGTCTTCAAGGCACTTGGTTATAACGTGCTCCGCTATGGCCGTTTTTCCGGCGCCGGTCGGGGCAGAGACTATAACCGAGCAGCCTTCATTTATATGGTCTATAGCTTCTTTCTGAAAACGGTCGTATATCATAAAAGTTTTTATCCGCCTTCGCATTCAAGACGAAATAGACTGAATGCTTCGGCGGACAAGTCCATTATAGTCTAAAACAATTGATTTATCCAATAAAAAGAGTAAAATATAGTGTTTAGAATCAAAAGGTTGAACTTTTATTGATTTTGAGTTAGAATATAGCGTGAAATAAAAACGAAAGAGGGGATATCTTTATGAGAAAGTACGTTTGCGCTTGTTTGTTAGTGCTTTTATTTGTAGGCATTTCCATAGGGCATAGTTACGCTGTAGAAAAAGAAGGAAAGCACGATGCCCAGATCGAAGAACTGCAGAAGAAGTTTCACTGGTGGCCGACTGACGCGAAACCGAATCCGGTAAAGGATGAGCGCGGCGGTTACTGGTGGTGGCCCAAAGAAAAGGGCGCAGTCGGGCCGCTCTGGGGCAACAGAGGGTATGTCTATGTATACAAGATCATATATGACTACAAAGAGGGGCTTTCTGAGCCAAAAAAGGGCGAGCTTAGGGCGTCTCTATTGGTAAAAAAGATCCACAAGAACGTGAAGATCTATTTCGATTTTGATAAGGCCGATATACGCATAGATGCCATTCCCACATTAGAGCAAGGAGTGGCGCTATTAAATAAGAATCCCAAGACAGATATATTAATTACAGGTAACTGCGATATACGCGGCTCCGAAAAGTATAACGAAAAATTGGGTTTACGCCGCGGAGAGGCTGTAAAGAAAATGATGGTCGATAAAGGTATCCCTGAAGATCGTATCAAAATCGTAAGCCGCGGGAAATTAGACGCGATAGCCTATGTCGCTGACCTTGTGGGGATGGCAAAAGACCGTAACGCGCAGTTCATGGTCGCGGAGGTGGAAGAGATCCATATCCCTTATGCGGGAAAACCGCCCGAGGACGCGAAGGCCATAGAAGAAGGCAAATATGTTGAAGAGAAAGAAGAAAAGGTTGAGAGCCCGATCAAGGTTTCGACCAGAGAATATATAATAAAGAAAGATGACTCTCTATGGAATATAGCCAAGAACGAGATGGGAAGCGGCCATCGCTGGAAATATCTCTACGAACTTAATAAAGACAGGATAAAGAATCCGAAGAAACTGAAAACGGGAACGAAGATCGTCATACCGGTAGAATAAAAAATATATGATAGCGGTAGACTCTGCCAATGTAAAATTGTCGAGCCTTTTAAAAGATAATTCTGTCGAGCTGGGCCTCAAAGGCAGGAACAAGGCAGAGATAATAAATGAATTGGTGGATATTATAGCTAAAAGCAGCAGGGCCAAGAGTAGGTCGATGCTCTCATGCGCTATCATGGAACGCGAAAAGTTAGGGTCCACCGCGCTCGGAAACGGCGTTGCGGTGCCTCACGCTAAAATCGAAGGCATAAAACAGACTGTCCTTGCCTTTGGCAGGTCCGCGGAAGGCATAGATTTCAATTCGTTAGACGGCGGAAAGACGCACCTATTCTTTATGCTGATATCGCCTAAAGATGACATAGGAGCCCACCTTAAGATATTAGCGAAGATATCCCATCTCATAAAAGACCGCTTCATGGTGAGCCTTTTTAAAAATGCTAAGAGTAAAAAAGAAGTGCTGTCGATAATTTCCAATCTTGAAAAGGTCCCGTAAACTCCTTCGCAAGCTCCTCCTGTGTAAAAATAGGGACAGTCCCCGCCTACGCGTAATAGCTACGCTGGGGACAGTCCCTATTTTTCTTCTATATTGATACCGACGCGTATTGTACTGTTGCACACACTTAGTAACATCAATAGTATCAATATGTTGCATAAAACATTTGTTAGCATATAAAAAAGTAAGACTCATTTATGCTAATTTTGTGATATACTTTAATAATAGAGGTGCGACCTCCATGTTAGACGCTAGATCTAATACGTCAAACTTCAGGATTATAAGGCCGAAAAAGGTAAGATTTAACTTATTTACCTCGCGGCCTTTTTTTATATTGTCAGCCTTCATGCTTTTATTCAATTCAGCGGCGGGCGATTTATTTGTGGGTGAATCTTGGGCTGCCAAAGTTCCTTCAGGGTTTACTAGCGTCGATCCTGAAAAAACGGGCGGCCCAACGCCTACTAAAAGTTTGAATGCCGATACATTTACACTGCCGCAGGAGTTGGGGTTTATCCAGGAATATGCAAAGCTGCCCAATTCGAACAAGACAGTAATCCACATACAGGATGCCCACTGTAATTATCCCGCGCAGAAGAGCATCCGCGAGATCTTAAATTACATCACAACAGAATATGGAATAGACGCTGTGAATTGCGAGGGCGGAAAAGGCAGTTATGACTTGACCGTCTTTACGGACATAGGAGATAAGGAGATACGCGAAAAAACTTCGGACTTTTTCGTAAGGGAAGGAGTTCTAAGCGCGGCAGAATATTTTGCGGTGAATAATCCTAAGAAAGTAAGGCTTTGGGGCGTGGAAGACGCGGACCTTTATATTAAAAATTTGAGGATTTATAGAGACTCGCTCGCCCACAAAGACGAGGCTGATAGGTACATAAAATCGATTGGCTATATTTTAGATAATCTTAAAAGGCGCGTATATTCGCAGGAATTGCTCGAGTTTGACGCTTACTACACTAAATATAAAGACAACAAGATCGGTTTCAAGGAGTATATGATTTATCTTATGATGGCGGCCGAGAAGAGGATGATTGATATAAAAGCGTTCCAAGACATATATATGTTGAGCCAGGCCCTCGAGCAGGAAGATAAGATAAGTTTTAAAAGGGCAAATAATGAAAAAGATGAAATCGTCGATAGATTGAAGAAAGTTCTGTCAAGGAATGAACTCGGAGAGTTGATGACAAAGGTGGGGCAATTGAAGACCGAAAGAATCCCGCAGGCTGACTTTTACTCCTATCTTGTCAAGAAGGCCAAATCTATAAAACTCGACCTGGAAAATTATCCGGAACTGCGCAAATACATAGTCTATATTTCGTTGTACAACGCTATCGATAGGACCAAGGTTGCAAAAGAGATTGATACGCTTGAGGATAAGATAAGGGAGCCCCTGTACGAAAATGATACTCAAAGAGAGCTTGGCGTGCTGTCTAAAAATCTCGTGCTTACCAAAAATATATTCAATATATCGCTTACCAGGGATGACTACGCGTATTACATGGAACATAGGGCCGCGTTCGCTGTCGTGAATTATGTTAATTTCATCGATAGGGAAGCGCCTCTTTATAAGATAAAAGCGATGCTTGATGAAAATATTACAAAACTCGATCAGTATCGTGAAGGCATGGAGCAATTCTATGAATGTTCCCTCGAAAGGGATAAGGCATTCATAAAGAATATTAAATTTACAGACCACGACAGGCCTAACAGCATAATAATTACAGGCGGCTTCCACACCGAGAACCTGCGTGAACTATTCAGGAAGGAAAATGTATCTTATATCTCTATAATGCCGAAGTTTAGAAATGAACCAGGTTATGAAAGCCCTTACCTTAAACGCTTAGCCGGCCAGAAGACCGCGTTAGAAAATGTTATTGATACGGCGATCCCCGCAGTGCTGAATTTAGCGGTGGTTAATATACTTTCGAAACTTGGAATAATAGTAAAAGGCGAAACAGCCATCGAGGGCTTCAAGCTGGCTGTATTAATAGTAGCGGCAATAATAGCAGGTAAGGATTTCGTTCTGGAAGTTAAGGCAGGCCTCCTGCCGGGGAGTAAGCCGGACGACGCAAAGTTTGTTACATTCACTAAAGGCGAAGGAGCAGAATTCATTAATTATAGTGAAGTGTATGCGTCTGAAGCTAAATCTGCGGAAAAAAGAATTACAGTAGATGCGAAATTAGTCAGCCTTAACCCGTTCCGATTTGAACCGTTAGAGTCTACACCCGAGGTACGCGTCATGCAAGCTGTACCTGTAACCGTACCTGTACAGAAAGAGGGAGAGGCCATGAAGGATAGTGGTAGTCAAGGATTTGGAATAATTACGAATGATCTTCGCCAAAATATGATGAACATATTCCTTATGCCTGCGAGAGTGGAAACCGTTGCGGGCCAAAGCGCTATTGGCAGGGAACTTGCAGGCAAGTTCGAAAAGAAATACGGTATAAATACGGGAATATTCTATTTTAAAGATACAGCAGAGCTTAAAACAAAGTTATTGCAGGCTGTAGAAATGGCAATGTTGCCTGAAAATGAAGGAAAATTTCCGAAGATATTAGTGGATTGCTTGAGCCGAAAAGAATTAGCGGCGGTTAAGACGGCAATACGCCGGATGAAAAAAGATAAATCCATGGATGGGAAGAAAAGAATTGATAACATGATCGCTATCGCTAAAGATTTTGATAAAGATATCACGCTGGCAGGCCTATCTATTCCGGATGAGGTAAGAGTGATTGCGATCGGCAGCGCCATAATGAATGATAGAAGATTAAAGATTGATTTCAAGATGAGCGCTCAGGATCTTTTTGAAGCGAGAAAGAAAACTATCGAATTCTTGGTTAGTAATAAAGTCATCCCCGATCAGGTCAGCGGTAGGAATATCGCGGCGATCACAGTTGACGAATCGAAGTTATTAGACGTTCTTATGGATGATATATGGAGAGGCAGGCTGTCTTTGCGATGTACTAGGATAGACTGGAAGAAATTAGATGATTTTAAAGATGCCCAACGCAAGCTCATGGAGTCTGTATAAAATTTTTCGCAACAGTCCAGCCTTAGAAGAAGCTCTGTCCGTCATTGCGAGGGAGCTCCGAAGGAGCGACCGAAGCAATCTCATCTTTAGATTGCCTCGCTCGCCTAAAGGCTCGCTCGCAATGACGAGTCTCGTCGAGCTTCTTATAACACTGGCCTGTTACGATTTTTCTTGACAAATGATACTAATATTGTATCATTTATAGCGGAGGCTGAAGCGTTGTCCCGAAACGAAGCTTTTTATCGATAGGATCGATTTTGAAAGGAGCTTATAGAAGATGGCGAAGAGAAAGATAATAAAGATAGACGAAGATAAATGTAACGGATGCGGACTGTGCATCCCGAACTGTCCGGAAGGGGCGTTACAGATCATAGACGGCAAGGCTCGGCTTGTCAGTGACTTATTCTGCGACGGCCTCGGCGCATGTATAGGCCATTGCCCGCAGGACGCTATTAACATAGAGGAAAGAGAGGCCGGCCCCTACGGTGAAAAGGAGGTGATGGCTAATATAGTAAAGCAGGGAAAGAACACAATCATAGCGCACCTCTCGCACCTCAAAGAGCATAATGAGTTCGGATATTTAAAAGAGGCGATGGATTACCTTAAGGAGAAAGGCGTAAAGATAAATCTTGAAGAGATCGCTCATGCCGTTCATTCAGGGACAGGCGGTGGTTGCCCTGGTTCGAGAATGGTAGATTCGCGAAAGAAGGAAA
>MHFG01000078.1:0-4953 GCA_001804065.1 Omnitrophica bacterium RIFCSPHIGHO2_02_FULL_46_20
CGGCGCGAATATCATAGAATTGCATACAGGAGAGTACGCGAACGCGCGTACCGAAGCTTTGCGATTGAAAGAATTGGATCGTGTCAGAAGCGCCGTCAAATACGCGTTATCTATAGGATTAGAAGTGAATGCGGGCCACGGATTGAATTACGCCAACACAAAAGATATTGCTGATATTAAAGGCATAAATGAATTTAACATAGGTCACTCGATAGTTGCGCGGGCCGCCATCGTGGGAATGCGCCAGGCTGTCGAAGAGATGTTGAGCCTGATAAGATGATAGTCGGGACCGGAATAGATATAGTAGAAGTATTCAGGATGAGAGATGCCATAAGCAAATGGGGGAACAGTTTCCTTACAAAGGTCTTCACGGATAAAGAGATCAGTTATTCAAATTCTAAAAGGTTCGCGCCGCAGCATTTCGCGGCGAGATTTGCCGCCAAGGAAGCAGTTGTTAAGGCTTTCGGAGAGGCGAGAAAATCTCCGGTAAACTGGACGGACATAGAGATCTTTAACGACAAAGAAGGCAGGCCCGTAATGTTGCTCAGTAACGAGGCCCTTAAATTAAAGAGACGGAAAAATGTGAGCGAGGTCGTTGTGAGCATGTCGCATTCCAAGAACTACGCGGTCGCAAGCGTAATCTTGTTAAGGAAGAGCGGTAAATGATAAAGATAGAGGAAGTCCTGGCAGGCTTTCCGAAAAGAGCTCCGGACGCTAATAAAAAAGATTTCGGCCATATCCTGGTCATGGCCGGATCGAATGGTTATACGGGCGCGGCATACCTGACGAGTCAGGCCGCCATGCTTTCAGGGAGCGGGCTGGTGACGCTCGCCATAGGCAGGAGCCTTTACGGTATAATGGCGGCAAAGCTGACCGAAGTGATGGTAAAGCCGTTCTTCGAGACAAAAGATTATAGCTTAAGTCTCTTGGCGGAGAAGGAGCTGATAAATTTTGGCGAAAAGTGCGATTGTATCGCAATAGGCCCGGGAATTTCACAGAATAAAGAGACTCAAGCGCTTATAAGGAATATTGTAAGCAAGATTAATAAACCGATCGTTTTAGACGCAGACGGATTGAACGCGTTCGTGAGGCATCTCGACCTGTTAAAGAAAGGGCCCGCGCCAATGGTCCTTACGCCGCATCCCGGCGAGATGGCGCGATTGATCGAAAAAGAAGCGGAAGAAGTCCAGAATAATAGAAAAGATATTGCGTCAAGCTTCGCGCATCAGTATAATAGCGTCTTGGTTTTGAAGGGTAGAGAAACTATAGTCGCGGGGCCGAACGCCGAATGTTATATAAATGAGACCGGCAATGTCGGCATGGCAACCGGCGGCACAGGTGATGTCCTTACCGGAATAATAGCATCATTCATAGGGCAGGGCATGGAACCTTTTAACGCGGCGGTGGCCGGTGTATACTTACATGGCCTCGCCGGAGATATGGCAGCAAAAGAAAAAGGGGTATTAAGCCTTATCGCGACAGATATTTTAAATAAATTACCGGAAGTTTTGAAGACGCTTACGATAAAGGCGCTGGGGTAGCTCAATTGGCAGAGCATCGCATTTGTAATGCGAATGTTGAAGGTTCAATTCCTTTCCCCAGCTCCAAACTTTGCGAAGCAAAGTTTGATCCTGAACGAGATATGAAATCCGACAAATAGGAGGATTACATACGAAGTGAAGGACCATATTTACTACAGTTGAACTCAAGCAAATTTGATCCTGAGGAGGATGTAGTTATATTGCAGTCCGACGAAGGACCTTCCTTATTTATGAATGAAAAACCGTGGTCCGTTTATATTATATTATGTAAGGACAATAAACTTTACACCGGTATATCGAACGATGTTCTAAAAAGAGTCGGTATTCATAATAGTGGCAAAGGTTGTAAGTTTACCAAGCATAGACATCCTGTAAAGCTACTTTATCAGGAAGAATGTGGTACGCAGTCAGCAGCGCGTAAGAGAGAATTGAAAATACAGGGATTGACACGCAAGAAAAAATTAGAATTGAGCAGATTTTAAAAAATATTTTAGGTCCTTCGCCCCGCCAACGGCGGGGCTCAAGATCAAAAAAAATCTGTTAAAAGTCTTTTGCCCGAATGGCAGATTTTTCTTGAAATTTTTAGGTATTTCGGCTACTACAATCCTCCCGATGGTCGGATTGTTTAACGTAGCCTCAATATCAAATTTTTTTCAAAAATTTGGTGAGGTACCAGAGCGGCCAAATGGACCAGACTGTAAATCTGGCGGCGAAAGCCTTCGGTGGTTCGAATCCACCCCTCACCACCATGAACCATTCGCTTTGCCTTGTAGGGTTCATGCCCTGTACCCGAAAAATGACAAAGTCATTTTGAGTGGTACAGGGCAAAGCTTAGGTTCATGGCACAGCCAACTCGACTCAGGATATTTAGCAGGAGCAAAGTTCACGACGATCCCTCACCACCATCTCTTACCGCTGCCTAAAGGATTAGCCATTTTGAGCGGTAAAAAATTCTGAAAATAGGGACCTATTTTTTACAACTTCTTACGGCTGAGCTGTTACTAATTCAGGGAAAAATATTCGAAGAGAAAAAGGATGAATAAGCAAGCCGCAATTTATATTTACATTTATATTGACAAAAATATGTATATAGGATATACTTAATCATGCTTGAAGAACATGGTAGTTTTGCATGGGATCCAAGAAAGGAAAGAATCAATATAATAAAACACCGCATCGATTTTACTGTGGCAGCCCATGCGTTCAAGGATCCAAAGAGAAAGATATTTGCTGATATTACGCATAGTGGACACGAAGAAAGATATTTTTGCATAGGAAAGGTAAATAATAAGATAGTAACCGTGCGTTTTACTCGTAGAGGTGACAAGATAAAAATAATAGTCGCGGGTTACTGGAGAAAGGGGAGAAGATACTATGAAGAAGCATAAAATTGATTATGATATGCCTATAGGTGAGTTAAAGAGAATCGACGATTTCTTACCTCCGCCTAAAGAGCTAGCTGTTCCGGAGCAGACCGTTATGGTTACTCTGAGGCTTAGCGAAAAGAGCGTTGACTTTTTCAAGGAGCAGGCTAAAAAGTATCATACTAAGTATCAGAAAATGCTCAGGTTTTTGGTAGATAAGTACGCGGAGCGGTATTCGTAGTAGCGGGAGGGTTTTGTCTGTTCAGTTCAGAGCCCGCCCTCACCACCATCTCTTACCGCTGCCTAAAGGATTAGCCATTTTGAGTAGTAAAAAATTCTAATAAAACTTGACTTAGTGAAGCATATTCAGGTATACTATTAATGTGGCTACAATTGACGCTACATTAGGAGGTGAAGAAAAATGACTCTCGCGGCAGCATTATTAAGAGCCCCGCGCATAGGGGCGCGGGAATTCCGCAATAAAGCTTGTTCGTTTATCAGGAGAGGCAAGGCCTATCTTGTGACCGAGCACGGACAGCCAGCAGGAGTGTTTCTGCCTTACGAAGATGCCATTGAGCTTGTAGACATCATTGATGAGCTAAACGATAAAAAACTACTTAAAATAATAGCGGAAGGCAGACGCGCTATCAGTAGAGGCGCTAAGGGGATACTGTTGTCGGATTCCCTTAAAAAGAGAGGGAAGGGTGTATAAGGTTAAGTTTCCCAACGTGTCTATTGAGAAAAAGTTTTATAAAGAGTTCGACGACGTGCAGCCTAAGAATCTGCGGGATGAGATATTGAAAACGGCGTTATCTCTTGCGAATGATCCGCGTCCTAAGGGAGAGCCGAAGATTAAGCCACCCCTCGAAGTCTATAATTTTACAGCTCAATACCGAATATCTATCAAAAATTACAGAGTTCTTTATGATGTAGATGATCGCATAAAGACCGTGTGGATTCTGGCCTTAAGAAAAAGAAATGAAAGAACGTACGGTTAGAATAAATTTTTGTATGTTTGGTTCGGAGCTCACCCTCACCACCATGAACCATTCGCTTTGCCTTGTAGGGTTCATGCCCTGTACCCGAAAAATGACAAAGTCATTTTGAGTGGTACAGGGCAATCTCTTTTTTAGATTGCCTGCCTGCCGGCAAGGCAGGCTTCGTCCCGCCAAAAAGCGGCGGGGCTCGCAATGACGAGACTCGTCGAGCTTCTTATAACACTGAACTATTACCCCAAACTCACCCTCAGATGTTACATTTTTATTTACTCCCAAAAAATGCTTGACAATATGTAAGTTGCATAGTAAAGTAGTTTCGAAATACATAAACTATGAAAACTATAAAGGGGGCATATCAATGGATAAGAATATGGAAGAGCGAATGTTTCAAATGCATGCCGAGGTTTGTAAAAGCATGGCTAACCCAACACGGCTGAAGATCATAAATCTATTGGGTGAAGGAGAAAAAAGCGTCGAAGAATTAAGAAGAAGGCTTAAATTGCCAAAAGCAAATCTTTCTCAACATTTGAGTGTATTGCGCCAACGTAAGATTGTGGCCGCAAGAAGGGAAGGCCTTAATGTCTATTATAAATGCGCAAATTCAAAAATGCTCAAAGCCTGCGCGATTCTACGAGAAGTATTGATGGAACAGCTCGCAGATGGAGGTCGTCTGGGTAAATGGATCAATAGGGGTGAGAAATGAAGCTCGAACGTTTAACACAAATAGTTTTAGGCCGCCCCAAGCTTATCATTGGGCTTGTAGCTGCCATTAGTCTTTTCTTCATAGCGCAGTTCCCAAAGATTACAATCGATACCGATCCCAAGCATATGCTCCCCGCTACTTCGCCTGTCCGCCAGTATAATGATAAGGTAGAAAAAGACTTTGTTCTTCATCCTGATGTTATTGTATTGGGAATAGTCAACATGGATGGAATTTTTAACCCGCGAACACTTACATATGTGAAGGATCTGACGAATGCCGTTCGACAAATCCCCGGCGTAATCGCGCGGGATGTTGATAGCCTGTCAACCGTAGAGAATGTATTTTCT
>MHFG01000078.1:5083-7350 GCA_001804065.1 Omnitrophica bacterium RIFCSPHIGHO2_02_FULL_46_20
ATTTTTATCTTGCAGGGGATCCGGTTGCCCGCGACACATTCGGTCAAGAGATGTTCCGCCAGATGGCCCTTTTTTCTCCTATAGCGGGCTTTGTGATGTGTATCGCGTTATGGTTAATGTTCCGTAACGTTACCGTAATCATCGCCAATATGGCTGCCGCGATGATCGGCATTATCTGGAGTATGGGAGGTTTGATTGGATTAGGACTTCCTGTCCACATCATGAGTTCTATGAGCCCGGTTTTTTTAATGGCGATTGCAACCGACGCGGTCCATATTTTTAATGAGTTTGCATTCCGACTAAGCGAAGGGCACGATAAACGCAAAGCCATTACAGAAACAATGAAAGTTGTTGGCCCTCCAGTTTTTTATTCGGATGTCACTACAGCCGTGGGTTTTGCCGCGCTTGCGACAGTCACCATCATTCCAGTCAAGATTTTCGGGCTAGTCGTCGCGTTCGGGACCCTGGTTATTCTTCTCATGAGTTATACCTTTATTCCGGCCCTTCTCATGCTAATTCCTGAAAAGCATATTGTAAAACTCGCATCGGCGCATGGAAAAGGGGAGACATTCTCCCCTTCACTTTTACGTCTGGGACGTTTTTGCGTAGAAAAGGCCAAACCCATTCTACTCGCTGGCATCGCGCTATTTATAGTGGCAATGGCAGGCCTTACGCGCATTCACGTTAATAACAACATGGTTCATTGGTTTAAATTCAATAGTGAAGTCAGGACCGCGGACCGTGTCATGAATAAATGTCTTGGCGGAACTTCCACGGCCTATTTGGTTGTTCATGCCAAAAATGAGAATACTGCAGGAGATCCCGCGTTTTTACGTCAAATTGAAGGCCTTCAGCGCGAATTGGAAAAAGACCTTCTCATCGGTAAAACATTTTCCTTAGCAGACTATATCAAGCGCGCGAATCTGGTTATGCATGATAATGCCCCTCTATTCAATCGCATACCGGATTCTAAGCCGGAAGTAGGGCAATACCTGTTTCTTTTACAATCGGCGGCAAAACCCCGGCACCTTGATAACGTTGTCGATTTTTCCCTTAAAACTGCCAATATAATTATTCAATTGAAGAGCTGGGATGCTGACACGATGAGGTCAGTAATCAGTCGGGCAGATAGTTTCTTCGCTTCACAGCCATTGCCGGAAGGGACGAATTTCAAGCCGGCCGGGATTGCGTATTTTAATATGGTATGGAACCATGAGGTGCTTTGGGGGATGGTTAACAGTTTTCTCTGGGGGCTAATTCTGGTATTGATACTCCTTGTATTTCAGACCCATTCGTTTCTCTGGGGGATTTTGAGTTTTCTGCCGCTCCTTTTCACAATTGCGTTGATTTATGGCGTAGTGGGATTAATAGGAAAAGACTTTGATATGCCGGTTGCCGTGTTATCCACGCTTTCCTTAGGCATGGCTATCGATTTTGCCATCCATTTCGTTGGCCGGTTCCATCAGCGGTATAAAGAAGACCCCCGCTTGAAAGAGGCGCTTATTTGGACTGTAGCCCGGCCCGGCAAAGGGATTTTTCTTAATGCCATTCTTTTTGCCACGGGGTTCGCAGTAATGGCTTTTGCGGCCCTGACTCCGTATATTACCGTTGGAGTTTTTATGGCGGCAATTATGGTTCTTTCATCGGTAATGAGCGTTATTTATCTACCAGCCCTTATTCAATTGGGACATCGAAAACTAATAAAGAAAGGCGGCGTATGAAACCTAATTCAGATATGAAAAAAATACTCTCTGGTTTAGTCATAGTTTTTCTGTTATTTGTGAGCGTGATTTGGACTAAAAATGTTTATGCTCAAGACACGCAAAGCGGTAAAACAGCGATGAGTGAAATGCTTTTGGCTTATTATTATCCTCAGACAGATGCCAAAAGCGAAATATTTATGCGTATCGTGAACCGGCAGGGGCAAGTCCGTGAAAGGCGGCTAACCATGCTTCGTCTTAATGAGACACCCGGCGGCGATCAGTTTTATTACATCTATTTTCACGAGCCTGCCGATGTTAAAGGGATGAGCTTTTTAGTCTTAAAGCATCTTGGCCGTGATGACGACCGCTGGCTGTATTTACCAGCGATTGATCTGGTCAAGCGTATTGCTACTAGCGACAAACGTACGAGCTTTGCGGGGTCAGACTTTACTTATGAGGATGTTTCCGGCCGCGCTCTTGATGAGGACACTCATGAGCTGATAGGCGAAGAAAGTCTTGGCGCGCAATCCTGCCTTGTAGTTAAAAGCGCTCCGAAACGTCCGA
>MHFG01000078.1:7557-10142 GCA_001804065.1 Omnitrophica bacterium RIFCSPHIGHO2_02_FULL_46_20
CAGACAGTGGGTTGGAGATTAAGAAAAGCTTTATTTTTGTTAAAGCCGATTATTATGACAAAGAGGAGTATTAATAAAATATTGGTAATTCTTGCGGCGATAGCAGTGGTAGGTATGCGCGCGGCCGCCCCAGCGCCTGCCGCTGACGCGCCCAGTCTCCATGGATTTGTCGAGGCCGACATTGGGCTAAAAGTTAATGATGACAAACTGGCGGCGAAGAATGGCTGCAACATGGCAGAAGAGCGGGCAGAGTTCAGGCTGCGGTATTTTCCTGACGAGCTCGCCATCCTTAAGCAATGGAACACCGAGATATTCTTCAAGGCCGATGTCCTCATGGATGAGTATACGGAACAGCCAAAGTGGTGGGGCCCGCGGGAACTCTACATAGCTTTTACGCCCTTCAGCTTTGCGGATGTCAAGATCGGAGAGCAGATACTGACTTGGGGCACGGGGGACTACATATTCATAAACGATCAGTTCCCAAAAGACTACGTATCGTTCATCATAGGAAGGGACGACGACTACCTCAAACTGCCGTCATATGCGGGGCGCCTTACGCTCTCTAATAAGTTCGCGTCCCTCGACCTTGTAGCCATACCGGCATTTACACCTAATAATGTGCCGAAGGGAAAGAGGATCTCCTTCTTTGATCCATTGTTCGGCCGGGTGGTCGGCACGCAGTCGGACCGATACTTTGTCGAGCCTCCCATGAAGATCAATAACACCGAGGCGGCGGCGAGGCTTTATGGGACAGTTAATAGTTACGAATGGGCTCTTTACTATAACCACGGTTTCTATAAAAGTCCCGTAGGATACAAGAATCAGCAGGCAGGGGAGCTCTATTATCCCGAACTCGATGTCTACGGAGCAAGTATCCAGGGGCCTCTTCCGGTCATTGGAGGTATAGCTAATTTTGAAACAGGCCTCCTAAATTCAAAGGAAGACGATTACGCCAAGAACCGCTTGGTGCAAGATTCGACCATGCAGTATCTCGTTGGGTATAAGCGCGGTTTCAAAAACGACTTTGAAGCGGGCCTCCAGTGCTACATTATCCAGATGATGCATTATACTGCCTACAAGAACAGCCTTCTGCCCGGAGACCTCAAGGATGACAAGATATATCAACAGTACACGTTACGGCTTACGAAACTTTTCGCGAATCAGACGGTCAATGCTTCTCTCTTTGCCTTCTATAGCCCCGTAGACAAGGATGCGTACCTCAGGCCTTCACTCTCATGGAAAGCTACAGATGCGTGGAGTATTGTCATTGGCGGTAATATATTTCTTGGAAACCAAGACAACGCGGATTGGGGACAGTTTAAGGGGGATTCTAATATTTACAGCCGTTTACGTTACAGCTATTAAGCCCTTCGACAGGCTCAGGGCTTAATCCTGAGCGAAGCCGAAGGATAAAAGGAGGTGCGTCATGATGGATAGAATGTTGCGCGGCATCGCGGGTTCATTCATACTTATAAGTCTTGCGCTGGCTTATTACGTAAGCCCGACGTGGCTATGGTTTACCGCCTTTGTGGGGCTTAATCTATTACAGTCCGCATTTACGAACTGGTGTCCGATGATGTGGGTTTTAAGAAAGTTTAAACGCTAGGGTCAGATTGTTGTGGATATCCCGAGTTGGGAATTTGATATGTTTTGACTGTGCCGTCATTTATAAACATACTAATGCGCGCAGTCACCGGAGTCGCGGATAGTCTCATGGTAATTGCTGCTTTTGGGGCTGAATTTCCGATAGGGCCCTGCACGTAGCACCAAATTACGGCTCCTCCGGCAGCGACATAATAACAACTTTCGGAAAAGTACGTGGCGGTTAATTCCCCTGTATTTATATAATCAGTTCCAAGTGCAGTTGTTGCAAGCGTATTCGAGGCAGGGGCAAGGTAGGCCCCCTTTATATTATACCACTCCCTAATCGCCTGTCTGACTCTACCTAAACCAGCCACACCTTCGGCAACTATCGCTCTTTGCGTCATATTCTGCATCGAGACAACGGTTATCCCCGCGAGAATGCCGGTTATGACCATTGCGATGATCAACTCTATTAATGTAAAGCCTCTTTTGTCTGATTTCATATATATCCTCACGTCTAATTATTAGTATACCATAATATCTTAATAAAACAAAGTTGTAGTAGGGGCATCGACCCTCAGGCGGCTACTTTTGGCGGCCGCCAAAAGTAACCGCCTGCGATAAGTAGTCTGGGAATTTTAGGGTGACACGACTAAAGATTTTTGCGCGCACAAGCGAAAATTCTCGGGTTGTTTTCTGTGTAACTTGCTTTATCGGGCGAATTTTTACGGGTGACGCTGGATGAAGCCTTTTTCTTATGGGGGCACTAGGGCGCGGTGGTAAAAGCTTGAGCGGATTGCGCTACGCCTCGGCTCATTGAATGCCCCCTTAGAGAAAAGGCGAATCCGGCGGCAGGACCCGTAAAAATTCGAGCGAAATCAAATTGGTATTGACCGCGAAAAAAAATGATGTTATCATTATTAAATATTTGACGCGGGTGTAGCTCAATGGTAGAGCGCTAGCCTTCCAAGCTAGTTACGACGGTTCGATTCCGTTCACCC
>MHFG01000079.1:0-4340 GCA_001804065.1 Omnitrophica bacterium RIFCSPHIGHO2_02_FULL_46_20
CAGGGCCCAGGATACTAAGGGCGCCTCCAAAACCGATCCGAAAATTTTAACTGTTATCGAAGACCTCAGGGCCGGTTATATCAGTCGTCGCGCGATAAATAGCGGCCAGGCAATAAGGATCATGACGGGCGCGGTAATGCCAAAAGGCTCGGACAGCGTTGTGATGGTTGAGGACACAGAGAGGCGCGGCGCGGCCGGCGCGAAAATATTTAAAGCAGTCTCACGCCTAGATAACGTAAGGAAAAGAGGCGAAGATATTAAGAAGGGCGAGATGGTCATTGCAAAAGGAACTCGCTTAAATTCCGCCCATATAGGCCTATTGGCGAGCCTGGGCAAGGCAAAAGTTTTGGCTGTCAGAAAGCCAAAGGTCGCTATACTGGCAACCGGCGATGAGGTGGTGGATGTGGGCGAGAAATTGGAGCCGGGAAAACTGCGCAGTTCGAATACCTATACCCTGCATAGTCAGGTATTGAAGTGCGGCGGCATCCCAAAAAATCTCGGTATCGCGAAAGACAAGCCTGATATGCTGGAGACGAAGCTCAAGGCAGGCTTTGACTGCGATATGATACTTACATCCGGAGGCGTTTCGGTGGGTGATTATGACCTGGTCAAGTTCATACTGGCGAAGATGGGGACAAATATAAGGTTCTGGAAAGTGGCGATGAGGCCTGGGAAACCTTTGGTCTTCGGGCTCGTTTCCGCCGCAAAACGCGCCGGATCCGCCATGAATTATGGCGGAAAGGGCATCCCTATATTCGGCCTTCCCGGTAATCCGGTCTCAAGCATGATAACTTTTGAGGTATTCGTAAAGCCGGCCATATTGAAGATGGAAGGCGATAACGGCCTCGCCGCGAAGGACGTAGATGCCGTCTTAGAGGAAAATATAACAAAAAAGAAAGGCCTTCGCTATTTTCTCCGCGCGATAACCCGCTGGGAGGACGGGACATATTTTACTCGCACGACAGGCCCTCAAGGATCAGGGATTTTGAAGTCGATGGCGCTTGCGAATAGTCTTATAGTGCTTCCGGAGGAGGAAGAAAACATCGAGAAGGGTGTCAAGGTAAAAGTCAGATTCTTGGAATAGAAGGGGGTGAAGAATGAGAATGTTCGGAATAGGCATGCAGGAACTGTTAATAATACTTCTCATATGCCTTTTAATTTTCGGGGCCGCGCGGCTTCCGGAGATCGGGAAGGCGCTGGGCAAGACAATAAGCGAGTTCAAGAAATCGCTAAAGGATATCGGATCCGACGACGAAGAGAAGAAGAAGCCGTAACCGCCATAGTCCTTGCCGGAGGGATGTCTCGCCGCATGGGGCATGATAAGGCCTTTTTGGATATAAAGGGCGAGCCCCTTATAGGGAGGCAGTTAGGCGTACTAAAGAATATTTTCAAAAACATTATCATTGCAACCAACGACCCGCAAAAGTATACCAGTTTTAAGTCGGCAAACCCCGTTAGAAATAATTTTTCTAACGGGGTAAAGATAGCGCGTGATGTCGTGCTCGGCCGGGGGCCTTTAGGAGGCATATATTCAGGCCTTCTGGCATCCGACTCTTTCTATAATTTTGTGGTAGCCTGCGACATGCCGTTCATAAATAAGCCGCTCATAAAATACATAATAGAGAATAGAGAAGATTATGATGTCGTGATACCCAAAATCGGCGGGAGGATTCACCCCCTTTTTGGTGTTTACTCTAAAAACTGCATTCCGGCTATCGAGGAGACGTTAAAACACGATAGGCTTGAGGTCAGAAGCATATTTTCTAAAGTAAAGGCGCGCTTCCTATCAAGACGGCAGATCGAGAAGTTCGATAAGAATATGCTTTCCTTGTTAAATATTAACACGCCGGATGAACTGCGGCGGATAAAAGAGTTGAAGGCGTAAAAAAGGCTTACATGGCGGAAGAAGGTGCGGGGTGAAGAGGGTATTGACTACTTGTCCGTATTGCGGAGTGGGCTGCGGTTTTTACCTGGATGTGCGGGACGGCCGGATAGTAGGAGTTATCCCTTCAAAGTCCAATTCTGTTTCCAAAGGAAATCTCTGCGTAAAAGGCTGGCATGCCCATGAACCCGTCCAGCATCCCGATCGCCTGAAGAAACCGCTCATCAAAGAAAACGGCAAATTTTTAGAGGTCTCATGGGAGAGAGCCCTTGATTACACCGCTAAAAGGCTCAAAGAAATAAAAGACAAATACGGCCCCGACTCGCTGGCGGTCTGCACTTCAGCGCGCTGCACCAATGAAGAGAATTTCGTGATGATGAAGTTTGCCAGGGCGGTTTTGGGCACAAATAATGTTGACCACTGCGCCAGAACCTGTCATGTCCCTACAGTTTCCGGCTTAAACCAGTCTTTTGGCTCAGGGGCAAGCACCAATTCCTATGATGAATTGCCGCAGATGGATTGTATCCTGATTATCGGCTCAAATCCTACCGAGGCCCACCCAATAGTTGGCTGGCGGGTGCGCACTGCTATTGATAATGGCGCTCAGGTGATTGTCTGTGACCCCAGGAAGATTTTATTAGCAGAAAGCGCCCGCTTCTATATCCAGCATTATCCCGGCTCAGATATTGCCCTTATCAATGCCATGATAAATTATATCGTAGCCAATAATCTGCACGATAAAGAGTTTATCCATGCCAGGACGGAAGGTTTTAATGAGCTTTGGGAAATGGTGAAGGATTATACCCCTGAATCGGTCAAAGATATTACCGGAGTTGAGCCGGAGCTTCTTAAGCAGGCGGCAAAACTTTATGCGACGAGTAAAAAATCCTGCATAATGTATTCGTTAGGCATCACTGAACATACTGTAGGCACTGATAATGTTATCTCAATGGCAAATTTAGCGATGATTACCGGGCATGTAGGCAAGGAGTTCTCGGGGGTATATCCAATGCGCGGGCAGAATAATGTGCAGGGCTCTTGCGATATGGGGGCCTTGCCGAATGTGTATTCAGGCTATCAGCCGGTGACTGATGAACAAGCGCGCAAAAGGTTTGAAACCGCCTGGGCAGTTCGTTTGCCATCAAAGCCGGGCCTTACTTTAACCGATATGATGGCCAAGGCAATTGAAGGTGTTTTAAAGTGTTTCTATATCATCGGCGAGGACCAGGTGCGCACCGACCCCAATACCCATATGATAGAAAAGGCCTTGAAGAGCTTAGAATTTTTGGTGATTCAGGAAATCTTCTTAAGTGAAACCGCAAAGCTTGCCGATGTAATTTTGCCTGGGGCGTCTTTCGCGGAGAAGGACGGGACATTTACCTGCGCGGAGCGCAGATTCCAAAGGGTAAGAAAGGCAATTGAACCCATCGCAGGTAAAACTGACGGTGAGATTATCTGCGAATTATCTAATCGCTTAGGCTATCAAATGGAGCCTGACCCCAAAAAGGTCTGCGACGAAATGGCGTCGCTTACTCCTATATATGCGGGAGTGAGCTTTGAACGGCTGGAAGAAAACGGTTTACAATGGCCCGTTCCCGCAAAAAATCATCCGGGAACGCCGGTAGTGCATTTAGGAAAATTTAAAAGGGGTTTGGGTAAATTTATTCCGGTTAGACATCGGCCGCCGGCTGAAGTCCCGGATAGAGAATATCCCTTTATCTTAAGCACCGGCAGGACGCTCTTTCACTACAATACCGGCACGATGACCAGACGAGTTACTAATCTTTTAAGGGAATTTCCCCGCAATTTTGTGCAGATAAATTCGGCGGATGCGGAAAATTTAGGCATAAAGCGGCGCCAAAAGGTAAGGGTAAAGACGCGCCGGGGCGAGCTTACCGTCGAGGCAGAAGTTACGGAGAAGATAAAGAAGGGTGTTCTTTGGATGCCCTTTCATTTTTCCGATGAGCCGACGAACGTGCTTACCAACAGCGCCTTTGACCCGGTCTGTAAGATCGGCGAATACAAGGCCTGCGCCGCAAGCATAAGCAAGTCTAACCTATGAAGATGCAAAAATTATTTATTGCTAAAGAAAAACTAAGTGCGCTCATACGGAATCTAAAAAGCTCCTGTGATGAGTTTATTGCGCCCAAGAGAGAACATTTAGACGATGTTATCTTTGGCGATTGCATAAATGACGGTAGGGAGCTCTTGGATTACGAGGGGAATTCGGTTATTTCGCCAAGGGCATTTTTATTGCCGCAGACCGAGCCGCTCTTTGAAATAAGGTCCGCAAAAAATAACGATTTTTCGCCGATAGAAGATAAGAAGAAGCGCATTTTTTATGGCGTGCGGCCCTGCGATATAAAAGCCATCGCACTTATGCGTAAATTTTTTCTTGACGATCCTGCCGATAATTTTTATAGAGAAAAGATAAAAAATTCTATTTTCATCGCGCTTG
>MHFG01000079.1:4360-5204 GCA_001804065.1 Omnitrophica bacterium RIFCSPHIGHO2_02_FULL_46_20
GCCTGCGGCAGGCGCTGCTCCGAAAAATCATTCTGCCGCGAAATCGACGCGGGCCCCATCGCAAAAGATGGGTTTGACCTACAGCTTATCCCTTTAAGCAAAGGATACCTCGTAGAGGCCGGATCAAAGACAGGAAACAGTATAATAAAGAAGAATAGGAAATTGTTTATTAAGGCAAGCCCTTTAGACGAAAAAGAGTCTAAAGAGATACTTAGAGAGTTTACAAAGAAAGCTGGCAAGAAGATAAATTATAACAAGATTGCCAGGATAATGAAAGAAAACAAAGTGGGAGAATCTATATGGGACGATATAGGACGGCGCTGCGTGATCTGTTCGGGATGCATAACTCTATGTCCTACCTGCAGCTGCTTTAGCATCATGGACAGGATGGATGGCCAGAGCGGCGTTCGCATGCGGTATTGCGACGGCTGCCCATATGCAGGATTTACTAAGATGGCGGGAGGATCAAGCCCCGAGCCGCTTCACAAAGACCATATCCGCAGGTTTTTTGAGCATAAACTTAATGTGGATGTGGAGCGCTACGGAAGGCCGAGTTGCGTGGGATGCGCCAGGTGCATACAGACTTGTCCGGGGAATATAAGTATAAAAAAGTTTATTGATGAGGTGGCATGAGCCGCATAACAGGTAATGAATATTTGCCAAAAATGGCCATGATTGAAACCATCGTTGATCATACGCCCGATACGAAGACTTTTACCCTGCGTCTCATAGATAAGAATGAGAAGATATTACAATATAAACCTGGGCAGTTTTTAATGCTCTCTTTATCCGGTTATGGAGAAGCGCCATTTACGTTTGCTTCCTGTCCTAGTCCGAGCGGTAG
>MHFG01000079.1:5296-5639 GCA_001804065.1 Omnitrophica bacterium RIFCSPHIGHO2_02_FULL_46_20
AGAAGCGCCATTTACGTTTGCTTCCTGTCCTAGTCCGAGCGGTAGATTTCAGATCTCGGTGAGAAAAGTGGGGACGCTCACCGGCGCTTTGCACAAGTTAAAGGAAAAGGATGTTGTGGGGGTCCGCGGCCCGTACGGGAATACATTTCCGTTAGATAGAATAAAGAATAAAGATATCCTTTTTGTCGCCGGGGGCTGCGGTATCGCTCCGCTTCGTTCGCTTATTCAGCATGTGCTTAAAAATAGAAAAGATCACGGCAGAATAGAAATTATTTACGGCTGCCGTACTCCAAAAGACATATGTTATAGAGAGGAGATAAAGTCGTGGAAGAGCGATCCTGAT
>MHFG01000080.1:0-1874 GCA_001804065.1 Omnitrophica bacterium RIFCSPHIGHO2_02_FULL_46_20
TTCGCGCCTCTTCCGAACTCCTTAAGATATCGACGGCTTTCTTTTCACAATCTTTATACTTGGGATTTCCTATTGTGTAATTCGCGACCATCGACATCAGCGCGGCTCCCGCAGCCGCCTCTAAAGCCGCCGCGCTTCCGCCGCCGGGCGACTGTCTCTTCGCGCTTAGATCGTAGAGGTATTCCTTTATCGGCCTACCGAGATACATATATTAATCTGCCTTTCGAGTCAATATCGATCCTCTCGCCTACCGGATGCGTCGGGAGGCTGGGCATGGTCTTCATCTGGCCGCATAAGGCATATAAAAATCCCGCGCCTATAGATGCCCTGATATCGCTGATAGGGAGCGTAAATCCATCCGGCCTGCCTTTTAACTTCTCATCATGGGAAATCGATAGGTGCGTCTTGCCAATACATATAGGGAGATTCCCCCAGCCAAGCCTTTCGAAAAGCGCGATGTTATCTTCTACAATTTTAGCGTAAGTTACATCCTTGGCGCCATAGATATTATCAGCTATTACTTCAATCTTTTCTTTTATCGGCATATCCAGCGGATAGAGAAGCTTAAATTTCGATACTTTCTCCGCCGCCCGCACCACGGCTTTCGCAAGATCAGTTCCGCCGCGGCCGCCATACCTCCACACCTCGCTTACCTGACAATCCTCTGCCCCATTTTCGAGCGCAATCGACCTTACGAGCTTTATCTCTTTCTCGGTATCTGATGCGAATTTATTTATCGCAACCACAACCGGCACGCCGAACATCCTCACATTCTCTATCTGTTTAACAAGATTCCCCGCCCCGTCGCTTATAGCGATGAGGTTCTCCTTGATAAGTCCTTCATCTAAAGGCTTGCCGGCAACCACATTGAATCTTCCGGAATGCATCTTTAACGCCCTGACGGAACATACCATGACTGCCGCATCGGGCCTAAGGCCTGATAAGCGGCATTTTATATCAAAAAATTTCTCCGCGCCCAAATCCGCTCCGAAACCGCTTTCGGTAACAACATACTCGCCAAGTCTTATGGCGATCTTGTCCGCGAGTATCGAACTATTACCATGAGCGATGTTGCCAAACGGGCCTGTGTGAACTAAACAAGGGGTATTCTCGAGGGTCTGCATTAGATTAGGCTTAATCGCGTCTTTTAACAGCGCTGTCATCGCGCCCGCGACCTTTAAATCTTCGCAGGTTACAGGCTTGCCGTATTTTGTAAAAGCGACCACGACCCTCGATATCCTATTACGTAAGTCCGACAATGAATCTGTAAGCGCTAAGATAGCCATAAGTTCGCTCGCGGCTGTAATATCAAATCGTGTCTCGCGCTCGATACCATTATGCCCTCCGCCGACAGCGATCCTGATATCCCGTAGCGACCTGTCGTTTACATCGAGCACCCGCCGCCATAATATCTTATTTAAATCTATATTCAATGGGTTTTTTCTGAAGAGAGAATTGTCCAGGAACGCCGCGCATAAATTATGGGCCGCGCTGACAGCATGAAAATCGCCTGTGAGATGCAGATTGAACTCTTCCGCGGGGACCGTCTGTGAATATCCGCCTCCGGCGGCGCCGCCTTTTATGCCGAAGACCGGCCCTAAGGAAGGCTGTCTTATGCAGCAGACAGTATTTTTACCGATTTTGTTCAATGCCATCGCCAGGCCTATGGTCGTAACGGTCTTGCCTTCGCCAAGAGGGGTCGGTGTTATGGCGGTAACATCTATATATTTGCCTTTTTTATTACCCTTTATCCTGCTTAGAATGTCTAACGAGACTTTGGCCTTGTAATCGCCATATAGCTCAAGGTATTTCTTGGGGATGCCGAGGCCCTTTGCGACTGAAACAATTGGCCTCAATTTAGCCTTTTGGGCAAT
>MHFG01000080.1:1913-16899 GCA_001804065.1 Omnitrophica bacterium RIFCSPHIGHO2_02_FULL_46_20
ACCAATTTATTCTGGAAAAATTCTGACAAAAATTTAACTTCTTTCAGGAATTTAAATTTTTCGCTGAATCGCTATAAGGTGCCAGAATTTTTGACAGCAGCGTCAGGCTTAGGCCACAAAAGTTCCGCCTGTAATACTTGGCTGTTCAAAATTTTTACGGGTGGCGAGGGATAAAGCCTTGAGGGCTGTGAAAAAATGAGTCGTTGGGCGGAATTGATATTAAAGACGCGGTTTACGCGGCAGTGAGGAGCTTGAGCAACCGTTCATTCAGCTTGGGTATATCATTCACCGGCGCTGAAGACGCCCTGGGCAGGACAAATATTATTCTACGCGCGAATTCTTTAGGATTATCCGATACGGCGTCAGGCGGATTATTGAAGCTCTCTTGCGCCATAACAGAATATAACCTCAAAAGCGCCGGCAGCGCATTTTCGGAATGGAGCGCTCTTAACGCGGCTATAACGCCTTCCAATTGTATATAATCACCCTGCGGCTTAAATACGAGCATCTTGAGCGACTTGTCATCAGGCACATTATCAATATGCTCTTCGCTCGAAAGCGCTATGTCAATTAAGGCGTATGGATTCTCTCGGCGTATCTCATTTATGGCATCCTCGATTGATTTCCCTTCTTCAATTACCCATATCTTTTCGGCGGCGTCTTTATTCTCTCTAAAGGCCTTATTCACCCGCGTAACAATCGTTGATCTTTGCGGCGTAGGGATGACTCTTTCTTCGATGATATGCCATAACGCTTTATTCTCTAATACGGCGGGCCGCTTATTAATCTCATGTATAACTGCCATTTTAACCGCTTCTCTGACAGCCGTCGCGGGACATTTTCTTAACTCATTACTTATTGCGTTTATCAACGTCTTCGTATGATCCTCATCCGGCCCCGCCATCATATCCGCGAATCTGAAATAACCGATTCTGCCGTCTACAGGGACAAAAATACCCAATCCTTTTAACGCTACGAATTTCTCTTTAAGTGGTATGCCTGCTTGCGAATTTAGCGCGTTATTCATCAGTTTATCGTCATCCCTAATTGCAATGAGATACTCCAAGACAGGGCCAAGTTTATAGAGGATGTCTTTACGTTCTTTGATAATCTGCGGGATTCTTGACGGAACTAAGTTAACCCTCCTCGCGATGTCACGGGCAGTTATGTTGTCCATATAGCTTTTTTCTCCTTGAAGTGAAGTATACTGATGAATCCGGCTCTTCCTTCTAGAGCCTCTCTTGTCACGGATAAGCCCCAACATACTGCCTTCTATACAGCCGGGCACTTTTCTTCTTTCTACTACGCGGCTGCTTATAAATGTATTAAAACTTGTGTTTCTATCGGGATCAAAGCGCTCAGCGCCCCTTAAAATGGCTATCAGGCCTTCCTGAGAGAATTCGTCTTCGCCTATATCAGGATTCTTTGAATGCAACCTGCTAGCATAGTATTTAATCACGCCCTCGTGAGCTGCCGCCAGGCTGTCCCTCGCGGCAGAATCTCCTGACCTGATTTCCCTGCCCAGAGCGATGTCCGCCTCTTTATTCAGTCTGTTCCGCCTTAGCCAATTAAGGATGCTGCTTTCTCCTGTGACATCCAACCCATAAAATCCTCTTATTATCCCGCTTACCCTATTCCAGTCTCTCTTCTTCTCCTGCCACCTTGCTTTAGGTATATCTTTTATGTTTAGTTTCTCTTTTAAGGCTTTAAGGGCTTCCTTTCCAGAAAGCTTGCCACGATACATGTAGTTCTCTAACAGGCTCCACAATTGTTTACCATTAAATTCAAGGATGGGTTTTCCAAAATCAGATGTAGTGAGCGCTCCCGGTTCCCTGTCCAATAATTTGGCAAGTATCAATACAAACTCTTTCTGAATCTCAATCGTGGCTCTCTTCCATGATATATTACCTGCTTTAAATACCTCTAATGCCTCCTCGAAGTTCTTGTATGAGGCCTCGCTCAGATCATCTATATTTAATTTCTCTTTTAAGTCTTTAAGGGCATCCTTTCGAGAAAGCTTGTCGTGGCCCATGTATCTTTGTAACAGGCCTTCCAGGGATTTATTATTAAATTCGGGGATGCGGCGCTGTACAAAATCATATGTAGTGAGCGCTCCCGGTTCCCTGCCTAATGATTTGGCAAGCATAAATACAAACTCTTTCCGAATCTCAATCGTGGCTTTATCCCACGATATCTCGTCTGCTTTAAATACCTCTAATGCCTCCTCGAAGTCCTTGTATGGGGTTTCGCCCAGATCATCTATGTTCAATTTCTCTTTTAAGGCTTTGAGGGCGTCTTTTTCAGAAGGCTTGCCATGGTCCATGTATTTGCGTAACAGGCTTCGTAGGGATTTATTATTAAATTCTGTGACGCGGCACTTCATAAAATCATATGTAGTGAGCGCTCCCGGTTTCCTGCCCAATGATTTGGCAAGCATAAATACAAACTCTTTCCGAATCTCAATCGTGGCCCTATCCCATGACATATTACCTGCTTTAAATACCTCTAATGCCTCCTCGAAGTTCTTGTACACTGCCGCGGCTGACGCGATGTTGATGTCGGCGCTATTATCATCAGCGCCATAAACTGAATACGCTTTATAGACATTGACTAAGTCTAAAAGCGCCGCGGCATCAGCGGTTTTGCCGGTGTCGACAAAATTTTTATACCTCTTCTTTGTATCGGAGTATATATGATCGATATTATGCGAGGAGTCGTGAATTTTTCTTGCTATCTGGCGGGAGCTGAACCCTTCCATCGGATCGGAGACTGCGATATACTGCCTGATCCAACTTCGCATTCCATCATAAGTTAAGCCTTTTCTCCCTCTAATAGCTTCCCATCTCCCTATTTCGTCTTTATCGTGCTTCAATACCGCTTCATCGTTAAAATATCGGCTGTCAATGTAAATAACGGGCTTGCGGTTCTTCCTTCCTAAACCTACATGCGCAAGCTGCCCGGTATTCTTCAATAAGCCGGGAATGCCGACAATGGCAATCTCACGTTCTTCTTGTAACCCCCTGCCTATTTCTACGTAAATCTTATCGGGCCTATATTCGTTTAAGGCTGTTATGTCAATATGGTCTTCATTATGAGGGTTGATCTGCCCTCCAATGTATCTATTAACGGCGCTGTGGGATAAAAGAACCGCGCGAATGAGATATTCCTCTTCGAATTCTTTCTGGGTGAGACGCGATTCCGGAGAAAGCGCGTAGGTTTGGTCATTGAATAAAAATAGACACGCTATGACGAACGCCATTGCCCTGAATAATACGCTGTTTGTCTCTTTGTATCTTATCATTACGCGGCTTGCTGTAGTTTTTGCAGTATGCGCCTATTATACTCTATGGTATCAATGGAAAGAGGCGCTGGCTTAGGAAGGCTTTTGATGAACTCCAGAATCATATCATCTTTTATGTCGTCCCTCTTAAGGCCGGTCATGACCATACATTCCTCTTTAATGAACCGGATAAGCCTCTTTTCGGATTCGTCCATATCCGAATACCGAACCGAGGATCGTATATTTGAAGCGGCAAAAGCTATATCTAAAACCCCAAGAAGCGGAATCTCTTCAGCGCCGCATTCTATGTCAACGACGCCCTCGCCAAAAACTTTACCCGTACTGTGATGGGACTGATCTTTGTAAGACAAGATCGAAAGCAGTTTAACTTTTTTAGAAGGTATAAGGATGACGTTAGAGCTCATCTTCGCCCGGCCCTTCAATAAATCAACATACGCGTTTATAATATCCTCCCCTCTCGGACACTCGCGTATCCTGTCCTCGTTATATCTGATTTCATAAACCATGCCGCTGCCCATTTTATCGGATATGGCTTTGAAAGATAATTCCGCGAGCGCGGCTGACATGCGCTTATCGACTATTCTCGAAATAGCGGCATCGCCGGCGGAAGCGGCAGGCTCAGGGTTGAGAATATTTTTAATTCGGGAGCTTAAAACAGGGATGCGTTTCTCCGGCACCTTATATAGGTTTAATTCCTCTATACTTAATATCGCGTTAAATGCCTCGGGAGGAACTCTTCCAAAGTTCTCATTAAGATAATAAGAATTGCCTTTACTGGTCTTATTAATTTCCACTATTCCGAGAGCCGCCAGGGTCGTGAGCTCAGTCCGGGCGGTAGTATCTGAATATCCCCGCGCTTTCGCGAACTCACTGACCGTCAAGGCCTTATTTTTAGATACTTTGTTGTCAAATAAATATTTAAGGCCCTGCAACGGCGAGCCCTTCCTGTCCGATACCGGCACCGTAACCTTTTTGAGCCTTATTATTTCGCAGCCCTTGGGGCCAGTATTTACACGGAGACCTTCTCTAAATAATTTTTCCGCGCTTATCCCCTGCCTTTCTGTCGGGATCCACTCTCTCCCATCTTTATCAAGCTGGAAGCTCTCCTTTATGTAATAGAATGACCCCAACCCCAACCGCGAAGGTTCTGTCTGCGTATTGATAATACGCTTTAAGCTTAGAGCGGTCCAGCCTGAATTTTGCGTTACATTAAACGCGCCGATCAATATATCGTTGTTATCAAAACGGGCTGCCCCCATCGCGTACCGTGGATCATCTGTCTCAAGGTAAGAATAGCTTCCTGATAAAAGTTGTTTATAGACCATGGGAAATGAAAACATCATCCTTCTCACATCCCTTATCGCCGGATCTGAATCTACCAATGCCGGCACTTTGGCGGTGCGGTTCACTCCGTATATTTCTCCGTTGAAGACCAGGCTGTAACCAGGCAGAAGAGTATACAGAAAATACATTATATTCTTATCCTGATAAGACAGCTTCGCCCAGGCATCTTCATCATGGAACGCGTCGTGCTCGGGTCCGAGATTCACCAGATTCTCTTTCATCTCAAAAGGCGCGCTCTCCAGGTTCCTCAAGTAATTGGTCAGGTTAGGAAATTTATTTTCGTCTGTCAGGGCGTCTGTTATGTAACTTCTGATCTCATCAGCGTAAACTGCGCATCCCGTATTGCCGGCGAGAGCCAATAACTCCTTCTCTCTTTCAGATCCTTTAAAAAGAAAGAAACAGTCCGGCCTTACTCTTCTCATTTCTTTTATAAAATCACCGGTTAGGTTTTCCGAGACTTCTATGCCCCAACTTTCTTCTATCCTGTCAGGGAATGTGGAATGAGCCGCGACCACCCGGAATCCGTCCAAACCCCTGCCTAACCAGAATCTTCCTACTTCAATGGAATTTTTAATCACTTCGGGATGCGCCAGGTCCGGCTGGGCAAGCTGGCCAAGCCTACCGGAAAAATCCGTTTTCACTTTCACGGGATCCGTTGCGCTCACTAAAAACAAGGCGGGGCACCCTTCCGGCACTATTATCGGTATTACGGGGCTATTTTGCGCGCCGCTGATTTGTTTTCGTATCTCTCTGTCTCCGAACTGAAGCGTTATCTTGGGCTCGTCTATTTCCAGCCCTCCGGGACTACTCAATTTATCTTCGGGTATTTTCTTCAATCCTTCCAATACTTTTTTTCCAAATTCTATGCGTTTGCGGAGTTCTTCTACCTGTATATCTTTGCCGCGATACAGCAGCGACTTCGAATCCAGCCCATAATATCCATCACTTACATTTGTATATAAGAACCATTCCGGATGCTCTTCGCATATCTTATTCGCCTTATGAACATGTTGATTTGCCAGCCAGTCCATAATAACGAATATGCCGAGGACATGCGCCTTATTTACAAAATCTTGCAAATCCTCAAATGAGCCGGCCCGTTTATCTATAGCCATGGAATCGATCACTTCGAACGGGGACCCGGAATTGCTCATTAACCCAACCAATGAAACATACCTGACCCCTGCCTCCGCAAGAAAGGTGAGCTCTTTTTCGGCATTTTTCAGGCCGGATATCCCCGCCGTCTCATCGCAATAATCCCTTATGACGATTTCGTTTATTATTTTTTTATTCCTCTTACTTCTTACGGCGGGTAGATACGCCTTCCTTACATATCTCTCCTCCATGGCAACCGCGCTTACGATCTTATTCGCGCGCAGGTATGCATTATGCGTCAGGTGTTTCCATTTACTCTTATCTTCATAAAAGAGCCTTGAGGATGTCTCGCACTTATCTAATAGATCGGCCGGCGCTTCATTATAGAATTTTTCTTCATCGGCTTCGAGCCCGCTGTCCGTATCTTTAGTATATGAACCTATGAAGAAACCGCATCCATCTTGGGGATTCTCGTCATAATCGATTATCCACTCAACAGGGCCCGCCCCTCTAATGGTAATATTCACTCCGCCGTTCAATCCTGTTCTCTGATCCGAAGTGCCGCACGCCTCCTCGAGTGGCCTGGGCACCGTGATGCACACATCGGCTCCTATCGCCTGCATCTTTAGTAAGTTAGTGTCCGAGTCCGGCGCATAAACGAATTTCCCTTTAAATGCGGAAATATAATTTGACCAGCGTTCAAATTCCTCCGCCCAAAACGGCATATATACAGGGCCGCCTACAACTATCTGAGCGCCCAAACCGTTTACTTTGTCTCTGTTTTTGAAAATATTATTCAAAACGGATTCCACCAGGCCTCTGTTGTATTCTTGAGCTAGATTCGGTATATCGTGCAGCCATACTGCCTTCAACTCATCTCTATTAAATGTCTTATCTTTATCCGCGGTCAGGATGTGGACGAGAAATCTCAACATCGGATACTGACTCTTATAGTCAACCAGCCTTCTCACTTCCCAGAACGTGGGTTTATCCGGATCTAATCTCACGCCCGTCCTGTCAAATATTTCCTGATAAGCCTCTTGCTTGCACTCGTCGCGTATTGTCATTAATTCGTCTTCGCTGGGCGCGCCTTTCTTCTCTTCCAGGTCTTTAAGTATATCCGATTTCCACGCCGGACCCGAGCCATTCAGCACCCCCACTATGGGCTTATTAAATTCGCCGGGGTACCTCTTTTTAAATAACTTTCCAACGGTTCTTGCGGACTCATCACTCGGAGCGTTTATGATATCGGCAAGTTTTATAGCAGTAAAACAAAAATCCACGGTACCACCCGGGCGCAGGAACGTGGATGTTAATTCCTCGGCTTTACTGCCACCCAACACATACATCATCCTGTCAACGCTGGTTTTCAATGACGCCTGTGAAAATGTTTCAAGGCCGGCGGGAACAGGAGTGTGAACTGTATACACTATGGCCATGTCATTGAACCTATCGTCGGCTCTCATCTGCGCGGCCGCTACCACGGTATGCGCCTCATTTAAATGCAATATGTCAGGTATTATATTTAGCTTTTTCACGAACTGATATACGGCTTTCCCGAATACTATCTCCTGAGTAAACCGCCTCACCCTGTCGTCATTGTAAAGGACATCGAACACCCGTGACATGAATATGTAAACCCATGTGCCTCCGTTATTGACCCTGTAGACTTCAACCTTAACTTGAGGATTATTTCTGTCTTTATAATCTTCTGCGCGCGCCTCGGGGTCTTCGCCCCATGCCCGGACCTTTATGGCATCTCGACCAACGAGCACTTTCTCCATTATGCCATTTTTCACCAGTGCATCGTAGTCGACCTCTACTTTGTTTCCGTCTTTGATAACGTAACGGTAACCCGGCTGCACCCCGACCGGATGCATGCCGTCTTCCGAGTCCCATTCTAAACGCATCTCGCCGGATGGATCCTTTATTATACGCGAATTGCCCGGGTGATTAGCGCTGCCCCTGACGCTTACATCACCCATGGCCCCATGCTTATCACCCACGAACGCGCCCAGGCCGCCCTTTGTGTTGGCGTTTTGAACTGATGGATAATCTTCTAAAGTGTACAGATTCCCTTCCATAGACAAGAACAATATAATATTGCCTTTTAATTCGGGAGCATTTTTTTCAATCCAACTCGCGGCAACTTCTACTCTATCCGCTTCCGGAGATATCTTCCGCGCGTCGTGGGCCGCTATGTTTACATCAACGCTCTTCTTGGGATCATATGCTACCTCTGTTGCGCTTTCTCCGTAAATGGATAAAAGCTTATGTAAATAATCTTCACGTATTTTGATCCTTTCGGAATATTTCTTATATAGATCTTCCAATGGGTGGGATGATTCGTGGATCTGTCGGGCTATTTCAACGGATGTAAGGCCAGCGTATTGTGTTTCCGATAGCTTGGGATCTTGTGAGGAGATATGAGCCCTTATCCACTGACGCATCCCTGATGAATCCATGCCCAACGAATCCCTGATACCTTCCCATTCATTTCGCTCATCATTCTCATGCTCGATCACTTCCATTAGACTCGACTTGTCATTATAAATGTCTGCATCTACATATATTACCGGCTTGCCGTATTGGCGGCCCAAACCAAGATGAGCAAACTGAGCTGTTCTTTCCAAAAGACCTGGTATTGGCACAACGCCTTCTTTCACGCGCTCATTTAACCAGTCTGCGCCCCTTGATTTGATTATCCTTTCTATCTGCCGTTTAATGTAGGCATTTTCGGCATCATGTGACAGCAATGCGCCCGCGGCGAGAAATCGTGATTTGAATTCTCCTTGCCTTAAAGACGTGCTAGGCGCTAGCTTATACGCATCATGGGATGCCCATGCTGTAATATCAGAAAGGATGAATAGGGCTGCCATTGAAAGGCAAGCCATTCTTTTGACTTTGTAGTAGATTTTCGCTTTCATGATTATATAACTACTATATCATTCGGTATGTAAGTTACAATACAAATTAACCAACTTTTTTATGTCTTAATTTGAATCAGATTTTTGACTGGCTGAAAGCTGTTGCGGTGTATAGGAGATGGGCCGTGGTTATTCAAGGCTTCTATGTGGGCTTTCGTTCCGTAACCTTTGTGCCTGGCAAAACCATATTGCGGATAGACTAAATCGTACTCTACCATTAGCCTATCTCTGGTTACCTTAGCTACTATTGACGCCGCCGCTATTGAAAGGCTTTTTGAGTCTCCGCTGACAATGCACCTTAACGGGCATTTCGTCGTAATCTTCATTTTGCCGTCTACAATCACATAATCAGGCGCAATCCCTAAATTTGCTATGGCAAGCTGCATCGCTTTTTTAGTGGCTTGGTAGATATTGATATCGTCTATAGTCTTTTCATCGACTATGCCGACACCGACGATAGATTTTTTGAATATTTCCCGGTAGGCCTTTTCTCTTTTTTTTGCGGATAATTTCTTTGAATCATCTATTCGTTCCTTGAATTTAAAATCTTTTAAAATAACGGCGCCGGCGACTACAGGGCCTGCCAAAGGGCCTCTCCCCGCTTCGTCGACGCCGGCTATCCTGGTATAGCCGGAGTTACTTATCTTCCTCTCGTGGAGGAGTAACGTTCTGGTGTTCGATCTTTTCTTCAACCTTTGTTTCTTTGCCTATTTTTTTCTTCAGATAATATAGTTTCGCTCTTTTTACATCGCCTTTTTTTACTACGACTATTTTCTCTACCGAAGGCGAGTGCAGCGGAAATACTCTTTCAACGCCCTCTCCGTAGGAGATCTTTCTAACGGTGAGTGTCTCTCGAAGGCCTGAACCCTTTCTTGCGATTACAACGCCTTCAAACGACTGGGCCCTGGCCTTGCCTTCCTCGATTATCTTTACCAGAACGTCGATGGTGTCGCCCACATTGAATTGAGGAATGCCTTGTTTTAAATACGCCGCTTCAACTAATTTTGTATACCTATCCATTTTTGTTCCTTCCTTTTTTGATCAAATCCGGGCGTCTTTCACGCGTCTTGTTCAACGCCGCGTCCTTACGCCAAGCTTCTATCCTCTTATGGTTTCCGCTTAATAAAACTCCCGGGACCTTCATCCCTTTAAATTCCGCGGGCCTTGTATATTGCGGATATTCTAATAAATTGTTCTCAAATGATTCCGATCTTATTGATTCGTCATGCCCCAAAACACCGGGAATTAATCTTACAACAGCGTCGATCAAAACAAGCGCTGGCAGCTCGCCGCAGGTCAAGATATAATCGCCTATTGATATCTCTTCGTCAATAAAACTTCTGCTCCTCTCGTCAATGCCTTCATAGTGGCCGCATATCAGGATGAGCCTCTTCTCTTTCGCCAGCCTCTTCGCGGCTTTTTGTTCGAGCTTCTTGCCTTGAGGCGTCAGCAATATGACTCGCGCGCGCTCGCTTCTACCGCGTACAGCGTAAGGCATAAGGCGTAAGGCCTTGAGCTCTTCGAGCGCGCGATAGACGGGCTCGAGTTTCATCACCATACCCGGGCCGCCGCCGAATGGCTTGTCATCAGCGGTGCGGTGAGAATCGCTTGTCCAGTCCCTGATGTTGTGAATATTTATCTTAACGAGCCCCTTATCTTGAGCGATCTTCAGCATCGACTCTCCCAGTATATTCTCGAACATTTTAGGGAAGAGCGTTAAGATATCTATTCGCATATCATTCATAAATCGTAAAAAAGCTAAGCTTTAACTTTTTTTATACCATGTTTCTTGAAAAGTAACTTTACAGCGTCGGACGGAGTCGCGCCTACACCGAGCCAATATTCAGCGCGCTCCTTATTAAGCTTGACGTTAGCCGGGTTAGTCTTCGGATCGTAATAACCTAATGTCTCTATCGGTTCGCTGTCACGCGCTCTGCGCTTATCTATGACTACGATACGATGAAACGGTTTCTTCAGAGTCCCAAACCTTTTTAACCTGATCACTGCTGGCATCTTTACCTCCTATATGCTATTTTTCTTTTTCCCTCCACACTTTCGCGCCTAACTTAAGCAGCTTCTCTTCCAGATTCTCATAGCCCCTATCCAAATGATATATCCTATGCACATCGGTGCGGCCTTCCGCAACCAGCCCCGCTAAAACAAGCGCTGCTGATGCCCTAAGATCGGACGCCATGACAGGCGCACCGCTTAAATTCTTCACACCCTTTATGATCGCGCATGGGCCTTCCAATAAAATATTGGCCCCCATCCTGTTCAATTCGCTTATATGAATGAACCTTTCGGGATAGATCTTTTCTGTTATGACGCTTATCCCGTTTGTCACGGTCATCAAGCTCATGAATTGAGCTTGCATGTCCGTCGGAAAACCCGGGAAGGGGAGCGTCGTAACATCTGTCGGCTTCAGCTTTTTGATGTATTTAACCCTTATGCCGTTCGGGACCTTTTTTATGCTCAATCCTGATTCTGTTAATTTGTCCGCCAAGGCTATTAAGTGTTCGAGCTTGGCGTTCTTTATCATTATATCGCCTTTCGTGATGGCCGCGGCAAGCATGTATGTGCCCGTCTCTATCCTGTCCGGGATCACAGAGTGCTCCGCGCCATGGAGCTTCTTAACGCCCTCTATTATTATTCTCGGCGTGCCGTGTCCTTTTATCTTCGCGCCCATCTTCACCAGGAATGCCGCAAGATCTACGACTTCGGGCTCACAAGCCGCGTTCTCTATTATAGTAACGCCTTTCGCGAGAGTCGCCGCCATCATGACATTGTCGGTAGCCAGGACGCTGGAACCGAAATGACCGCCTAAATATATATGAGTCCCTTTTAAAAATTTTGCGCGGGCGATAATATAACCTTTTTCAATTTTTAGCTTGGCTCCAAGCGCGGTAAGCCCTTTTAAATGTATGTCGATCGGCCTGGGACCGATTACGCAGCCGCCGGGGAATGAAACCTCCGCCTTCTTTTGTTTGGAAAGAAGCGGCCCGAGGACGCAGATGGAAGCGCGCATCGTGCTGACAAGTTCATACGGCGCCACATACTTCGAATAACCCTTAGGCTCAACTTTTACTACATCGCCGTACTGCTGCACCCTGACGCCGAAGTTCTTCAGGATCTTGAGCATAGTTGACATGTCGCGAAGCGCCGGGATGTTCCTTATTACGGATTTGTCGTCTGAAAGCAGCGTTGCCGCGAGTATCGGTAAGCACGCGTTCTTCGCCCCGCTTATCGTTACGCTTCCATCCAATCTCCTGCCGCCCTCTATGACTAACTTATCCATTGCGCTACAATCACCCTATCGATTAAATATTGATCTTCTTTAACATCTATCAGCTTAAAACCTTTAAAGCCCTCTATCATCGCTTTGATCGCGGCGCGCTGCCCAAAGCCGATCTCCATTATACAATAACCGCCGTTTATTAAATACGCGGGCGCCTTGAGAAATATCTTTCTATAAAAATCGAGGCCGTCTTCCCCGCCGTCCAATGCAAGAACCGGCTCTTTCAATACCTCTTTAGGCAGAGTTTTTAATTCACATCGCGCTATGTAAGGCGGATTTGATACTATGATATCGTATCGACCTACTATGTCTTTAAAAAGGTCGCTCTTTATAAATGAAATACCGTCATAAACGCCGTTAAGGCGGGCGTTCTGCATAGCGACTTCAAGCGCTTTATCTGATATATCAGAAGCGAATATTTTACAATCAGCGGCGCTTTTAGTCAAACCATCCGTTTCGCTCGGGTTTGACGGCAAGCTTAGTCGAACCATCAACGAGATTGCTATATTTCCCGAACCAGTGCACAAGTCGAGTATCCGCGCCGGCGTTTTTGAACGCGGCGCCGCATTGATTATCTCAAGCGCGGTATTTACTAATATTTCCGTTTCAGGCCGCGGAATAAAGACGTCCTCGTTCACTAAAAAATCTAGGCCTGAAAATTTCTCTTTACCTATTATATACTGTAATGGCGTATATGGCGCAACGCTCTTTATCATTTTGAGGCTAACCTCAGTTCCCTGTCTTCTATCCTTAAAGCATTTATTATTTCGTCGAGCTCTCCTTCAAGGATCTCTTCTAAATTATGTGCCGTAAATCCTATTCTGTGGTCTGTTACGCGCCTGTCAGGAAAATTGTAAGTCCTGATCTTTTCCGAACGGTCGCCTGAGCCGATCTGCGCCTTGCGCGACTGCGATATCTTTTTGTCGCGCTCTGTCTTCTTCAGATCGAATAACCTGGCCCTTAAAACTCTTAATGCCTTAGCCTTGTTCTTGAGCTGCGATCTCTCGTCCTGACACGTCACGACCATTCCTGTGGGAACATGCGTCAGGCGGACAGCGGAATCTGTCCTATTGACACCCTGCCCGCCTTTACCGCCCGCCCTGAACACGTCTATCCTTATATCTTCAGGCCTTACTTCTACGTCAAGGTCTTCTGCTTCAGGCATTACGGCAACCGTTGCCGCGGATGTATGGATCCTGCCGCTTGCCTCAGTATCAGGGACACGCTGGACTCTATGAGTGCCGCTCTCAAATTTTAAAGTATCATAAACATTTTTCCCGGATATGGAGAATATGACTTCTTTATATCCGCCTTTCTCCGTAGTGCTCGCATCGATCGATTCCAACTTCCAGCCTTTTTTCGCGGCGTATTTGGAATACATCCTTAAAAGGTCTGCCGCAAATAGGCTGGCCTCCAGCCCGCCGGTCCCCGCGCGTATCTCCATTATGATATCCCTGTCGCCGCCTGACTCCTTTTGGAGTATTAATTCTTCCAGTCTCGCCTCGGACTTTTTAAGCGATGCCTTTAACTTGTGAAACTCCTCTTCGGCAAGGACGATGAAGTCTTTATCGTGGTGTTTCTCTTTCAGGACTTTCTCTATGCCATGAAGGTCCTTTGAGATACTATGATGATTATTATATTCGTTTATCAGGGGCGTTAGGATAGACATCTCTTTGGCATAATTCTGGTGCTTGGCCCTGTCCGAAATTACTTTCGGATCGGCCAATAGATCATGCAGCTCATCGTACCTTTTCTTCTTCTCTTCTACGAACTTTAAAATCATTTATTCTTTGTTTTCTTCCGGCGCTTTTGTCTCTTCGGCCGGTTTTGATTCTTCGATAACTTTTAGCGCCTCTTTTTTCTTCCTGCCGGCATAACGTTTTGCGAACTTCTCGACTCTGCCCGCAGAGTCGACCAGCTTCTGCTTGCCGGTAAAGAACGGATGGCACTTCGAGCAGATATCCACATGGATAGTCTCTTTTGTCGAACGGGTATGGACGACCTCCCCGCACACGCATGAAATAGTAGCCTCCTTGTATTGCGGGTGAATTTTGTCTTTCATCTTTTCCTCCATAGTCAGCATTTACGGCTTAAAGCCTATTTCTGATTTAACGTCATTAAAAACTCCGCGTTCGTCTTCGTCTTTAACAGTTTTTCTATGAGTAACTGCATGGCCTCGTCCGAATTGAGTTCATTTAATACCTTTCTCATTAACCAGATCTTCTTTAATTCATCGTCATGCACTAACAGCTCTTCCCTCCTTGTATTCGACCGCTTTATGTCAATAGCGGGATATATGCGCTTCTGGAAAAGGTTTCTATCGAGTTGGAGCTCCATGTTGCCCGTTCCTTTAAACTCTTCGAATATGACTTCGTCCATTCGCGAACCCGTATCCACCAAAGCCGTGGCGACGATAGTCAAGCTCCCGCCCTCTTCGATCTTTCTCGCCGCGCCGAAGAATCTCTTCGGTTTCTGTAAAGCATTCGAATCGACGCCGCCTGAAAGTATCTTTCCCGAATGTGGAACGCAGGTGTTGTATGCCCTCGCGAGCCTCGTAATCGAATCCAATAATATCACGACGTCTTTTTTACATTCAACGAGGCGCTTCGCCTTTTCCAAAACTATCTCGGCAACCTGAATGTGCCGTTCTGCCGGCTCATCGAACGTTGAGCTTATGACCTCGCCTTTTACAAGGCGCTGCATATCAGTAACTTCTTCCGGCCGCTCGTCTATGAGCAGGACGATCAAAACAACATCCGGATAGTTTGTAGTCACCGCATTGGCAAACTTCTGCAATAGCACAGTCTTACCGCTATACGGCGGAGCGACTATCATGCCGCGCTGCCCTTTCCCGACTGGCGTAAGCAAGTCCATTATCCTTGTCGATACTTCCTGATGTTTGGTCTCAAGGACGAACCTTTCGTTCGGATAAATCGGCGTAAGGTTATCGAATAACGTCTTGTCTTTCGTATCTTCTGGATTCCCGAAATTTACGGCCTCAACTTTCAGGAGCGCGAAATACCG
>MHFG01000081.1 GCA_001804065.1 Omnitrophica bacterium RIFCSPHIGHO2_02_FULL_46_20
TGATAAGAGGTTCGAATCTGTGCTTTGCTACAGTAGGTAGAACAGGGTTTGAAATGCAGGTATACGGATACCTATAGGCCATTATAAGAGATAGTCGAACTTAAGATCCGGCATCTTCGCTATAATGGGGTCCTTGAATCCTTTTTGAATAGCTTTCGCCAGAACTTCTTTTATGGTCGTGCCCGCGCTTATAATCTTATCGTCACTCGTCAAGGCAACCCATTTATTCTGGTATTTTTCGAAAATTTTTGTTCTATTCATAGCTTCTCCCATAAAACGCTCCTCTAAATAATGACTTAATTATACATCCACGATGTGGCTTGTCAATATAATTTTAAGCGGCTTGCAGGGCGGCCTTTTCGGATGCATAATTACTCTTAAGCGCTTCGTAATCTATCGGATCGGCTTTTGGCAATAATATCAATATTCTCAGCTTCTTGTCATAAGAGACGATTATAGGTGACTGTGGAGGTTCTTTGCCTGCGGCAAGTTCCAACGTCATATAAAGCAGGCTTGCCAGTCTTATGTAAAGCTGTTTACTAACTGCCTCCCCAAATTGTGTATATAATTTTATAAGCTCTGTCGGGTCTATGCCAGTTAGAAACGGTCTATCGTTTTCATCCGCGTTCCTTAAAACCGCGAAACTATTGGAGTTTATAGTGTTAGCCGAAGCCATAACCACTATGTTATGCATCTTGGTATGCGTCTTCTCGGCTTCATTTAGTATGGCACCTGCCAATTGACTACCGCTTCCACGGATAACTTCTACATTATCAAGACCCATGGACTGCAGCGCTTCGGCAATACCGTTTATCTCTTTCATCAGCGCAGTTATGGCCTGTCGTTGTAGGCTGTTTTCTACATTTATTCCCGGAATCCAGTCGGTCTCAAGTCCTATTATGAGCTTCTGATTTTCTCTTTTGGCCTTTCTGGCAAGAACGATCAGAGATCCAGCTGCGCCGTCAGCTTCAAATTGGGTAAGATTCTTCTTTAATAACTCTATACTGGCTCTTGTCTCAGAAGATATCTTTTCTTTTTCTAATCCTTCGATAACAGATATGGCATGCTCAAGCCTTTGTCTTATTTCAGCTGTAGCCATTTTTTTATCAATAATACCAACATCGACAGCGCTTCCCGAAGCAGCTTTTGTGACAAGTAAGTTAATAACCTTATTCCAAGATTCTATAAATTTCGCTCTTTCATTATTCAGCGATGATTCCACTATTTCAAAGAGCTGAGTTACCTTTTGTACAGTATCAGGCTTTGGCTGCGGCTTCTCTTCTGGCGTAGTAATTGACAAAGAACTGTTCGCTGGTTTTTCCAACTTATATTTATTTGGTCCATCATCATATTTGCCATAATAATCTTTGTGAAACACAATTACTCCTTTACTGAAATCAACGGCAACTGACTCATCGTCAGAATAATTGCCTGTGTCGTACCCCCAGTAAACTGTACCGATATAAGTGTCCTTTCCAGTTTTTAAAGCTTCCCGTACTTTATCCTTATCAATTTTTGGCTCGAAGATATAATACTTTATATCGTTCCTTATCTTAAGCAATGTCGCAATCACAGCATCATATGCCTCATCCGCTGACCTTGGGATGTAGATACCATTTTCTCCCATCCCCTGCCCCGGGCCTGTCAGAGCGAGCCAAAGGATTTTTGTTTCTTCATCGGATAATTTGTATTTTTTTTCCACCTGTGTTATTGCACTATATATGGCATCTGCAGTAACATTGCTTTGTTCAGATAATGAGCTTAACTCAGCTAGTGCGTTTCTAAGATTTTGCATTGATTCAGGAACTTTGGATTGGACAAGAGTAAATAGAACTTGTGCCGTCATTTCTTTTCGTTGCGCTAGCTCTTGTGTAACCGCAGTCGTAATATCTTCAAGATGTTTGGGCACCTGAACAACTTGCGCTACCGTCACCTTATAATCTTGCGGCATATATTTCACTACGTACTTATCCGAAACTACCCATTCGTAACCCGGAAGACTGTCGGAAGAGACATGGTCTTTCATAGCAATCTGCACAAGGAATTTCTTATCGCCTTTCTTATACAGGATAAAAACTACCCCTTCATCAGGCAGCGTTCCCTTAAAGCCTATTTCGTCAAGGGCGGATTTAAGTTTATCAGGCGCGGCTTTTTTGATGTATTCAACGGGAACGATATTTAGAATCTCGGTGCCCACATCACTTAAATGCTTTCCAAGATCGGCTCTCATGGCATCTTCAGCGTATTTCGATGGAAGCGGCTCTACGCCCTTATCCGCATTGCCGAAGAAGTATTCGCCTATATCGTAAACGGAAGCTATCAGCGCGCTCTGGGAGAATACAGACTGCTGAAATCGTGCCGCATGATCATTTATAGGCGTCTGCTGCAAAACAGAAGGAGTGGCAAGCGTGGAATTACTGACATTATATTCAGGCGGATAGGCGTAGGATATGTCGAGAGAGATAAAGGTAAGGATCAATACTAAGGATATTGTTCTAAACAAACATGATTTTTTTATTTTGTTCATAAGCGGCTCCTTGTTTTTACGCGGCGGTGCGTATTACCTCCATAGCTTCGATATAGGCCTTCACCTCTTTGTCATAGTCTATAGGTATCGCGGCCGGCAAGTATCTGAATATGCCTCTCGTGTCATCCTTAGACACGCCGGGTATTTCCAATTCACCTTCAGCCGCAAGTAATATCTTCAACAATGCCTGATATGAATTCATGGCCGCGTAAACCTTTTGGCCATTCATAACTATAGGCTGTATCTCGAGGAGTGTGCCGGCAAAGACTTTCTTATTCTCGAATTCTAATTCACCCTCAACGAACCTTACGCCTATATTTTCCCGCGCAAGGCCTGTCAGTTTTGCGGTTTCACTGATTAACTCTTCATATGCCATGCCTCTCTTATCAATAAATCTTATATCTTCGATGCGGCCTTCGTAACCCGCGGCCGCTACAAACTGCCGCGCTTCCTCAAGAGATTTCAATATTTCGCCGTAGATAAACACATTCTTTATGCCGCCGGCCTTCGCAAGGCGCATATTCTCCCCAAAGTAGATATCGGACATGGCTACTTTTTCGGTTGTAGCGATCGCTATCGGCTTCTGTGTTAACTTAAAGTCCGTAGGCATTGGCAGGGCATTGTAGACCGACTTTATCTCATCTCTCCTTTTAGCGACCAATGCTCTTAAATTTTGAAGTTTGGATAATTTATATGCCGTCATCGGCGCGAGCCTAAATTCCTTAACGACCTTATCAAAATTGACTGCCGATAACGGGCCGAGAAGCGCCTTTATGGTGTCAGATATCTCTTGTCTCGTCTTGTCGCTTATAGCATTCAAAGTTAATATGACGTTATGAGATTGCTGAAAAAGTCCATTTCTCTCGTCATTGCGAGCCCCACGTTCGCTTCGCTCAGTGTAAACTCCGGGGCGAAGCAATCTAAAAAAGAGATTGCTTCGTCCTGCTTCGCCTTCGGCTCGCAGTCCTCGCAATGACGGTTTTTCAGCAATCTCATTATAAACTTTACCCAATTTTATTGAATATATATCCTCTTTAAACTTTCGCGTTTTTACCGATTCTATTCTAAAGCTCTTATCTATGAATATCGCCGTCAGTCCTTTTTGTCTTGCTATATTGGCGAGATCATTCTCGTTATCAACCATTACAACATCCGCACTTCTGCCAAGTGATTCTTTCACTGCCTTTACCATAGCGTTGGGATTGGCGATTCCTTTCGGAATTCCGACGATAACCAGAGGCCTCGCGAAGCGGCTGAATAGGTATCTCTTCGCCAGAACATAAACTCCGATGACAACAAGAGCGGCTATGGCGACAGGCATTGAAATATTAGCGATATACATCATTAACGCGCCTAACCCTACGACAAAGAACGGTTGGCTTGTCAGCCCTGCGGTTTCGGGGAGCTTAGCTGACTGCTCTTTCAGATATTTGTCAAACGCGTCCTTAACGCTCTCCTGTATAAGAGCTTCTTCTATTTGCCCTAACTCTTTATCCAGGGCACCCTCTCTTTCTGTATAGGCAGATTGTTTCAGCGCGTTTGCGGCGGGCGATATTTCCTCAGGCTTCAATAGGTAATGGCCTATCTTACTCATTATCTTGGATATATCGGCATTTCTAACGATTTGCTGCAGCCTGCGAACCATGCCGGCTTTTACCACAATAGTGATCTCGCCTTTATTATCTTTTGCCGCGCCAAGAAGCATAAGCATTGTCTTTATATAGCCCGCCCATTCGCCGCAGAAACTTAAAGGCTTGCCCATTTCGGCGGCCGCGCTGTGTACCAGAGAAGCCGCTCTGATAAACTCCAGAGGAAGAACCGTGGGAATATCCAGCGACCTGGTTGCCCTGCCTAAACTTCCCGTTATGCTGGCCACTAAATCATTGGTGCCCACACTCACAAAATCCAGCGCGGATATTATATCGCGCCTGTTTTTCACGGCAGTGGCAGTCTCTATCATGCCGCCTATTTTAATCCCGCCCTCGATTTCCAATTTTTTCTCGAGGTTTCTGACAAATCTCACGATTTTCGCCGCCTGACCGCCATTTTCTACAACAGGGAATAGTATCTTTATATTGCGCAGTCTCTTATCACCGCGCTTGGCCTTGTCGAACGCCTTCATTATCGCGCGCGCAAGCGAATCCCGTATCTTGATACCCTCTTTGTCTTCAAACAAATAAGCCGTTCCGACATATTCGCTGTCAGGCAGATAGTTGGGCTTTTTGTCGGGCTGCATATCAAACATTCTTATCGTTACTTCGCCGTTTGCCGCCTCCGCTATCCTCGTAAATAAATTCACTATCTCTTCTTCTTCGGGGAGATATTCCTGATACAATACCTCCGATCTCAGCAGGCCGACATCCGGTATATTGTGCTTTAGGACTTCTTTGAAATCTATCGGATCTGTCATGTCGACGGTGTAATTAACCGCAACCCCATCCTTAGTGGTTACTGGTTCTTTCTTTCTCTTTTCTGACTCATGTATTAAGAGCGCGGTTTCAGCTTTTATAATGTCGGCCGCTTCTTCGGTCTCGAGAGATGGATTAACGAAAATGGCGCCTCTTCTTTCGTCAACAATTATTCTGTCGCCGTTAGATATCAATTCGGTGGCCTTCTTCCCGTCAACAGAATTTGCGCTCGTTAAAACCACCGCCCGGCCGTTTGCTATTATGGCCCAGTGGCTGGTGGGCGCGTCTTTATCAGTTATAATTGACGCTATATTCGCGCTTTCTTTAAACAACTTTAAGGCAGAATATAGATCAAGCGCCTCTGTCACAATTATGAGAGGATATTCTCCCTCGACAAGAATATTTGTAGTATCGAGTAGTTGTATGGATTCCAATTCCTCAATAATTTTATCTGCCGTCGCCTTGATTCTGATCTTTTCCGCCTCAGGGACATCCGGTTTCTCTACGGCTTTCTGGGAAATCTCGGCTACGGCCTTAACGGCGGAGAGCCCATTTTTAATTTTCCCATCCGCCGACTTTACTACTGTCGCCAGGAATTTCTCATCATAACGAGAGAGCGCAGTTATCTCTTTGGACGCCTCATTTACTTTCTTTAATTCGTTAACGATCATCCCGAGATTGTCCATCTCCAATTTTACAAGTTCTTCCTTCATGTAGCCCTCAATGCCGTCACGCAGTTCCAGTGATCCCACTCCTAAGAGGACATAACGGACTGTCTCCCTCAGAACAGACGCGAGCTTGGCATCGCTGGTTTGCTTTAAGGAACTTTCCAGCATCTTTGCCACTTTCAACGCCGCAACCGCCGCCGAGACACATTCAGTTCTTATTGTCTTTTTCGCTTTCTCGACCGTGTCCTGTAATATTAGTTCGAATACTATTGCATCATTCTGCGCGACGCCGGCCTCCTTTAACTCTTTAGTCATCTTCTTTTTAAGCGCGTTAAAAATCGACTGAAGCCTTTCGATTTCAGCCTCAATCTTTCTATTACGCTCAGGCAAAGAGTCTGCGGGCGATGTTATCGTTTCTCTATTTTTAATAAATTCGCGCTTCAATTCACCTCCCAAAACTCTTAACTCTTTGGCCAATTTCGGGTCAATAACATCGTAGCGCCTCGCCTCCTGCTCTATAAAGCCCGTCTCTTTTATCTGGCCTTCCGCTTCTTTTCCAAATAGCAAAAGCCTTATTCTTTTCGCGTTCTTGCCATCGGCTATCGTCCTCTTTACCGCATCTTGCACTACTATAAACAATAGTTCCGCCGCTCGGTCTTGTTTTGTGTCCTTCAGTATCTTCTTTATATCCATCTTCAGAATATTGCTTATCACGCCGGTAGTATGATGCCGCATAACCGCCTCCAGCGCTTTTTCAAGATCGTATATAGAAGCGGCTATTTTATGGTTAGCCAATCTCTCGCTGTCCCAAGGCAGGCATATCTTCTCTTCAAAAATGGCGCTGTCAATCTTAGGCAGGACATAGGCACGGCCCTCGGCTATTCTCGCGCCGCCCGACTTAAGGCCATCCAGACGCATCTCTTTTTTGTCAGGGGCTATCTTCATATATTCTCTCACAGCGTCTTCCACAGGCATCCTTATCTCTTTTTTGCTGACAAGCTCTATCTCTTGATCCTTAAGTTTAAGCTCGCCTAATGCCTCAGGGTCCTTCAATATGTCATAGATACTGTCTATCTCTTCTTCTTTAAATGCCAATCCTGTGTCGAAATCCGTAATATCAAAATACATTAGCGCATGCTTTCCGTTCGTATGCACAGTGCTCCAGTAAGCACTTATATTCACTCTCATATTACGTCCCGTTTTCTTCGATATTAATTCCGGAATTACTGTTGAGATAATCCAGCTTGCGCCAAGAAGAAGTTTCGGCCTTTCATCGCTCGCTATTATAATCCTCGTTGTCCGCTGCGCCCCTACATCTTTTGGATTATATATACACAATTGGATCCGGCCGCTATTTTTCTGATGCAGTTTCAGAAGGCTGTAAGAATCTGTTATCTTAAAGAGATAGGGCAGCGCGGAATTTGATACCCTGCATATCGCCAACAACCTCTCTATGGGGCCGCGAGGAACCATATTTATATTTTCGAATTCTTCTATAAAATCGCCGTAATCATTTTGACTGGGATAGACAATGCCTAAAACAAGTTTGGCAGATGCGTTTATCTGATCCTTGATCTCCTGAATGCCGGCATTCGGTTCAACATTAAATTTGAGCGCAGGCCCGGATGGCGGGGTAACGGGCGGCGCCTGCGAACGAGCTTGCTCAACGATAACTGGCTTAGCGGCCATCATAGCTTGAGTATCTACAATCAGCGTGCCTGTTTCTTTTTCGAAAGTTACCGGCATACTAAATACGCCTTTAGGATTGGTTATCTCAAATTTTGCCTTGAGAGATTTTTCGTCCTCTATTAAATCGGTTAACTTCGCGCTTCTTATATCATCTATGGTAAATATAGAGAAAACCTCATTGAATTTATCGCTTACCTTATCCGACGTAGCCCACATAAACAGGACATCTGTCTTGGTCAGGTCTTTAACAAGATTTCCTACATGGGTGTTCAAGAACATAAACTGCGCGACATTTTTCGGTTCAAGTCCTCTTACCAAGAAAGCATAACGCTTAAATTTCATGCTGTTAAGGAATCTTATTACGGCATCTTTATCTGTCTCTGTTAATCTTGACAGGGAATCTATGGTTTCAGGAGGTACGCTCTCCAGGCCCATCAGGAGTTTAAGCCGAACCAGCCACCAGTTTACCCCCATAGCTTCAAGATTATTTATATCAACATAATTTAAGAAGGCGTCTAATTGATTTGCTGTGAGCCTGCCCCGGCCGACAGAATTCACATCGCAGACATGCAGTATCAATTGCATCTTCTGGAATTTATCTACACCAAAACCGGATTCGCGCAGGAATTTTACGTCTTCAGCCGGAATTGATTCGCCCAAATATAGCTCGCCGAGATCGGAGTGGCTTAAGATCAGCGCCTGTATCAACTCGATCTTGTTTTCATCCATCCCGACTTTTCGCAATAGCGGCGCCGCTTCTCTTACGCCATTTATGTAATGATCTTCACCCCATATCTTCCCGTAATCGTGCAGAGCGACAAATACCTGTAATATTTCTTTATAATATGAATCCTTCATAAGCTCGTCATACGCGGCCTTTACTTTAGCGAATGTTTCTCTGTTAAGCTCTCTCCCGCCCTTAGGATATCTTCTCTGGTTGAAATAATCGTAATTGTTCTCGGACAGCATCTGCGCGGCGTGGACGACTTCTCTTACGTGCGTCAACTGATCCATATATGTGCCGTCATCCAACTGCCATGCCGCTCCTCCTTCTACATCTTTCAACTTATTCAAATCCGTTATACGATAGAAAAAGTCGAATATATCCTGTATTGTACCGACCTGGATGACTCTCGCAAATTCGCCTTTAAAATTACGTAGCTGGGTTTTTTCTAAATAAGCCGCTATGTCTATTTTGACGGCATCTATGCCTTGCGCTTGGGCTTTTTCGAGGATTTTGTAGAATTCTTTGTCGTCTAAATCGTTATCGGCTTTGAGGGTTTCGAGGATCTTTGTTTGAGCATCTGGCGGGAATAGAAGGAATGTTTCAACTTCCTGGGTAGTAACTTGCATCTCTTCTTCTATGGGCCCGGCCCTCGTCTGCGTGGCGGCGAGTTTCGCGTGCAGTAATTCGTGGATGAATTCGAGGAATAAGAGCTCACCATGTTTTAACGCGTCTATATCTATCGTTATAAGATCGGGGCCTTCCGTAAAATGCATGAGCCGGTCGTTGCCCTGAACGATCCTTATAGTTTTACCATTCAATAGAGACTGTATTTTTTCTTTAAAATTGGCTCCGAAGAATTCGTCACTCATTAGCTTTTCTTTAACGGCTGCGGGTAAGTTCTCAAGCGTTGTGACTCTGCGCAATAATTTTTCTATTATCTCTTTCACATCCATAATCGGCTCTAACTTCGAGCTATCGTAGAGTTTTTGGTAATCTACTACTTTATCATCGGCTATTTTTGCTGTAGCAAAAACAAATTGGCCTCCGGGCATGCCGGCGCGCATTGCTATTGGAGACGCGGATTTTTCCTCTGCTTTTATTGCGTTAATGAACATATCGACCAGTCTCTTTCTCCCCAGCATATCCACGCGGTAATTATTATCTTCGCATATCTTATCCACTATCTCTACAGCAGCAAATTCTCTAACATCTTTATCTCCTGTTGTAATACCGTTGTCTGTGCGGATTTTCAGCCATTCGTCATATGCCTCTCTTACCCCGGCGCTTAAAAGTTCTCTCTCCACCTTTGGAGCCTTAAAGAGAGGCCTCACTATTAGGTTTTCAAGCGCGCCAAGAACGTATCCCAATGCGCCAAGCAGCATGCCGCCGCCTACTATGATATTAAAGAAGAATACGCAATACCACGGAAGCTGCAATAATCCTCCGAAAGACGGGATGGGCACACTGACCGACCCGTCACCGGCTCCGGCTAATGCCATCATGGTAGGATGCTCGGATAGATTGGGCAGGCCTATAAACGTAAGATACGCTCCGATTCCTACAAATAATATGCCAAGCGCGATACCATAAAACTGCGTCCGGCCGGAACGTATCTTTTTTTCTCCTTCCTTCGCCGCGCCGCGCGGTGTTCCCACTAACCAAGCTGCCCCGGGTCCAAATATAAACGCTCCGGCAAATATCGTTGAAGCCCTTACAACCATATTGAATGAAACGATTGTGGAAAATAGCGGCGCGCCGAGAGAAGATAATAGTAATATCGTTGCTATAAGACATACATCAAAGACTGTCCATACGGCGCTTTTCCGCCATATCCGGCTTTTTTCAACGCGATCTTTCCCAGCTTCCCAGAGTTGATATTTAGCAATCCTCATCCGCGCGTGGATGGAAAACAGACTCAAAATGGCTGCAAATGATACGCTTACTATATTCATGAGATGAGGCGTCAGGTGAAGCGCCTCCGCCATCGGGCTTCCATACGAAGCAAGGGATAATATCGAAATACCTATCACGATTGCCCATTTGAATTTCATTACATACTTAATCAACGGGTCATTGGCGCTCGTCTCCAAAAATGAAGGCCATGTCCCGGCTGATTTCTGCCCCGCCGCATGGGATGCCACTTCTTTACGAACTCCCCACCAGGCGCTCAGAATTTCACCAGGTTTGATAACAAGTTTTAAAAGGTAAACTGTCGTAGAGCCTACGATCTGGAAGACACCAAACCATATATCATGCGCGAGAAACGATATTAGCGCGTTAAACGGTTTAGCCGCCTTACTATCGCCAAAAAACGTAAAAGGCGGCTTTACAACTCCAAAAATATAATTTGTCAAAGGACCCGTAAAGTTAGGATGAATAAGTAATATCATTATGCTCAAGAAGATGAATTCTCCCGGGAAAGGTAATAGTGTTTCGAATAAACCCGGGTAGAGCATGGCGCAGAATGTCACGATAAGTTGAAGCGTCCATATGGGCTCGGACCAGATACCGCGCGTTACAAGGCTTTCGGAATATTTTCCTCTCAAAGGAAGCTTTGGCGGCTTTGACTGTTCAATAAGCGTTAATGTCGTTTCGATAATCTCTACTTTTGGCCTTAATTGAAATTTAAGTTGGTTCTCAAGAGCCATATATGGCTTTTTTTCATCTTTGGTAAGCGTGTTTATTTTTTTACCCGTTTTATCACGCATGTAAATAACTACTTTTACATAACTCCTCCGCGCAGTTTCGGCGGCTTTGACTATTTTTTTATAATCTCTGCGTTCCGGTTCTTTTTCCATCTCCTCTTCATAATTATTGTATGCACTCATCGCTTTATCATACTCACCACGCGATTCGTCATAATCTCCCTGGCCGGTTAATCCTATCAGCGCATCTTTATTATCAACCAAAAATCCCTTCAAACTTGCTAAGGTGCTACCTTCTTTGTTTGCGGTATCGCGTAACTCTTGCGCATATTTCTTAAGGCGCGGCAGGAGAGGCTTGTGTAAACCATGCAGATAAATAAAATTACGCCAATCGAATAATGGGAACCATTTTGCCTCTTCTCTCTCTAATTCTGACAGATAATTGGACGGCGTTGCCTCATAAATAACGGCCTTGGGCACATAACAGACGCGGCCAAATATACCATGATAAGCATCTTCGCTCTGAAGATACTTTCTATCCAGTAAATACATACTCTGAAACTGATTGCCGGAGACCTCTATATGATAATACGGTTTTAGTCTGAAAAAGTATTTCCCAAACGATCGTATCCCGCCTTCCGCTATGGTAGAGGCGCTTTGGGCAAGATTACCCAAAGAGCCGTTTGGAATCAGCTTCATACCATATCCGTAGAGTGTTCTCGCGGCATTATAATAATCAATACGCGGCTGCCACACCATATAGTCATCGGACATAGTCTTAATCATACTGCGCACCGTATCTGGCGTTGCAAAATTATCTTCGTCCAGAATGGAACCGTTTGTCAGCAGCGGTTGCGGCTTTTCACCTACCCCTCTTTCGCCGCGTAGTGTGCGTAAATTATTAAGGCCGCCCGGCGTGGTTATAATTCCATACCTCCCTTTCGCGTCTTCTCCAACATGATAAAGCCCGTCGCTCCCGGCCTTAAGGCCTTCGGGCGGCAATAGAACCTGAGTTTTAACATTAAATATATGGTCTTTCGTAACCGGATCATTCTCTTCATCCTCGCCGTTAAGCCACCTTAAAAACTTATATACATTATGCGGCTTTGCCACTCCCTCCATGCAGAATACATAGAATCTATCTTTAACATCCTGTCTGTCGTAGAGGTCGGGATTATTGAATAGCTCTCTTTTTAAAATCTCGTAATACCTCCTATAAAGCGCCGGGCTGTCACCTGCCGCCTGAAGTATGAGGACGCTCACAACGTTTTTTGACTTAATGGCTTTGAGCATCTCTATATTTTTCCTAATAACATTTTCCAACTGCCCATCATCAACCGGCCTCAAAGGATTAATGGCAACAAAGCTTTTGTCATCTGTGATCTCTTCATCACTTATGGGCGGCTTGAGCTCCGTGATAAGATTTAGCGACCCAGCCGCTATCCAGACTAAAAACTTTAAGAAATATATGTCTATTATTATAGTCACAAGATAGACGAAGGTGGCCACCCATATTAATACGACCGGCAGGCTGAATGCATTGAAATTAATAACGCTCATGGCAAGCGCGCTAAGGAAGGATGTGAAGAAGATTAGCGCCAGTTTAAACGGGAGGTGTTGTTTTAAAATTATATCCTTTTCTTTTTGAGCGCTGAATTCTTTGAGATTGGCGCCGACGGGTTGAATTAGGCCTTCCCATGGCGGAGATCGTAGATGCCAACTAAGGAATTTATATAGACCTGCGATAGATGTTATCACCGCGGCCGCTGCAAATGAAGTTAGTAACAGCGGTGATGTAAATATAAGCGGCGCTATTACCGCATATGTGAAATAACCCGCTGCGCCAAAAAGCAGAGCAGCTATAACACCGCGAGTCCAGCCTATTTTTTTCAACGTGGCGATATCCAGCGGCGCAGCCTTCCTTGGAGCTGCATGATCAACATCTGAAACGACAGATGCGGTCTCGGAAGCGCCGGATCCAGACGCGCCTGCGCCGACAGCCGGCTGCCCTGCTCCACTAATACGCTTCCTTGAAAGCGCTATGCGCATAAGGCTGTAAACTGCCAAAACTATAAGGACTGAACCGCTTAATAATAACTTTGAAACAGCGCCATGCTCTTTAAGATAACTGTAAATGCCAAATCTTATTCTTTCAATTCTTGAGAGAGAATTTAGCCATACTTTATTTATTTCCGGCAAGTTAATTAGAAGATCGTCTTCGCCCATCTTAAACATGGCTATAATAGGCCTGACGACTTCTTTCTCAAATTTTTGCCTGTCGTGGCCAAAGATATCCATTAGCCCTATGTGCTCATTTGGATGGGTATTCTGCTCGTCAATATAAGTAAGCAGTTGTTCTACGGATATATAACTTAGAATGTCAAATAAGGCGCGAGGCGCCGCTGTCATATCGCTTAATTTATCTTTTTTGGCATATTTTTCCCGCGCAAGCTTGATCTCTTCCTGCAATTTTTCCACTCTTTCAACTAATAATGTGAGCACGGCTGGATGGATATTACCGCCTTCTATGCGTTTCATAATATTGGCGCGTTGGTCTTCGGATATGGCAGGCATACCGAGAGCTTGAAGCCTGGCAAGCTCTTTATTCAGAATACGATTCGCTTCTCCAATGTCCACCACCTCTTTCCGGACGGGCTTAGTCACGCCAAGGCCAAACCATGTATCCACGGAATATCTGACCTTTTGACGCAAGCTTTCATCGATAACTATACCGTCATTTAGATTCTTCCCCTTCACTTCGCTCAGGGCCAGAATGACAGCTATCTGCTCTTCCACCACACTTATAACATTAATCCAATTCATAACGTCCTCTTTATCGAACGCGCCCGCGAAAGCGTTATGAGCCATAGTTTCGGCGTCTTCGCGCTCCACCTTAAAATCTTTTCTATCGGTAATCGCCTTGGTGATATTGAGCTTGGCCTCTAAATTTTCGAGCTCTCTCTTCAACAAAACACTCTGCAGTAATTCTGCCGCGCCTTCAGCCGTGACATCCCAGCTTCTTACAGCCTCAAGCTGGGCTTTTAACTGCGCGCTTCTTAGGATAGGCAAATCAACTTGATTGGAACGGACAACAAGGTCTTCAATCATTAGTTCCTTTATGCGGTGAAGAACTTCGTTCATATGGGCCGAATAGGCAAAGTCGAGCGTATCCGCCATCGTGCCGGCAAGGCCTGTTATCGCGCGTATATCCTCCGGGGTCTCAACCTTGGCCTCTTTTTTGGGGAACACCCGCCAATAGACTTTCGCCGCTTCTTCTTTTAGCTTCACATACCGAAATGTAACCTCTTCCTCGGTGTAACCGGCCCTCTTCATTTCGCCAATGAGATAATCAAGTTCGCCGGCATCAAGTTTGGCACCCGCGTTTTGGGCGCGCGATCTCAGCCGCGCCTTAAGGTCTATGAGATCCTGACCTGCGTATTCTATCCCCGACCTGGAGCGTCTTTCCTTCACCAATAGATCTCGGTATTCTTCATTAACCCTGATAAAAACAAGGTTATAGGCGGCGCGATCCTGCCGCTTCCATGCCCTTTCCTCTTTTTCAGCAATCAATCGAGGAACGTATTTTGACATCTCCCTCATGACAATTTCAATCTGTGGATTTATTCTTTCGCTAAGGCCCCCCTCACCTTTTTCCTCTCCCCCGATGGGGGAGAGGGCAGAACCAGTGGAATAGAGGCTTGGCGCGACCAGCCCTACGAATCCGTCATATGCGGACTTAAGGTTTTCAACATACTCCCCCTTCGCTCGTTCGATATCGCTTTGGGATCTGCCCTGCATCTGATTTTTCAATTCCGAAATTTGCGCGATTATGCCGCGCAGTTCCTCACTACTCAGGAGACGGCCGAAGACGGTTCTCCATTTAGTGAGAATGAACGCGTAGTCCTCGTATTCGCCAAGGTTCATATAGGTGCCTATATTATTTTTATAGACCGAGTTTGCTTTACGGGTAAATTTGAATATCTGATAGCCGGTAAGAGGCTCGTCCCGCCCGTCCCGCGCCTCGTCGAGCACGGCCGCTATGTTAGACCAGCTTATAATGCGCTGATTAGTATTTGTATTAATATCTTGCAGTGTTTTTATATCCGTAAGCTGTGTCTTTATATAAGGGAGTTCTTGACCTTTGCCTATCATGCGCATTACAAATCCGCCGGCTTCCGGATCTGTCGCCGATACAGGAAGGTTTTTCTCTTTTTCCTGCACCCGATAATAAGCGACGTAACGCACAAATTTGCCAAGCAGGTCCATCCTGTCGCGGCATACATAATCATTCTCATACATGGTAATGAGATTTCCTAAAGCGCCTGACTCCATACGATCCGGCACTGTTATACTGCCTCTGCCGGGAACGTCAGCCAATATTTTATTATAGGTCATATAAATTGCCTGGAGATAAATACGGATCTTCATCTCCTTCGCCAGGTCATCATCGCTCATACCCTTACTGAATCTGTAATCCGTCCCAAAATAGAATGCCTCCGTCTCAAGAGGCACTTCTCTCATCAAGGTATCGATGTGCTGCAAGGCTTCTTCTTTTTCATATTTCGTTATAGGCCATCCCCATTTATAGTCTTCTTTTTTCAATTCACTCAACAATTCTCTCCCTGCCGCCTTATTCGCGTTTCTCGCTTCTTTGGCGCTTCGGAATAATAGATCGACGAACTTTTCCATTTCCTGATTACCGTCATTGCGAGCGACCCCTTCGACTTCGCTCAGGGTAAACTTCGGGAGTGAAGCAATCTCTTTTTGAATGACGGACGACGACATATATTCTCTTTGCAGTCTTTTAATCTCTTTGAGTTTTCCACCGAGGCCGCCGGCTGTCAAAGACCAGTCGTATTTTATGGCGGCGTCAGCTATTATAGCCATGATGTCAAAATCGCGCCGAGCCTGGCCCGTTTCCACTTTTTCTCTCACGCTGTCTCTTGCCCACCAGCCCAGATCGGCGAAATAGCTGGCGGCGTCTCTTTTATCTTTTTTAGCGTCGGGCTTAGCCGCCGGCGCGGTAACCGGGGAGCCTCTTCTTTCTAATCGATCTCTCGCCCTCGCGTATTTATTGAAATTATCCTGGATATTGGCCATTCTATCGAATACCTTCATTCCCCATGCCTTCCTCTCTTCTATCGGAGCGTTTCTCATGGCGGCATCCATAGCGCCTGCAGGCCTTATTATAGACTCCGCTATACCCATAACGAAACCTATCGAATCACCGAGACGTTTCGCGTCATCATTCTCTTCGGCGGCCTTGATATCTTCTATGATGTCGTATTTAGGATTTTTAAACCTTTCACTAAGAACTTCGCCGGCCGGATTGCGGCCATTCACAAGAAGAGCGTTTGTGCTGCTTCTGTTTGCCGCGCTTAAAAGCTCATTCGCCAGCTCCAACATCGCGTTCATCTCATCAACGGTAAGCGCTCTTTCCCTGTGGACAAGAAGCCCGAGATCGTCGCGCTCCAGACGCATTGATCTCTCTATCGCCATAAACTTGCCGACATCGCGCGGGCTGTCGAGGGATAAGTCACGCCCTGACTCTGGATCACCACCGCCGGAGATAGTTCTATATAGCGCGCTGGCCTTATCCATTATTGCTTTAATATTCGTGAAAACCCCGCTTAACTCCTTTACAGACATCCCTTCTTTTATCAAAAATTCAACGGCATAGTAATAGAGCGCTCCGAAGTCATCGGGATTTTGTATGCTTAGGGAGCGGCCGAGTAATTTTTCGACTTCGGGCTGTGCGAGACGTATATTGGAATATATAGCCTTGAGCTCTCCCTTCATGGTGTCGATCGTATTGCTCTTCGAGAGCTCCGGCGTCAGTTTCGCTGTTCTGCCCACTCTCGTAATCAAATAAGTGACGCCTCTAAACGTAACGGTTGTATCTTTCGGATCTATCGCTATCATATCGCCAAGCCTCGGGATGAGGATAACAGTTCCGTCAGCTTTATAGTCTACCTGATACGTCTCAAGGCCAATCTTTATCCATCTGAATTCCTCGTCTTCTATTTCTTTCTGTGTCCGCGGAATGGTTGATATTGACCTTGTATGAAGGCCCACAAGGAACGACGAGGTAGAGAGTATCCTGCCCGCCTTTATCTGGTCCATTACATTCTTTGCTTCTATAACTAACGCTATCTTATCCTGCTCTGTTATTATGCCGTTCTTCAGGTTATTCCTGCACATGCCGGCGAGCTTTTCGAGCTCGGACATGTCTATCTTAATCATACCGGGCAGATTTTTTTTGACTCCGTCTTCTATATGCTCAAGAAGCTTCCTGAACGCGTCCTCGACTATGATGATCTGGCCTTCTTTGGGCCCTGATTTCACTAAGGTACTATTGATGAGATTTCCCATCTCGAGCGCGTACGGATCGGCGTTAAATTCTTCCACATCCGGGCGCAATTCCTTTGCCAGGGCAACTAACTGCTTCGCGTTTGAAGACGGCTCAAGCTTGGCGCCGGTAGGATTGCGCGTATAATCATTGGTAAGCAGCATCTGAGCCAGGCTTACGAGCCTGCCGCGATCCCATAGATCACCGCTTAACATAATATTCTCATCCGGCCATATCTCTTTGGCGAGCGGCCTGTAATTGCGGTTTATCATATCCCAATAGGTATCATCGAGCATCCTGCCGAATTCGTAAGTCCATACGTTGTATTTCATCGACCGCAGTAAGTTAGAGTATCTTTCTCTCGATTCCTTATCTTCTTCAAGGCCGCCGCTTACCCATTTGGCCGTATCCGTAAAATATATGCCCCATTTCTTCGTTAGAACCGCCAGGTCATTGTCGATTGAAATAACCGTGTGTAATTCAGCAAGGGCCTGTCTGACCTCATTCAGCGTCCCATCATTTAATCTGTCAGCTTTTTTGAGATTGTCAATAATGCCCTTTATCTTATCCGCTATGGGCTCATCAAGTTCCGGATATGTATCGAGCTGTTTTTGCAAAACATTCTTTAAGGTATCGACGCTTGGATTACTGCCTATGGTATTATTAACCCATCCTGTCGTCGGATCGAGCGACTCTCTCATCTTCCCGCGATAGAACCCTATCATACCCAATATGCTCAATGTGTTAAGGCCCATGGCGCCGCGCTGTGATTCGTCCAGCAAGCCTTCGTAGCTCAATCTCAAGAACGGATCGAGGACAAGTTTGGTTCTAAGATTCAAGAAAATATCTCTTATCTTGTCTGTCTTGGCGTCCGTTAATAGAGTTTTATACGCTTCCTTTGTTTCCTGATTTAACTCAGGCATATTCGCCGCAAGTTCAAGGCTATATCTATCGCGTATCTCT
>MHFG01000082.1 GCA_001804065.1 Omnitrophica bacterium RIFCSPHIGHO2_02_FULL_46_20
ATCTACGGAAAAGGACAAAATAGTTTTCTTATTAAACAATAAGTCGCCTTTTGTGCTAAATCTGGCGGGTATTCACAATATTTATAACGCGTTAGCCGCGATAGCGGTAGCTCGCCATTTCGAACTGGATTACGATTCCATAAAGAAAGGGCTGGCAGAGTGTGTCCCGGCATATATGAGGTTAAACATAAAAAATATAGACGGAGTTGTTGTTATAGATGACGCGTATAATTCAAATCCTTTGTCAATGCACGCCGCTTTAGAAACGATCAAATCATATCCTGCCAAGTCAAGGTGGATAGTGAGCGCAGATATGCTTGAGCTTGGCGAGAAAGAAAATTATTTTCATAGGGGAGTCGGGGAGGCGGTGGTTAGAGGAGGGTTCGACGGACTTGTCACATTCGGCAAGCTTTCGCAGCAGACGTCTTCTGCTGCTTTGAAATCAGGAATGGCGAAAGACAGGATTTGGCATTGTTCGAACCATGAAGAGATAGCGGCCGTATTGCGTAAAGTAGCGAAGGCGGGCGATGTTGTATTAATCAAGGGTTCACGCACAATGAAAATGGAAAAAGTGTTAGAGATCCTAAAAGATAAATAATGCTATACTACTTATTTTATTCACTAAGGGATTACTGGTTCGGGTTTAATGTATTTAAATACATAACTTTTCGGGCTGCCATGGCGAGTCTCACGGCGCTACTCATATCATTAATATTCGGCCCAGTCGTTATAAGACGGTTGAAGGAGCTAAGTTTCGGACAGCATATAAGGAAAGAATATGTCGAGTTTTTATACGACCTTACCAAGCATAAGCAAGGGACGCCTACGATGGGAGGTGTTTTAATAATAATCGCGATAGCTTTAGCCACTATACTTTGGGCTGATATATTAAATAGATATATTTTAATGACTTTGGGCTCATTCCTATTTTTAGGTCTAGTAGGATTCGCCGATGATTATATAAAGGTAGTAAAAAAGAGAAGTATGGGACTAAGACCAAGCAGGAAATTTTTAAGCCAGGCATTTTTAGCGTTGATCATCGCAACCTTTGTAATACAATTTACGCCTATCCCCACAACCCTAAATGTCCCGTTTATAAAATTTTTCTCTTTGGAACTCGGAGCCCTATACCTTGTCTTTGTAGTTATTGTAATAACAGGCGCCAGTAATGCCGTAAACCTCACTGACGGTCTGGACGGCCTTGCAATAGGATGCACCATAATAGCGGCGCTGGCCTACTCAGTTCTTACATACATAACAGGCAATTTTAAATTCGCTGACTATCTAAATGTTTTTCATCTGCAGGGCGCAGGTGAGTTATCCGTTTTCTGCGCCGCCATGGTAGGCGCCGGCTTGGGATTTTTGTGGTTCAATTCATATCCCGCGAATGTGTTTATGGGCGACACGGGTTCCCTGGCTTTGGGTGGGGCGCTCGGAGTCATAGCTGTATTTATTAAGAAGGAACTATTATTATTTCTGGTAGGCGGCATATTTGTCATAGAAGCCGCGTCAGTTCTCTTACAGGTGTTGTGGCTTAAGACCACGAAGAAGAGGTTATTTTTGATGTCTCCTATACATCACCATTTTCAGCTGCGTGGGTGGCCTGAATCGAAGATAACCATAAGATTCTGGATAGTTGCGATAGTGCTCGCACTGCTAAGCTTGGCAACATTAAAATTACAATGAAAGATCATTGCCGACGGCAATCATAGCCCATTTTGGACACGAATGATGAAAGATAAAAAAGTGGCGGTAATAGGATTAGGCAGCAGCGGGTTGAATGCCGCTCTTCTATTAAAAGATATTGGCGCGGATGTGAAAATCACAGAAGCCTCCGATAATGAAAACGTTAGAAAAAATGCAATGCTGCTCGAAGAAAGAAAGATACCTTGCCAGATCGGCGGACATACGAAGGATTTTATAGAAGGGAACGAACTTATTGTTGTAAGCCCCGGAGTCGAAGACTCGTCCCCGTCGATAAAATGGGCGAATGAGTTAGGCATTCCCATGATAAGCGAGATGGAGCTGGGCTACAGTTTTTGTAAAGGCAGGATCATGGCCATAACGGGAACGAACGGTAAGAGTACCGTAACAACGCTAATAGGCCAGATCCTAGAGAAGAGCGGCCTCGATACCGTTGTTTGCGGTAATATCGGCAATTCGCTATGCGGCGAAATAAAGCGCATAAATAAAGATACGTGGGTTGTTCTCGAGGTAAGCTCATTTCAGCTTGAACGAATTTCGAATTTCAAGCCGCATATTGCGATAATATTGAATATAACGGACGACCACCTCGATAGATACAGTAAATTCAGCGACTATTTTAATGAGAAGCTGAAGGTTTTCAAAAATCAGGATGTAAAAGACATCCTTATCTTAAATCGCGACGCAAAGGAATTGGAAGGCTTGGATAAAAAGGCAAAATCTAAGATCTTGTACTATTCAAGGCTTACAAAAACAAACGGAACGTATTTAAAGGATAACAAAATAATTTGTGCTATCGATGGCAGAAATGAAGATATATGCGCGACAGAAGATATAAGGCTTAAGGGCCTTCATAATGCCGAAAATGTTCTCGTTTCAAGTTTAGCGGGTATTATAGCAGGCGTGAAAGCCGTATCCATCAAGAATACCATACGTAATTTTAACAGCCTGCGTCATCGTTTCGAGACGGTCGATATAATAGGCGGGGTCGAGTATATAGATGATTCTAAGGGGACAACGGTCGATTCTACTTACAGGGCACTGGAATCATGTGAAAGACCTGTCATATTGATTGCCGGCGGCAAGGACAAGAATAGCAACTATGGCGTAATCAGAGAGCTTGTCAAAAAGAAAGTCAAATACCTTATATTGATAGGTGAGGCAAGAAAAAGAATCAAAAAAGCGCTAGGCGATGCTGCCCGGACTCACGAGGCCGGTACCATGCAGGAAGCTGTCGAGCTTGCGAGAAGATTGGCTAAAGAAAATACGCTGGTGCTTCTTTCTCCCATGTGTTCGAGTTTCGATATGTTTAAGGACTATAAAGAGCGCGGGGAGATATTCAAAAAAGCCGTGCTATCCATAAAATGAGAAACGCAAGATCGTCCATTTTTATTATTGTGGCGGCGCTCGCCGCGATAGGAGTAGTCATGATATATTCAACGAGCGCCATATATGCCCACGAGAGGATGGGCGACAGCCTCTATTTTTTAAAGAGACATCTCATATATCTAGGCGTCGGGATCTTTATGATGATATGCGCCATGGCGGTAAACATCCAGACATTGAAACGTATTTCAAAGCCCATAATGGGATTTTCGGCGCTGCTACTCGTGCTGGTTTTGATACCGCATATCGGGAGGGAGGCGGCAGGCGCAAGACGTTGGTTCAGGATAGGTCCGTTAAATTTTCAGCCGTCCGAATTTGCCAAGATAGCCATCATAGTGTATTTTGCCGATCTTTTAGCGAGAAAAGAGAAGCTTATAAAGAGTTTTATATATGGCTACTTACCGCCCATCTTAGTCTTAGGATTAGTTTTGGGGCTCGTGCTTTTAGAGCCGGACCTCGGAACAGCTATGGTTATTTTGATAATAAGCGCTCTTATGCTGTTCGTGAGCGGAGTAAATATGGCATATATATCCGCTTCTTTTTTGGCCAGCATACCCGCGCTTTATGTCCTTCTATTCAGAATTCCATATAGAAGAAAGCGCATGATGATATTCTTAAATCCATGGTCCGACAAGCGTGGGGCGGGTTTTCAGATAATACAGTCTTTTATCGCGATAGGTTCCGGAGGGTTGTTAGGTGTAGGGTTAGGGCAGTCAAGGCAGAAACTTTTTTATCTGCCCGCATCGCACACAGATTTCATATTTTCGATAATAGGCGAAGAACTGGGATTTTTGGGCGCTGCAACTGTTGTGATATTATTTATACTTTTTGTATGGGAGGGGATGAAGATAACGTTCAGAGCAGAGGCTAAGTTCGAGAAGCTCTTGAGCATGGCATTGGTTTCATTAATAGCTCTTGAAGCGGTGATAAATATAGGTGTAGCGACCGGCGTTTTGCCGACCAAGGGGCTGCCCCTTCCTTTCATAAGTTATGGCGGGACGTCGTTGATATTCCATTTAACAGCTGTCGGATTATTGTTGAATATTGCGAAGGCAAACGAGGTGTATAGGTGAGTCCCGCACCTTTTTAAAAGCGCGGGAAATCGGTAAAGGAGAAGCCGCTAAAGATGAGGATCGTGATAGCGTGCGGCGGTTCGGGCGGGCACATATTTCCCGCTGTGGCGCTTGCGCAAGGAATTAAGACGAAGGATAAAAACATCGACATAATATTTGTCGGGAGCGATAAGGCGCTTGACAGGAGAATATTCGAAAAAGAAGGTTTCCGATATTCGATGCTATCGGCGAACAAGTTACCGTATAATCCGTCATTAGGTACATTTGTATTTTTTATAAAATTATCCCTCGATCTTTTAAAGTCGCTCTGTATATTAATAAAATCCAGGCCCAATGTAGTTGTAGGATTCGGCGGTTACGTAGCGGCTCCCGTAATACTAGCCGCCTGTATATTATGTATCCCGAGGGTAATTCATGAGCAGAACGTTGTACCTGGAAGGGCTAATGCGAAGTTATTCACCCTTGCCGACAGAATAGCGATAAGTTTTGAGGATACGAAGAGGTACCTCGGTCGCTATGCTTATAAAGCGGTTTTCACGGGAAACCCTATAAGGGCCGCGCTGCTAAAAGACGACAGAACGGGCAATATGAAAAAATTGGGCCTCGATGCCGATAAATTCACCATACTTGTCATAGGAGGGAGTCAGGGGGCCCACAATCTGAATAAAGCGTTTCTGCAAGCGTTATCACAGCTCGACGCTAATACGCGGTCAAGATTACAGGTCATACATATTACAGGGACAACGGATTATGTATGGGCAAGCGCGGCATATGAAGAATTGGCGCTGGAGTGCCGCGTTTATTCGTTTGTGGATAGGATAGAAGAAGTGTATAGCGTGGCAGATCTTGTGGTGACGAGGTCTGGCGCATCAGCGATATTTGAAATAGCATACTTCGGGAAACCGATGGTCTTGATACCATATCCTTTTGCCATGAGCCACCAGGTTGAGAATGCGCGCATCTTCTCCGAAAAAGGCGCGGCAATACAAATAGATGAAAACGACATGTCGCCTGATTTGATAAGAAACTCTCTTATGGATCTATTAAAAGATAGAAAAAGGTTGAACGAAATGGCAGAATCGGCAAAACGCCTTAGCGTGCCGGATTCATCATATACTTTAGCGGAAGAAATCTTGCGCCTTGGCAGGGGGCGGCGCGCATGATACTTGAGAAGAAGAATATACACTTTGTTGGTGTTGGCGGCATAGGGATGAGCGGCCTTGCCTTCATATTATTGAAGATGGGTTATAATGTTTCCGGATCAGACCTTAAATCGAATAATCTCACTGAAAAGTTGGAAAAAATAGGAGGCAAGATATCCGTAGGGCATAATACCCGCCACCTACCGCCCGAAGCAGAGGTTCTGGTATATTCATCGTCCATAAATAACGCAAACCCGGAAATCATTGAGGCGCGCAAACGAAATATCACAATAGTCAAAAGGGCCCAAGTTTTGGGCGAGATATTGAATAAGAAAAAGGGGATAGCTGTAACCGGGACACATGGCAAAACCACCACTACTTCGCTCATCTCTGTTATGCTTGAGGATTGTTTTCTTGATCCAACGGTGATAATAGGGGGCGAGGTAGATCTGTTCGGCGGTAACGCAAAGTCAGGTTCTGGTGAATACGTGGTAGCCGAGGCGGATGAGAGCGACGGCTCTTTTCTCTATTTAAAACCTCTCTACTCTGTCATAATGAATATCGAGATAGAGCATGTGGATTATTATAAAACTCTCGATGACGCCATAGATTCATATTCGGCCTTCGCGAATAACTTAAAGAAAACGGGAACACTATTTTATAATTGCGAGGACGAAAACATAAAAAAAATGCTCATCCGTTTTAACGGTAAGGGAGAAAGTTTCGGTTTTTCTAGACAGGCAGATATATGCCCTTATGACATCAAGCTGAACGGATTCCGTTCGTCATTCCAGTGCGTCTACAAAAACGAGATTATTGGAAGAGTATTTCTTAAGGTTCCGGGAAGGTATAATATCCTGAACAGCCTCGCGGCAATTCTCGTCGGATTTAAAATAGGGCTTACATTTGAAAATATAACGCGTTCAATAGCGGATTTCAGCGGTACGAAGCGGCGTTTCCATCTAATGGCGGATGTCGACGGAGTCATGCTTATTGATGACTATGCCCACCACCCGACGGAGATACGCGCTGTTCTTGATGCCTGCCGCAACTGGAAGAACCGGAGGCTGATAGTGGTATTCCAGCCGCACAGGTATACGCGGATGAAATTTATGGCAGATGAATTCGGCGGATGCTTTAAGGGCGCGGATAAACTCATATTAACAGACATATACGCGGCGGGCGAGGATCCGATAGAGGGAGTCTCTGTAAAAAATATTTATGACAAAGTCAAAAAACACGGTATTAATGACGTTACGATGATGAATAAAGAAGGTGTCGCCGAATATGTAATGGCATTAAAGAAGCGCGGTGACATGATATTGGTGCTGGGCGCAGGCGACATAAAAGAGGTCACAAATGAATTATCCGAAAGGCTTAATAAAAGGTAATGTGAAAGCGGGAGAACCCCTTGAGCGCCACACATCTTTTAAGATAGGGGGGCCAGCAGCGCTCTGGGCGGAGCCGAAAGATATAGCAGAACTTAAAAAGATAATTAAATTTTCCCGAAAAAACAGAATTCGGACTTTTATTGTAGGCGGAGGAACCAACATTCTAGCAAGCGACAGGGGCTTTAAAGGCATAGTGCTCCATCTCGGTTCGCCATTCTTTAAAAACATAACGATGCGCGGTACCACGGTAATGGTAGGCGCAGGATACAGCGTTCCGGCGTTAGTGAGATTATGTTGTGATAAGGGCTTGAGCGGATTAGAGTCGCTTATCGGTATCCCCGGCACTGTAGGGGGGGCTGTATATATGAATGCCGGTGGCTGGTACAGCCCGTTATACAAAAATATCGGAGATTATATTATATCGTTAAAGGTTATGGACTACGAAGGTAATATAAAGATATTAAAGAGAGGCGATATTAAACTCGGGTATCGCCGCTCTAATCTTTCTCCCTATATAATATTAGCGGCAGCGCTCGGGCTCGGCAGGGAAGACAGTTCAGCCTTGACTTCCAGGTGCTCAAAATTTTTAAAGATGAAAAGGGAGAAACAGGTGCTCGACATGCCTAGCGCCGGTTGCGTATTCAAGAATCCGGATAATTCTCAGTTTACTACGGGACAGATGATAGATATGCTGGGTTTAAAAGGGGCGAGGATGGGTGGAGCAGAAATTTCGCGTAGGCACGCAAATTTTATAATAAATAAAAAAGGAGCGAGCTGTAATGACGTTTTAAAACTCATCGGCCTTATAAGTAAAAAGGTAATGAAGAATTACAAGATTCCTCTGGAGTTGGAGATCAAGATTATATGATAGGGAAAGAGAGGAAGGGGCCAAGTCCGCCTGCCCTGCGCCATATCGGCGCAGGGCCTGACGGCTCGCCTCTCGGCGTCCGCCTCGGCGAGCCAAAGGTGAGACGGGAAGCCGAGGGCAGGCATGGGTCAAGATTCGGCAAGATAGGCGTGTTAGCGGGTGGGCCGTCGAATGAGCGCGGTATAAGCCTGCGTTCGGGCGCTGCCGTTTATAATGCCCTATTAAGCGAAGGGCTTGACGCGATATTCCTTCGCGTGAAAAACGATATCCGCAACGTCATCGCGGCAAATAAAATAGATGTCGCATTCATAGCTCTCCATGGAAGATACGGCGAGGATGGAACGGTTCAGCAAGCTCTTGAAGACGCTGATATTCCGTATACTGGTTCTGGCGTAGAAGCATCGCGGCTCGCGTTCGATAAGGTCGCTTCCAAAGAGGCTTTTATAAAAAATAAGATCCCTGTTCCGAAATATATTGTGTTTGAGAAAGAAAAGTTTGACGTAAACGAAGCGGATAAAATAGGTTTCCCGCTTGTTGTCAAACCTCAATCGGAAGGCTCAAGCATAGGGCTTTCTATAGTTAAAGAAAAAAAATTTTTACGAACGGCAATAGATAAAACCTTTCAATACGGCGAAAGAAGCGTGCTGGAGGAATATGTTGCAGGAAGAGAGCTTACCGTGGGCATCCTGGACGATAAGTCTCTGCCGGTCATAGAGATAGTTACGAAAAATAATGTCTATGATTATGAGGCTAAATATGAAGATTCGACTACGCGGTATCTGGTGCCTGCCCCGATAGATAAAGAAGCGTATAAAGAAGCTGGGCGCTTGGGGAGCCTATCTCATAGCGCTTTGGGCTGCAGATCGTTTTCAAGAGTCGACATGATCATGGATAATTATGGAAAAATATTCGTATTAGAGGTTAATACGATACCGGGGATGACAGGGCGCAGCCTGCTGCCGAAAGCGGCGGCTGCTATTGGTTTGTGTTTCAGAGAGCTTTGTGTTAAAATCCTTGAGCACTCTTTATTAAAGGCGGGAAAACTATAATGACAAGGCATAAAAAATTTAAAAAGATGCAGCTGCCGAAAGCGTTTACGGGCGCCAAAGAATTTATCCTGCAAAGGGTAGCCGGTATGATAGTTTTGGTAGTATTCATAATCTTTTCATGGGTCCTTATAACGGCGTTCCTCGAGAGGTCCGATTATTTCATGTTAAGATCCGTGGAGGCAAGAGGCGCTCCCGAGATAAGCCTGATATCTATAAGAAGCGATCTCTTAAGGCATTATAAGGGTAATAATATATTTAAGATAAATCTTACGGCAATCGCTAAGTCCCTGGAACTGCGGCACCCGGATGCTAAGGATATTATCGTAAATAGAGCGCTTCCGGACAAACTATTAGTTGAATTAAATTTTCGCAGTCCTGTCGCAATTTTGAGTAATGGTCTTTCATTTCCGATAGATAGAGAAGGCGTCATACTTGTCAGCAGGGATCCTGCGCGGCTGGGCGGCCTTCCCGTAATAAAGGGAGTAAACCCGAAATATGCGGGTAAATTACACAAGAAAAACGAATCAAAAAATTTAGAAGCGGCGTTGAAGCTTCTCGATGAAATTAAAAAGGCCAGATTTCTTGATAAGTACGGCGTGCGCACACTTGACGCAAGCGACATTAAAAGCCTGTCATTCGATCTAGGCGAAGACGGGCCTATGATCATAATAGGTTACGAGAATCTAAAAGAGCGGCTCTCGGTTTTAAGAGACACGCTAAGGGATCCGCGCCTCGTTCTTGATAAAATAAACTATATTGATATAAGATTTAAAGACGCGGCTATAAGCCCAAAATGAAACCCCGTATTGTATTCGGGAGAGGTTCCATGTGCAATTGCATAAGGGTTGGCGCATGAAACCCCGCATTGCATTCAGGAGAGGTTCCATGTGCAATTGTATAAGTGTTGGCACATGAAAAAGCCGATAATAATAACAGGTCTTGATATAGGTTCCTCGAAGATTTCGGCAGTCGCGCTCGAAGTTTTAGGCGGCGGTTTGTCGACCGTACTTGCTTACGAAAGCCAGTCGTCAAAAGGCGTGTCGAGAGGCGCCATCACTGGTCTTGATGACGCTTCAAATTCTGTGAAAAGGGTTCTGACGAGACTATGCGAAAAAACAGGAAAACGTCCTGACAATATTTACACAAATATCAGCGGCGAGACAATAAAGGGCGAGAAATCGCGCGGCATGATCCCATTGTCGTCGAGAGGCAGGGAGGTTACAAGATCAGATATAGCAAAGTGCATAAATGCGGCAAGTACCATTCGATTGGCTTTCGACAGGGAGATAGTGCATAAAATAGTTCTGAATTTTTCGATAGACGATCAGCTTAGTATAAAGAGTCCTCTTGGCCTATACGCCTCGCGGCTATCCTGCGAGATGTATATGATAATAGCAAATCTAAATCACATCCAAAATATATATAAATGCGTCAATAGCGCCGGATACGGCATAAAAGAGGTCATATATTCAGGGATAGCGGAGGGGGTAAGTCTTCTGGAAGACGAGTGGAAGGAAGACGGCGTGATACTTCTCAATATGGGCGCATCCCTGACGGAAATTTCGATATTCTTCGCAGGCACTCTAAACTATCTGGATGTTATGCCTCGCGGGGCTAATGACATTGATGGGGATTTGAAAAATAATCAGGCCTTCAATGATATTATTTCGCGGATCAAGGCAGGGAGCGAAGATTTTATTAAGAATGGTGGAAATATAAAATTAGTAGTTATTACCGGCGGCTTCGCTTTTTCGGAAGGCGTTGTAGATATTCTGGAAGAAAAATTATCTTATCCTGTTAAGATGGGTATTGTGAGGAATGTTCAGGGTAACATATCCGGCATTGACAGTATGCGCGCCGTTTCCGCTATAGGGCTTGCAAGGTACGCGCAAACGCATTATCAGCCGAAACCATTTCAGCCAAAAGGCTTGGTCAAAGACATATCCGAAAAAGTGGCGGAGATATTTAATAACTACTTTTAGAGGCGCCTATGCTGTGTATGGAAGAGAGAAGGCATTTTATAAGGCATCCCATCTGCCATCCTCTTGAATTTGAACATGCCCCGAAGAAGATAAGAGAGAGGACAAAGACGCTGAACATAAGCGAAGGCGGTTTGCTGTTTCTCTCAAGGCATCCTCTTAAGAAGGATGATCTCATAATATTGAAGATGCCGCTGCAGGATAAGATCTTTAGGGTCAATGCCAAGGTGATGCATATCACCAAGGACAGTGAAAGTCCCGGCCTTTTTAATATAGGAGTCTCATTCTACCGCTACCCTGACGCGTTCAAAGTAAAGCTTATCGAGCAGCTTTATCTAATAGACGAATATAGGATGCTGCGTTCACTCCAGATGGGCCGCGAAGTGACCATGCAGGAAGCCTCCGAAGAGTGGATAAGGCGCTACTCCAAGAGATTCGCAAGACTATACTGGTAATTATCTAACCTCACCCAGAAATCTGTTTCGCTTGATAGCAAAGGAAATTATATTCGGTTACCCATATTAGATCCTTCCCCCGCCAAAGCGGGGTCAGGATCAAGAAAAATCTGCCAAAAGCCTCCCGCAGGGCAGATTTTCTTGACTTTTCATTCCAATTGTGCTATTTTATCCACCTTCGCAGTCAACTCAGTAAAAGATTTGGCGCTTAGGTGGATAAATCCACCTAAGTATTGCGCTGTTTTGTATTGAATGCGAAGGAGGTTCCCCTCACTTATACCCTATGATCGCAGATAATTTGAAATCCGTAACACAAGGGATAGCAAGGTGTTGCGAAAAAACCCGGCGGCATCCTGGAGACGTAAAGTTGATATGCGTTACCAAAGAAGCCAATATTAAAGAGATAGAAGAGGTTTTGGCCTTGAAGGTTAAGGATATAGGCGAGAACAGGGTGCAGGATGCGCTTATCAAGTATAGGGCGATAGGGGACAGGGCAATATGGCATTTGGTGGGGCATCTACAGACGAATAAAGTTAAAGACGCGGTAAAGATATTCTCGCTGATACATTCCATCGATAGTATTCGTCTCGCAAAAGAGATAGATAAGGAGGCGGAGAAGATAAACAAAGTCCAGGATATACTTGTTGAAGTAAATACATCGGGCGAAGAGAGTAAATTTGGGATCACGCCGAACGATATAGGAGCATTTTTTAAAGAAATCAGTTTATATCCTAATATTAATATATTAGGCCTTATGACGATCGCGCCGGAAGTCAATGCGCAAGATATGGCGAGGCCCAGTTTCCACAAGCTGCGAGAAATAGGCGAACAACTGCAAAAGTTAAAGCTCGCAGCTTGTGGCTTACAACTTTCGATGGGTATGTCGAATGACTTTGAGGTCGCTATTGAAGAAGGTTCGACGATGGTAAGGATAGGAAGGGCGATATTCAAAAATGATTGATAAAAAAATCGGAATTATCGGCTGCGGCAACATGGGCGAGGCGCTCTTGAGCCGCCTCTCAAATGTGGTTGAGAAGAGCACATCCCTTATGGTGAGCGAATTCGACGCAAAGAGAAGGGGCTATATACAATCGAAATATAAGATCATAGTTGAAATAGACAATAATAGGGTAGTAAAGTTTGCCGATTGTATTATATTATCGATAAAGCCTAAGGATTTTGAAAATGTTCTTAAATCCGAGGTATGCTGCGGCGTCTCTAAAGGAAAGCTTTTGATATCTATAGCCGCAGGCATAACAACAAGATATATCGAAAGCATTGTTGGTAAAGACATCCCCGTTATAAGAGTCATGCCGAACATGGCCGCGGCAATAGGCGAAGCGATATCGAGCATAAGCGCTGGAAGCGCGGCAAGTGTTCGGGATATGAGATTAGCGAAAGAGATATTTTCGACTATAGGCGAAGTGGTTGAGGTCGATGAGGAACTTGTCGATAGCGTAACCGCTATAAGCGGCAGCGGGCCGGCTTATTTCTTTTATCTTGTAGAGTCCCTGATAGATGCGGCTCAAAGTTTAGGGTTGGATAAAGATATTGCGAAGAGGCTCGTATTGAAGACAGCGCTTGGAAGCGCAAAGTTATTGGAAGTGACAGAAGAAGAGCCCGCTGTATTAAGGGCAAGGGTGACATCGAAAGGCGGCACGACAGAGGCCGCGATAAAAGTTTTTGAGTCGAAGAAATTTAAAAATATAGTCAAAGACGCCGTTAAGGAAGCGCAAAAAAGAGCGAATAAACTTTCGAAGAGGTAAACGTGTTTGTATTGGGTAATTTTATAGCGGCGATCGCGACCATACTTGATTATATCCTTACGATCGCCAACTGGCTTATCATAATCAGGGCATTGATAAGCTGGGTCAATCCGGATCCATATAATGTGATAGTCCGATCTTTATACAAGGTTACAGATCCTATACTCGCGCCATTCAGAAGATTTTTTCCGGCTTATAGTATCGGCATAGACATATCACCTATACTCGCTCTTTTAGCCATTTGGTTTTTAAAATTATTTTTGGTCAGGACTTTATTAGGAATCGCGATACGGATGGGATAAAGTTAATAGAGGAATTTTCTTGAGCAAAGTAGGTATAATCGGCGGAAGCGGTTTTTATCATATTGACGGCATAAAGGACGTCAAGAAGGTTAGGATTTCTACGCCATTCGGTGATCCTTCAGGCGAATTCACGACGGGTGTTCTAGAGGGTAAAGAGGTCGTATTTTTAGCGCGGCACGATCAAGGGCACAGGCTGCTTCCCAGCGAGATAAATTATCGCGCTAATATATACGGGATGAAAAAGTTGGGCGTCGAACATATTATATCTGTATCGGCATGCGGAAGTTTAAAAGAGGAATTGAAGCCTTTAGACATAGTTATACCATTGCAATTCGTGGATAGGACAAATTACGGCCGCAAGATGACATTCTTCGGCAACGGTATAGTGGCGCACATTCAGTTTGCCGAGCCTGTATGCCACAATCTATCCAAAACGCTTTACGAGGCAGGAGTCAAGGCAGGCGCGGCCATGCATCTGGGCGGCACATATATAAACATGGAAGGGCCTCAGTTCTCGACCAAGGCGGAATCTTATCTTTACAGGGCATGGGGAATGGATATAATCGGCATGACGAATCTTGCTGAGGCGAAGCTTTCGAGAGAGGCAGAGATATGTTACGCGACACTGGCCTGCATCACCGATTATGACTGCTGGCATATGGACCAGGCGGTTGAGTCTGTGTCTATTGAGATGATTATACAAAATTTGTGCAAGAATGTGGATACGTCGAAAAGAATAGTGGCGACGGCATTGCCGAAACTCAGGACGGGAAGAACTTGCGTATGCTCTTTCGCGCTCAAAGATTCTATCGTAACGAGAAAGGAAGCAATCCCGTATAAGACAAAGAAGGATTTGGAATTAATAATTGGAAAATACATTAAATAAAATGAATTATAAGCATACGTTAAATTTACCTAAGACAGACTTTCCAATGAAGGCAGATCTTCCGAATCGAGAGCCCAAGATCTTAAAACAGTGGCAGGATATGGATCTTTACGGGAAGATTCGCAATATTCGTAAAGGCAAAAATAAATTCATCCTGCACGACGGCCCCCCATATGCAAACGGGAATATCCATATGGGCCACGCCCTGAATAAGATACTGAAGGACATAGTTATTCGTTATAAGACGATGCGCGGACTTGATTCGCCTTATGTGCCCGGATGGGACTGCCACGGCCTTCCGGTAGAACATCAACTATTCAAGGAATTAAAGATAACGAAACATGACATAGATCAGGTGAAGTTCAGGAGGAAGGCGTATGACTACGCGATGAAGTATGTAGCCATACAGAGAGATCAATTCAAGCGCTTAGGTATATTTGGCGAATGGGAGAACCCGTATCTTACGCTTTCAAAAGATTACGAGGCAGAGATTGTCAGGTCGTTCGGCAGGCTGGTTGAAAAAGGTTATATATATAAGGATTTGAAGCCGGTTAACTGGTGCTCGACGTGCGAGACTGCCTTAGCAGAGGCTGAGATCGAATACGAGGAGAAGAGTTCGCCCTCGATTTATGTCGCATTTAAATATAAAGACGACGCATCGTTTGTGATCTGGACAACAACGCCGTGGACCTTGCTTGCCAATGTCGCGATAGCGGTACATCCTGAAGAGGAGTACGTATTTGCGAAAGGGCCTGGCAATGAAACCTATATAATAGCGAAGGGCCTTATTGAAGCCGCGATGAAAATGATAGGGATAAAAGAATATAAAATAACAAAGACAGCCAAGGGTAAGGAATTAGAAGGTTTAGAAGCAGCCCATCCATTCATTGATAGAAAATCGAAGGTTGTTTTAGCCGAATATGTTTCCATGAAAGACGGAACCGGCTGCGTTCATACGGCCCCCGGACATGGACAAGAAGACTATATCACGGGCAAACGTTACGGCCTTCCTGCCGTAATGCCAGTCGATTCAAAAGGAAAATTTGACAATACCTGCGGTGAATTTAGCGGGATGGACGTTATTAACGCAAACAAGCCGATACTGGAAAAGTTAAAATCGCAAGGCGCTTTATTACACGCCGAAGAGGTCGCGCATTCCTATCCGCATTGCTGGCGATGTAAAAGGCCTATAATCTTTAGAGCTACAGATCAATACTTCTTAAAGGTAGATCATAAGAATTTACGAAAAAATATGTTAAAGGCGATCTCTTCCGACATAAAATGGATTCCTAAAGAAGGGAAGTCTAGGATATCGACTATGGTCGAGAATCGGCCTGACTGGTGTCTGTCAAGGCAGAGATACTGGGGTGTTCCGATAATAGCTTTCTATTGCAAAGACTGTAAAAAAGTTCTTCTGGATCAAAAAGTCATAGAACATGTGGCCGGTTTTGTTGAAAAGGAAGGCGCGGATGTTTGGTTTGCGAAGAAAGAAGAGGAACTGATGCCGGAGGGCGCCAAATGCAAAAAATGCGGCGGCATACAATTCCAAAAGGAGACGGATATCATAGACGTATGGTTTGATTCAGGCGTGAGCCATCAGGCCGTATTAAAGAAAAATAAAGATTTGGATTATCCGTGTGAATTATACTTGGAAGGCTCTGATCAGCACAGAGGCTGGTTCCAGTCAGCGCTTATAACAGCTATGGGGATAGACGAGAAAGCGCCGTATAAAAATGTCCTCACTCACGGTTTCGTAGTTGACGGCGAAGGCAAGAAGATGTCCAAGTCGCTCGGAAATGTCATAACGCCCGAAGAGGTCATGAAGAAATACGGGGCAGATATACTGAGGCTCTGGGTTGCGTCGAGCGATTATTCGGAAGATGTAAGGATCTCAAATGAGATCTTAACGCGGCTCGCTGACGCCTACAAAAAAGTCAGGAATACCTGCAAGTATCTTTTGAGCAACCTCTACGATTTTGATCATGTGAAGGATGAAGTAGATTACAAGAAGATGCTTGAGATCGACAGGTGGATATTGAGTGAACTTGCCCGCCTCATAAATAATTGTACGCAGAATTATGATTCTTATTCATTCCATAAAATCTACAGAGACGTATACAATTTCTGTGTTAATGAAGTCTCTTCGATATATCTGGACGTCTCAAAGGACAGGATGTATACATATGCTAAAGACTCTTTAGAGCGCAGGTCCGGCCAGACCGCGATGTTAGAGGTCTTGCAGAATCTTTTGAAGATAATAGCGCCTTTACTTGCGATAACTACGGATGAGGTCTGGGGTTATCTTTCAATAAAAGATAAATCGGAATCCGTGCATCTTGAATCTTGGCCGAATGAAAAAGAACATGATAAATGGATCGATAAAGATTTGCAAGCCACGTGGACTCGGCTTGTAGCTACAAGAGAGGAAGTATTAAAGAAACTCGAGGAGAAGAGGCAGGGCGGGATCATAGGTTCGAGTCTTGAAGCGGCCGTGACGCTGGTTACGAATGATGCGGCCCTAAAAAAGATATTGCAGGAGAAGAAAGATTTTTTAAAATATCTATTCATAGTTTCACAAGTCAAATTAAAAGAGGGTGAGCCGGCTATATTAATAGAAAAGGCTAAGGGCAATAAGTGTTCGAGATGCTGGAATTACGGCGAGGCGGTCGGAGCTTATAAAGATCATCCGTCCCTCTGTGAGCGATGCGTACAGAACATCAAATAGGAGAGGCTGCAATGAAAAAAGCAAAAAAAGCGGCAAAGAGAAGAATCGTAAAAAGCGTGAAGGTAAGTCGGACGAAAGCAAGGAAGGCAAGGCCCGCGCAAAAAGCGAAAAAGATCAGGATAAAAAAGATGCCGAGTAAGTACCTTAAAAAATACAAAGCCCTCCTGCTTAAAGAGCGCGAGAAGATCGGAGGCGGCATCAATCACATAACCGAAGAAGCGCTGAAGACATCGCAAAGGGACGCGTCTGGCGATCTTTCGGGTTATTCATATCACATGGCCGATATGGCGACTGATAATTACGAGAGGGAATTCTCGCTTGGCAGAGCGAGCGACGAGCAGAATCTGCTCTACACAATCGATGAGGCGCTTAAAAGGGTAAGTGACGGCACATACGGAAGTTGTCTGCAATGCGGCAAGCCGATATCGAAGAAACGCCTAGATGCGCTGCCGCATACGGAGCTGTGCATAGATTGCCAGGCCGCCAACGAAAGCAAATGATCCACCTGTCTTTGATAGCGTCTTGTGTTGTCATTATCGATAGGTTGACAAAATATTTTTTCTGCAGCAATTTATCGCATGGACGCTCGATAAAAGTCATCCCCGGGATTTTTCATCTAACATTGGTATTTAATACCGGATCGGCCTTTGGCCTATTCAAAGACTGGACGCGCTTTTTCATAATGACTTCTATCATTGTAATAGCGCTTATACTTTTCTATTGTCTTCGCTATAGGTATAAGGACATTCTTCTTATCACTTCTCTTGGCCTTATATTAGGCGGCGCCATAGGAAACCTTATAGACAGAATTTTATTCGGCTACGTGATAGATTTTTTGGACTTTCGCGTCTGGCCGGTATTTAATATCGCCGATTCATCTATCAGTATTGGCGCGGCGCTGCTCGCGTTAAAGGCTCTATTCGATAAAAGATGCTTTACGATTTAGGATTTTTCATATTTTCGCTTCTATATCTGCCGGCCCTTATCTTTAGCGGGAAGCTGCACAGGGAGTTCGGGGAACGGTTCGGTATATATGATAAGACGAAGGAAAGGACCTTGCTTTCCGGCGAGGGGCGCATATGGATACAGGCTGTAAGCGTCGGAGAAGTCGCGCTTTGTAAAAGCATCATCCCGTTATTGAAAGAGAGATTTCCTGTCAACGATATAGTTATTTCTACCATAACCAAAGCAGGGAATATCCTCGCTAAAAAAAATTTTTCCAAAGATGCTACAATAATATATTTCCCGCTTGATTTTAGCGCCATAGTTAAAAAAACAGTCAAAGCGATAAAGCCAAAATTATACATAATGATAGAGACTGAGATTTGGCCGAATCTTTTAAGTAATCTGGCGTCAAGATCGATTCCTTCCATCCTGATCAACGGAAGGATATCAGACCGCTCCATCGGCAGATATAGGATGGCGGCGCCATTTTTAAAAAATATTATCAGTAAAATAAGTATCTTTTGTATGCAGGACAACATTGATGCTGACAGGATAATAGAGTTGGGCGCGCCCGTTGAAAAGGTGCGGGTCACAGGCAATATGAAGTTTGACGCTCAAGTTTTGACCGATGTTAAACCTGAGGATGTTATACGCGAATCGCTTGGTTTGAAAGTCGGCGAAGAGTTGATAATTGCGGGCAGTACCCATAGCGGCGAAGAAGAGATAATTGCTGACATCTTCAAAGAGCTTTCCTGGGAATATCCCAATCTAATGCTACTGATTGCTCCTAGGCATGTAGATCGTGTAAGCGAAATCGAAAGTGTCATAAAGAAAACCGGACTTGAGTCGATAAGAGCGTCTAAAATCAAAGAGTCAAGCGGCAAAGGCGCAAAAATAGTTCTTTTAGATACTATAGGGCAGCTCAACGATGCATATTCAATCGCTACGATAGTCTTTATCGGAGGTAGTCTTGTAAAACACGGCGGGCATAACCCTATAGAGCCGGCAGCATTCGCTAAAACGATCCTGTTCGGGCCTCATATGTTTAATTTTAAGTACATTGCGGATGTATTTTTGAGAAACAAAGGCGCTATACAGGTTCTTAATAAAGAAGACCTTCGCGAAAAATTCAGGTTTCTTTTTAAGAACGCGAACGCAAGGACGGCGCTGGGCGCAAATGCAAAAAAAGTAGTTATAGAAAATCGCGGCGCGACAAAAAAGAACATAGAGGCGATATCCCAAATCTTAAGATGATCTTCTATTCGTTAATGACGGATAAACAAAAAGGAGTTATATTCGCTCCGCTTAAAGCGTCTCTCTATCTACTTTCATTGATATATTCAATGGCAATTTTTTTCAGGAGGATTTTTTATAAGCTGCATATTTTTAAGACTCATAACGCGCCTCTAAAAGTAATAAGTGTCGGAAATATTGCGCTCGGCGGGACAGGCAAGACCCCTTTTACCATAACACTCGCCAAGATACTGGAGTCAAGTCTGAAGAGAAACGTATGTGTCCTGATACGCGGTTACGGATGGGATGAGCAGGAGATGCTTAAGAGGAATCTTTCGGATGTGCCTGTCGTGGTTGGACAGGACAGGGCCCGCTCGTCTTATAAGGCGATAAAGTTGTACGGCAGCGATACAGCGATACTCGACGACGGCTTTCAGCACTGGGAGCTTGCAAGAGACCTGAATATAGTATTAATCGATTCTCGGAACCCTTTCGGCAACGGGAGGCTTTTTCCCCGCGGTATCTTGAGGGAGCCTAAGAGAGCGTTAGCGAGAGCCGATATAATAGTATTTACAAAAGCAAGTGAGAAAAGTTGCGATATCAATAAGATAAAACAAGAGATTAGTAGCATTAAAAATGGGCTGATATTTTTGGAGGCTGTTCACACCCCTATGCATTTCTATGAAGGAAGGGCTAAGCATATATTCGATCTATCTTATATAAGCGGCAAGAAGGTGATTTTGCTGTCAAGCATAGGGGATCCATTATATTTCGAAGATACGGCCAGAGGATTAGGCGCGAATATCATCGAGCACATAAAATTCCAGGATCACCATGATTACAGAAAAAGTGATATAGATCACGTGATAAGAAGATGCAATGAAAGAAATTTCGATTTTGTTCTTACCACCGAGAAAGATATAGTTAAATTAAACAGGCTGGGCTTGAATCTATGCCCTTACACGGTTTTAACTTTAGCCGTGGAGATGAAAATAATAGCAGGCAAGGAGATTTTAATTGATAGATTACGTAGCCTCTATATTAGTTAGAGGATTAAATATAATTTCCCACTTTATGCCCATCAGGGGCAATCTCTGGGTAGGGAGAAGACTGGGCGGCATAGCCTTTTTCATAAATAAGAAGAGGCGCTTGATAGCATACGCTAACCTGAAGGCCGCGTTTGCGAAAGAGAAATCTCCTAAAGAGCTGCGCTCTATTGCCAAAAAGGTATATATAAATCTTGCTCAAAGTTTCGCCGAGATCTTAAGCTTAACGAAGGTAAACAAGGCTTACGTTAATAAATATGTCGAAGTGGTAAATATGGAGTGTATAGAGAATGCCGGAAAGTCCGGCAGGGGGACAATACTCCTCACGGCGCATTTCGGCGATTGGGAATTATCAAGCATGGTGAGCGCGATGAAGGGCTTCCCCATAACCGTCTTGGCGCGCGAACAGAAAATGAAGCGTTTGAACGAGCTTTTAAACCGTTTGAGGGAATCAAAGGGATGCAAGGTTGTAAGAAAAGGCGTGTCTACGAAAAATATTTTAAAGGAACTTTATAAAAAGAATATGGTCGGAATACTTTCGGATCAGGATGCCGGGAAAAACGGCACGTTCGTTAACTTTTTTAACCGTCCCACCTCGGCGCATATAGGGCCGTTTGAGATCGCGAAGCACACAGACTCTATAATATTGCCGAATTTCATAGTAAGGGAATGCGGTCCGTTTCATAAGTTGTATCTTGAAGAATATATAGATATGAAAGATGCTCAGACAGAAGAAGACCTTAAGAAAGGGCTGCAAAAATATATGTCGTTGCTCGAAATTTATGTCAGGAAGTATCCTGACCAATGGCTTTGGCTTCACAAGAGATGGAAGTCAACTCCTAAAAGGACGATCCTCGTATTGAATGACGGCAAGGCGGGCCATATGAATCAGTCGCTTGCAGTCGCGCGCCAGATACAGAGGGCCAGGATGACGCAAGGATATAAAACAGAGGATACGCTCGTTACCATTGTTGATGTTAAGTATAAAAATAAGTTTTTTAGGACACTGCTTTCAGTGTTAGCATCTTTCGCAAGCTGGCGCTGCCATGGCCGCATGTTATGCATGAAGGTGTGCTTAAGAGACGATTCTTTTGAGAACCTTATGAAGGCATACGCTGAATTCATCGTTTCCTGCGGTTCGAGCCTCGCTCCTGTAAATATCTTCATGGCAAAAGAAAATAACGCGAAGAACGTGGTCGTGATGAGGCCCAACATTATGTTTGGCCTGCGTAAATTCAATTTTATAATAGCGCCGAAGCACGATAACCTGCCGCTTCGGAAAAATATTATCAGCACTGCTTTGGCGCCAAACCTAGTAGATGCCATGGCGCTGGAGTCTGCCGGCAAAAGATTAAAAAATAATATTCATCTCGAAAAAGGCAAGGTTGTGGGGCTTTTGATCGGAGGGAGCAATCCGGAATTCACGCTTTCCGCGGAATTATTAAAGAAGGTTGTAAGCGAAACAATTAAATTTTGCGAGTCAAAAGACGCGGACTTGCTTGTGACAAGCTCTAGAAGGACAGATAAGAGCCATGAATTGATTTTAAAAGAGGCGCTTCAAAATAATCCAAGATGTAAATTGCTTGTAGTCGCCAATGAAAATAATCCCGAAGGAACATTGACCGGAATACTGGCATTGAGTAATGTCGTTGTGGTTTCCGGAGAATCCATTTCTATGATATCAGAAGCAGTAAGTTCCGGAAATTCTGTAATAGTATTTGAATTGGACAAAAAGAAAAGAGGCCTTACCAAGCATGAACACGCCCTTGTAAATATTGCGGCAGAAGGTTATGTCACTATTGCCAAAGCGAATGAGCTTGTGTCTGCGATGAATAAGGCTTTGAGCGAAAAGACTTCAGCAAAGAAACTCGACGATACGGATAAGATTTACGAGGCAATGAGGTCGTTGATATAATTTTTTCGCTTCAGCTGACAGGCGGAACATGTTGGTGGCTGCCTTCCGCTGACATAAATTCACATTAGGCATGTGAATTTATTCTGGAAAAATTTTGACAAAATTTTAACTTCTTTCAGGAATTTAAAATTTTTTCTGTATCGCCGTAGAGTGTCAAAATTTTTGACAGCAGCGTCAGGCAGACCACCAACATGTTCCGCCATAGAGAGAAGCAAAAAAAATAACAGAGCAACGCCGATAGCACAAAGGATTTTGTGAACGGCCATTAGAATTTTTTCGGTATAGTGTCTATAGGCAGTTGGTGTGTAAGGATTTACGTCGAGTGAATGCAGGAACTGACTGACCGAACACCCAGATTATACAAGACATACCTTAAGGGCATCTGGGTGGGAGGGAAGGAATTCCTGCAAATGAGCGAGACGTAAACCGCAGCACACGGCGAAAAAATTCAGGCCGTGAACAAAAGACTTTGCGCTGGAGAGCGCTCACCATAATGGAGTTTTAGGTTTAGAGGAAGCGCGAAGACACTATGAACATTCTGCAGATATTGCCATCGTTGGACGTGGGAGGGGTTGAGACGGGGACGATCGACCTTGCGCGATATCTTGTGCAAAAAGGGCACAAAGTGGTCGTCATATCCGGCGGTGGAAGGCTCGTCAGGGAGCTCGACAAAATCGGCGCCCGTCATTATACGCTTCCTGTTGGCAAAAAATCCATCTTTAGCATGATATGGATGGTCCGAGCCGTATCAGATATCATAAGGAACGAGGATATCGACATCGTCCATGTCCGCTCACGCGTTCCGGCATTCATTGCTTTTATCGCGTGCAAGCTCACAAATAGAATTTTTATTACAACCGCGCATGGTTATTACAAGAAGCATTTTTTAAGCGCGGTAATGAGTTGGGGTAGATTTGTGATAGCTCCTTCCAACATCATCGCGAAGCACATGGTAAATGATTTTTTTGTTCCATACGAAAGGATGCGATTCATACCTCGCGGCGTCGATCTAAACGCTTTCAGGCTCAGAGATCCTAAAACACATTCTTCGCAAGGTTTCACCGTCGGAATGGTATCGAGGATAACCCCTTTGAAAGGCCATGCCTCTTTCCTAAAGGCAGTGGGCTTGCTTTATCGAAAGATACCGAATCTTAAAGTTGTAATTGTCGGAAGCGCGCCGAAGGAAAAATATATGGAAGACCTCGAGCTATTGGTGAGAAGGCTCGGCCTTACAAGGACGGTAGAATTTGCCGGCGCGCAAGGCGACATTCCTTCTATAATGCGGCGGATAGACCTCCTTGTATCCGCTACAATTACGCCGGAGGCATTTGGCAGGTCCATTGTGGAAGCTCAAGCGTCAGGCGTCCCTGTCGTTTCAACAAGAGTGGGAGGCGTAGTCGATATTATAGAAGACGAAAAGACAGGGCTTTTTTGTAACGCTGAAGACCATAAGGATATGGCAGATAAGATATTCAGGCTTTATCAGGATAGATCATTGTGGACGAATCTTGCTACAGAGGGAAGAAGGCATGTCGAGGAAAATTTTAATCTCGACCTTATGATGACAAAGACTATCGCGGTATACGAGGAGGCAAAGAAATCCACAAATATTTTAGTCATAAAAATCAGCGCTATAGGCGATTGCGTCTTAAGTATTCCCTCATTACGGGCGATTCGTTCTAAATTTCAAAATGCCACAATAAAGGTGCTTGTCGGCATACAGTCATGCGAGGTATTCGATGGCTGCCCATATATAAACGACAGGATCGTATGTGACTTTAAAGGTAAGGATAAAGGTCTTAGAGGTTTATGGAGCCTCTCAAGGGAATTAAGAAAGAGCTGTTTTGACATAGTTATAGATCTACAAAATAATAGGAAAAGCCACATGCTGTCCTTTTTAAGCCTTACACCATTTCGATACGGGTATAAGAACAAAAAATTTTCGTTTTTTCTGAATAACAGGATTAAAGACGACGCCCCGTATCTCGATCCGATAGAACATCAGTTCAGGGTTTTGAAATCAGCTGGCATAAAACCAATAGAAAAAAATTTGGAACTATGGCCTTCTCCAGCTGATGAGGAAAGAGCAGATTCTCTTTTACAAGATAATTGGTTTAAGCCCGGGCAGAGCCTTGTCGGTATAAATGCCAGGGCATCTTCGCGTTGGCTGAGCAAGAACTGGCCGCCGAAATATATCGCCGAACTTTGCGATCATCTTGCCAAGGAGTTTAACACGCGCGTCGTTTTGACGGGAACCAGGGAAGATATTGACTATACAGAAAGAATAAAAGATCTCACTGCCTCAAAGCCGATAATGGCCGCGGGGAAGACCAGCATCCTTGGACTGGCGAGTCTTATAAAAAAGTGCAAAGTTTACATAACACCAGACTCAGCGCCGATGCATATCGCTTCGGCCATGGGCACGCCTTTTATCGCGCTTTTCGGCCCAACGGATCCTTTAAGACATGTGCCGCCGTCGAAAGATCACGTGGTGATAAAAAAAGATCTGAAGTGCATCCCGTGCTATAGCCCTAGTTGTCTAAAAGGTTTTAAGTGCATGAGGGATATCACTGTCGAAGAGGTATTTGAGGCCGCAAGGGAGCTTGTAACAAAAGGTGTTGAGGTTGCGTAAACCCAGGCACCTTATACATTTTAGGCGTTTATCTTAAAGAAGGTGCTTATATGAGAGTGCTCCATGTAAATACGCACATTAATGTCGGCGGCATCGGGCAATACATATTATCACTGACAAGGGCTCTGAAATCAAGAGGCGTGGATTGTTTAGTTGCATCAAGCGGAGGCGATCTGGAGCCAGAACTTAATAGTCGCGGAATCAAGCATATATATTTAAATCTAAAGACAAAATCAGAATTAAGCCTTAAGGTATTAAAGTCTGCATTCTCGTTGACCGATATTGTAAAAGCCGAAGGCGTAGACCTTATCCATGCTCATACCAGAGTTTCGCAAGTCGCTTCTTTTTTCGCGTCGCGCCGTACAGGGATTCCTTATGTTTCAACATGCCACGGCTATTTTAAGCCGCGGCTCTCAAGGCGATTATTCGATACGTGGGGCAGGAAAGTCATAGCCATAAGCGATGCCGTTAAAATCCATTTGGAAAAAGATTTTGGAGTCGATAAAAAAAGAATCGAGCTTGTCTACAACGGTGTTGATACGTATAGATTCTCCGCGAGCTATTCAGGCGAAGAAATAGTAAAAGCAAAAAAAACTTTATTGTTAAAAGACGGAGCTATAATAGGGACGATGGGCAGGCTCTCTCCGGTTAAAGGTCAACGGTTTCTTATTGAAGCGATGAAGTATGTGATTTCAAAACAAAAAGACGCGCAATGCCTGATCATAGGCGGCGGCATGGAAGAGAAGGCGCTCAAAGATCTGGCAAAGGGGCTGGGTATAGAAGAGTCTATAAAATTTACGGGTTCTAACCATAGGGATACGCCTTTATACCTGGCATGCATGGATGTTTTTGTGCTGCCATCCATAGAAGAAGGATTGGGCATGGCGCTGCTCGAAGCAATGAGCGTCGGCAAACCATGCGTGGGTTCAAATATCGGCGGCATCAGTAATATTATAAAATATGGCGTAAACGGATTGCTCGTCCCTGTCCGAGATGCCGCAGCGATAGGAGACGCAGTCTTAAAGCTTTTGGATGATAAAGTTTTAAGTGAAAAGATGGGCCTTAAGGGAAGAGAACTTGTGGAAGAAAGATTCTCGTTAGATTCAATGGCGGATAAAATTGCTTCATTATACAGAAAGATCGCATGCGGGTTGGCACATGAAAACTAATCGTAAGAATATATTTTTAGGTATTTTAACCGCGTTATTAGCGGTGGTTTTGAGCGTCTTTATGTACGTAGACGCGAAGTCAGGCGCCGTCGTCCCTGTATTGATGTATCATTCAATACATGCCGACGAAGGGACGTCGCTTTTCGTTTCGCCGGAAGTCTTTGCCAAACAGATGGAATTTTTATATAAGCGTCATTATAACGTAGTCAGCCCGGATAAAATAATCGCCTACATGACAAAGAAAGAGAATATGCCGATTATGACCGTAGCCATAACTGCGGATGACGGCTTTTATAATTTTTATAAATACGGTTACCCAATTTTAAAAAAATACAATATGCCTGCAATCCTTTTTATAATTACGGACAAGATTGGAAAGCCAGGCAGGCTGGGTTGGGATGAGTTGCGCGAGATGTCCGATTCAGGACTTATAACTGTAGGATGCCATACCAAATCACACCCATGGCTTCCCACAGTATCGGTTGATGAAAAGAGATTGAAAGAGGAAATAGTCGTTTCAAAAGAGATACTTGAGAAGGGCCTTGGCAAAAAAGTGGATTATCTATGTTATCCTAACGGAGGTTTTAACGACTTGATTAAAGACTTCGCGAAAAAGGCTGGATATAAAGGCGGCTTTACCACGAATCCTGATAGGTCGAGCGCTATCGACGACATTTATGCCATAAGGCGGCTGAAAATGTCTTCTTCCTCGGTCGATCCGCTTATCCTGTGGGGCAAGATCTCAAGATATTACGCATGGTTTAAGGAAAATAGATGACAAGCGCTATGGGCAGGATACTAATTGTAAATGTTAACTGGATAGGAGATGTAATATTCTCTACGCCTTTTATAAAAGCGGTGCGCCAAGCCCATCCGGATAGTTACGTCGCGTGCCTGCTGCATCCCAGGTGTGTCGAGATCTTAAAAGATAACCCGCGTATTGACGAGATCATAGTATACGATGAGGAAGGGGCGCACAGAAGCCTTTTGGGAAAGCTTAAACTCATAATCAATTTAAAAAAGAAAAAGTTCGACACGGCTTTTATCTTGCATAGATCATTTACAAAAGCGCTCATAACATTTTTAGCCGGTATAAAAGAGAGGATAGGCTATCCGACAAAGCATAGGAGCGTATTTTTAACGAAAGCGGTCGAGATATCTGACGAAGAGGCTCCGCACAAGGTGGAATATTTTTTGAACCTTGCTAGGGCCTCGGGCATAAACGCGCGCGACATCGCGTATGAATTTTTTATTAAGGATTCCGATAGGCAAAGAGCGAGCCAATTCTTAAAAGAAAATGGCGTGCTCGATAAAGACCTTCTCGTTGCGCTATGTCCGGGCGGCAACTGGGGCATGAAGAGATGGCCGAAGGAAAACTTTGCTAAGCTAGGCGATCTATTTATTGAGAAGCTTGGCGCTAAAGTTCTTATATCCGGCGCAAAAAAGGATATATCATTAACCGAAGACATAAAGAAGATGATGAAAGGTAAGCCCGTTATCTCCTGCGGCAAGACTACCTTGAAGGAACTAGGCGCTCTATTGGAAAGGGTGGATCTGGCCGTGGCTAACGATACGGGGCCCATGCATCTTGCGGTGGCTATGAAGACAAATGTTGTAGCGCTGTTTGGGCCGACATCACCGCGCCTTACGGGGCCATACGGCCCAGGCAGCTACCGTGTGATATGGAAAAATGAGGAGTGTGACGTGCCTTGTTATGATGTTTCTTGCGCCGAAAACCGCTGCATGGCATTGATAACCGTTGAAGAGGTATTCAAAGAGGCTAAAAGCATGCTGACGCGGATACCTATTCCATAGAGAAGAAGATATAATTATGATAGTGGATAAATCTCAGGTTAAGCGCATACTTGTTATCACTCTGAGCAACGTTGGCGACATAATACTTACGACGCCTGTTATACGAGTATTGGCAAAAGAATTTCCAGGCTCAAGAATAGACGTGATGGTAGGCCCGAGCGGCAAGGATATTTTTGATAAAGACCCGCGAATATTTAAATTGATCATCTATGACAAACATCTGCCGATATCCGACAAGAGAAGGCTGCAATTAAAATTGAAGAGATTGAAATACGATGCGGTTGTCGATCTTCGAAATACCGTGCTGCCTCTTTTGATAGGCCCCAAATACAGGACGAGCCCAATGCAGACTTTTCCTAAAGCTGTTGTCCATAAAAAACACAGGCATTTATATAGACTCTATTGCCTTGGTATTCGCAGCCTGAATGAAGATTTATATATACATATTCCCAGAGAGGACGAGGAATACGTAGATGCCCTTCTTAAGGAAAACGGCATTGCCGAACCCATCGTTGTAATTAATCCCGGCGCGAAAAGCCACCTTAAAAGGTGGGCGATAGAGGGTTTCGTAGAATTAGCGGATAGGCTTATTAATGAATGCAGGGCTAATGTAGTTTTTATAGGCCTAAACGAAGACAAGGATGTAGTCTCTTCGATCATAAAGAAGATGAGGGGCGAGGCGCATAACTTTGTAAATAAGACGAATATCCGTCAACTTGGCAGTTTGTTAAAAAGGACGAAGTTACTCATAACGAACGACAGCGCCCCCCTGCATCTGGGATGCGCCGTAGGAACGAGGGTGCTGGCTATATTCGGCCCGACCAACCCGAAAAAATACGGGCCGACAGGAGAATTCGATGTTGTAGTGAATAAAAAACTTTTCTGTTCGCCGTGTGAAAGCGCGGAGTGTAAATATGATCACGAATGCATGAAACTTATCTGTGCGGATGAAGCTTACGAAGCGGCGAAGATTATGGTGCAAGGTTATGGATAAGGGGCAAAAGGACTGGGTGCGGGGTCAAAAGTATAAAAAAATCCTGATTGTGAGAATGGATAAGATCGGAGACCTTGTGCTTTCTACGCCCGCGATAAAAGCCGTGCGCGACACATATCCGGATAGCTACATCGCGGTCCTTGTCAGGCCATACGCCCGGGAAATAATAGAAGGGAATCCGTACATCAATGAAGTCATCACATACGACAAAACAAACGGCGACAAAGGCCTTCTGAAGAATATCAGATTTATTTTGAATTTGAGAAAGAAAAAATTCGACCTCGCATTGGTGCTTCATCCGAAAAATCGCACGCATATATTTTTATTTTTGGCCGGTATCCCCGCAAGGATCGGATACGACAAAAAGCTCGGGGTTCTTCTTACAAAAAAAATCCCGCACATAAAACAGTATGGATTGAAACACGAAATAGATTATACGCTGGATCTTTTGCGTTATATAGGCGTTGAACCCAAAGAGAAGGCCCTATATGTTCCTGTAAATAAAGCCAGTGAAAAAAAGATAGGCGGTATCTTCGCTGAAAATGGCATATCGGAAGATGATATGGTTATAACGATACATCCGGGCTCTAGCTGTCCATCTAAGAGATGGCGCGCCGAGCATTTCGCTAAAGTGGCGGATTCCTTGGCTCAAAATTATAAGGCAAAAATTGTTATAATAGCGGGCCCAGGGGATAAAGATTTTGGCGATAAAACGGCTGAATTAATGAAATCTAAAAAAACGAATCTTTCATGCAAGACCACTATTGCGGATCTCGCCAGCATCTTAAAGCGAACACGGCTTTTTATATCGAACGACTCAGGGCCGGTTCACATAGCCTGTGCTGTCGGGGCCCCTACAATAGCGATATTCGGACGTAACGATAGAGGGCTTTCGCCCACGCGCTGGCGGCCGGTTGGAGAACATGACATAGCCCTACACAAGGATATTGGCTGCGAAACATGCCTGTCACACAATTGTGCAATAAGCTTCGCATGCCTCGAGGCTATAACCGAAGAAGAGGTTTTGCGGGCGGCGGAAAAGATATTAGGAAGGCCCGTATAATATTGATTTGACTCATCTTGGAATTTCATGATAAAATAACGAAACCTTATGCAAAAGCGCGCTGATTTTTCAAAGATTAAGACATCCTGTCTCGATACAAGAAAGTGCAAGGTCTCAATAGGGGATTTTGCCTGCCTTGCCAAGAAAGGCTCTTCCTTCAAGGGCTTTTACGATTCACTTCCCCATATTCTTGCGGCTGATAATTTTAAAGCCGTGGTAGACAATATAGTTTATGCGCACAAGCATAAGAAGATGGTAATATTCATGATGGGCGCTCACGTTATAAAGTGCGGCCTCTCGCCGCTTATCACAGACCTGATGAAAAGGAGAGTTATTAAAGCAGTCGCGCTTAACGGCGCAGGTATAATACATGACGCGGAAGTCGCGATGATAGGCAGGACGAGCGAAGATGTCGGAGAGGGTATCATAAACGGCTCTTTCGGCATGGCGGAAGAAACCGCCGCCTTTATAAACGGCGCGATAAATTATGGTTTCAGAAACGGACTAGGCATTGGCGAAGCCCTCGGAAGCCGTATCGCGCAAGCCAATTTTAAATATAAAGAGATGAGCGTTTTGGCAGCCGGCTCTAAATATGGCGTGCCGGTCACAGTCCATGTAGCGATAGGAACTGATATAATACACCAGCATCCGAGCGCTAACGGCATGGCTATCGGCGAAGGGTCGTTGCTCGATTTCAAGACATTCGTTTATGGAGTTTCAAAACTTGAAGACGGAGTAGCTGTAAACATAGGATCGGCTGTAGTACTCCCCGAAGTCTTTTTAAAAGCGGTTACGATCGCCCGCAATCTTAAGTTTAAAATTCATAAATTCACAACGGCAAATTTTGATATGATAAATCAGTATAGGCCGCGTCAGAACGTTCTTTCGCGGCCGACATCTATGGGCGGTAATGGCTATAATATAATCGGCCATCATGAGATAATGCTCCCATTGCTTTATCGTTCGATAATAGAAAAAATCTGATGAATCCCGCCCCTTTGGCAAAAAGCCGTATGTGGCGATATTAGACATAATTGGTAAAAAAACAAAATATTATAGGCAGGAATAAGAATAAATCCGCCAAAGGAGCGGGATGAAGACGCAAAATTTTACCAAATTAAATAGCATAATTTCAAATTTCAAGAATACAAATGTTCTTGTAATAGGAGACATCATACTCGACGAATTCATCTGGGGCGATGTTTCGCGTATTTCACCTGAGGCGCCGGTACCGGTTGTGTGGGTGAAGAGAGAGAGTTTTATGCCTGGAGGCGCGTCGAATGTCGCTAATAATCTGAGGTCGCTAGGCGCTCGCACATACTTAGCCGGTGTTATCGGAGATGATGAGAGAGGCGCAACATTGAAAGGCGCGCTTGAACAAAAAGGTATCGATACAAGCGGCATAATGATAGACGAATCGCGCCCAACGACCTTGAAGACGCGGATCGTAGCGCAGCATCAGCAGGTTGTCAGGATAGATAAGGAGAAGGTAGATACTTTAAGCGATGCGTTAATATCCAGGATTATCAACTGCGCAAAAGAGTTGATCGACAAGATAGACGCTGTTATTATAGAGGATTATGGTAAGGGCGTGATCACGCCGAAACTGTTAAAATATATAGTGCCGCTTGCAAAGGCGCACAAAAAAATAATTTCAGTCGATCCAAAAGAAGAACGCCTGAAGTATTATCATGGCATTACCCTGATTACCCCGAATAATCATGAAGCCTCGAAGGCCGTGGGATTTGAGATAAAAGACAATGCGACGTTAAAGAAGGCCGGAGAGGAGATGCTTAAAAAATTCAAATGTAAAATAGCATTGATAACTTTAGGCGAAAACGGAATGGCCGTATTTCAGAAAGATAAAACCATGAAACACATACCTACGGTTGCGCAGGAAGTATTTGATGTATCGGGCGCAGGCGATACCGTTATAGCGTGTTATACCTTAGCGCTGGCCGCCGGAGCTAATCCCGTCGAGGCGGCTCACATATCGAATTATGCCGCAGGAATAGTAGTCGGCAAGGTTGGTATAGCGATTGTTACACCGGATGAACTTATAAATAGAATTAAGAGGGAGATGGGTAAATGAAGACAATAGGGGTTATACCGGCGCGATGGGGTTCTACGAGATTTGAGGGAAAGGTCCTGGCAGATCTTTTGGGCAGGCCTGTAGTTCAGCATGTATGGGAAAACGCGAAAAAGGCCAAAACCCTCGACGATCTTGTTGTGGCATGCGATGACGAGAGGATAATGAAGGTTGTGGAAGGCTTCGGAGGCAAGGCGGTATACACGTCGCCCGATCAGCCTTCCGGCACGGACAGGCTTGCCGAGGTCGTCAATCCTATGGACGTGAAGATCGTCGTTAATATTCAGGGTGACGAACCGCTCGTGAAGCCCATTATGATAGACAACCTCGTTATGTCGCTGGATGATGAGAAGGTTGCCCAGATGGCGACCATGATAAAAAAGATAGACGATGATTCCGATCTCACTAATTCAAATGTGGTTAAGATTATCTTTGATAAAAGTGGTTACGCGATATATTTTTCACGGTATGCGATTCCATATAACAGAACCACTGCGGCGGATAAAGATAAGAAGAAGCCGGTCTACTATAAGCACATAGGTATGTACGCCTTCACAAAGGATTTTCTCTTCACATTCAGGAATCTCCCGAAATCGGCGCTTGAGAACGCTGAGAAGTTAGAGCAGCTGCGCGTGCTGGAATATGGGTATAAGATAAAGGTGGTTGAGACTAAGTTCGATACGGTAGGCGTTGATACTCACGATGATTTGATAAAGGTGAAAGAGATATTGCTGCAGGAGAGGCAATAAAAATATGAAGACTGCAAGAGAGATTAAAGCGGGGGGCGTAAAGATAGGTTCTAATAATCCGCTCGTCCTTATCGCGGGACCTTGCGTCATAGAGTCGGAAGCGAGCGCAATCCGGCATGCAAAGGCCTTGAAAGATATCGCGGGAAGACTCGGCATACCATTGGTTTATAAAGCCAGTTACGACAAGGCAAACCGCACCTCATTAGATTCTTTTCGCGGGCCTGGGTTGAGGAAAGGCTTAAAGATATTAAAGAAAATCAAGCACGATCTGGGCTTGGCCGTATTGTCGGATATACATTGCAAAGAAGAAGCCAGAGAGGCGGCCAAAGTTCTTGACATAATCCAGATACCGGCATTTCTCTCGCGGCAAACCGATCTTATTCTTACGGCGGCAAAGACAGGCAAGGCAGTCAATATAAAGAAAGGGCAGTTTCTGGCGCCGTGGGATATGCGCCACGTTGTTAAGAAGATAGAAGCTGTCGGAAATAAAAATATAATACTTACCGAAAGAGGCGTAAGCTTTGGTTACAATAATCTGGTAAGCGATTTCAGGTCTGTTCTTATCATGAAGGACCTGGGCTATCCGGTTATATACGATGCAACGCACTCTGTCCAGATGCCGGGGGGGTTAGGGGATAGGTCAGGCGGTGAAAGCGCCTTTATACCGTATCTGGCAATGGCCGCGGTTGCCTGCGGAGTCGACGGGATATTCGTCGAAGTCCATGAAGACCCTAAAAAAGCATTGAGCGATGGCCCTAATATGCTGAGGCTGCAGGATTTAGAGAAGATGCTGATAAAATTAAAAAAGGTCGAAAAAGCGGTAAGATAAATGTCACAAAAAATAGCAAAAAAGGTTTTAGAAATCGAGCGCGACGCGCTTTCCAGCCTCATAAATAGGATAGATTCGAATTTCGAGAAAGTCATAAACGCGCTCTATAATATAAAGGGCCGTGTCATAGTTACAGGAATGGGAAAGCCCGGATTTATCGCACAGAAGATATCCGCTACGCTTTCTTCAACCGGAACGCCTTCGTTGTATCTGCACCCCGCCGAAGCCCTGCATGGAGATATCGGCAGGGTTACTAAGGACGACCTGATCTTGGCGCTTTCTAATAGCGGCGAAACCGAGGAGATGGTGAAATTCCTGCCTATAGTAAAGAAGATAGGCGCGAAGTTGGTCGCGATGGTCGGAAATACAAAATCGATATTAGCAAAGAACGCCGATTATATTATTGATACATCCATCAAAAGGGAAGCGTGCTCTTTAGGCTTAGCGCCCACGACCTCTACTACAGCGATGCTTGCCATGGGAGACGCTTTGGCAATAGCCCTTCTTGAAAAGAAAGGTTTTAAAGAGACGGATTTCGCGTTCTACCATCCCGGTGGAATATTAGGCAAACGCCTTATATTAAGTGTAGGCGATATCATGAGAAAGGGGCGCGATAATCCGATAGTAAATGAGAACCTTGCGGTTAAGAAGGTTCTTCTTTCGATAACTAAGGCGCGCGCGGGCAGCGCGAGCGTTGTTGATTCAAAAGGAAGGCTTATAGGCATATTCACAGACGGGGATTTAAGGCGCCACCTTGAGACGATGCCGGATCTTATCAATAAAAAAGTAAAAGATGTTATGACAAGAAATCCCGTTACGATAAAGAAAGACAAGTTAGCCGCGGAGGCCTTTGATATACTGCGCTCAAAGAAAATAGACGAAATACCGGTTGTTGACGATAAGAAACGGGCTATCGGACTGGTAGATGTCCAGGATCTCCTAAAGGCGGGCCTTGTATGATAAAGAGCGAAGTAGCCGAAAGGGCAAGGCGCGTCAAACTGCTTATAGTTGATATAGACGGTGTAATGACCGATGGGCGTATCGTCTATAGCATTTACGGCGATGAGTTAAAATTTTTTGATGTTACCGACGGTTTCGGGATATCGTTATTAAATAGGGCAGGCATAAAAACCGCGATAATCACAGCGAAGAAATCGCGTATAGTCAAGATGCGCGCGCGGGATCTGAAAATCGCGAAAGCATATCAGGGTTTTATAGATAAACTCATACCGTTCGATAAGCTCCTCAAGAAATTCAAGATAGCCGCCGAAAACATCTGCTTCATAGGAGACGACCTGCCGGACATGCCCATATTAAGAAGGGTGGGGTTTGCGGTATCCGTGCCTAATGCGCTCGACGAAGTAAAAGCCGCGGCTCATTATATAACGTTGAAGGCAGGCGGGCGCGGCGCAGTGCGCGAAGTCTGCGACATTCTCTTAAAGTCCCAGGGCAAGTGGGACGAAGCCACCGCCAAATACTTCAAGTAAAATATGCCCCGCAGGGCAGATTTTACTTGATCCTGACCCCGCCTTGCCCCGCCGCTTTCTTGCGAAAGCAAGAGGCGGGGCAAGGCGGGGGGAGGATCTAATTTAAGAAACCTGATATAATTTCCTATGCTGTCAAGTAAAAATTTTTCGCTTGTTGTTCCATTCCCGGGCCAAATTCGCGGGAAATTGGCAACTTCCTTGACAACAATAACTAATTATTATATAGTTATATGGTTTATGAGATATAAATATAGGAGGTATTTTCTATACTACCTCGGAAGGGCATTTGCTTTTCTTATCTACCTGCTTCCGCTTAGGGCAGGTGTAAGAATAGCCGCTTTTTTAGGGAAATGCGCGTATTTTGTCCTTGAAAAGTATCGGAAGATAGCCATAGAGAACCTGACCAAGGTATTTGGCAAAGAAAAGGCAGCAAAAGAGATCCGTCGTATCGCGCGCAAGGTATTCGAAAATCTTGGTAAAACCGCATGTGAGGCTATAAACTTTCCTAAACTAAACGAAAAAAATATCGACTCCTTTGTTAAGATAGAAGGCATTGATAATGTCGACAGATCTTTCGCGAGGGGTAAAGGCACTATTATACTGGCGTCCCATTTTGGGAATTGGGAACTCGTCGGGCTGATATTCCGCATAAAAGGATATCCAGGAGTAACTATCGGGAGAAGGATATATTTTTATAAATATGATAATTACCTGAATTCTTTAAGAAGAAGCCATGATGTCAACGTGATATATCGCGATGAATCACCCAGAAAGATGCTCAAAGTCCTAAAAGAGAATAAGATATTGGGTATCGTAGCGGACCAGGATGTCGATTCGGTTGACGGCGTTTTTGTGAATTTCTTTGGGTTCCCCGCACATACACCGGCAGGGCCTGTGGCGCTGGCCAAGGCCAGCGGCGCGTCTATCGTGCCGGTATTCATGATTAGGAAGAATGGACATCACGTCTTTAAGATAGAGAAACCGATAGAGCTTGTTGACACCGGTAATAAGGAAGCCGATCTAATTATCAATACTCAGAAGTGGTCCGATGTTGTAGAGTCGTATATCAGGCTTTATCCCGAACAGTGGGTTTGGATACACCGCAGGTGGAAGACCCGTGAAGCCAATTAAAGCGAAGAAGTATTTATTATTCGGATTATTTATAGCGGCGCTTATAGCGACAGGGTGCGGAAGAAAAGAGCCGCCGAAAACGAAAGCCGCGGTCGAGCCTGAGGAACGAAAAGGACGGCAGCCTTCGGAGGCGAAAGACGGCGGTATAGAGCATAAGGTCCTCTCGTTTAATCTGGAAGGCCTTACCGAGAAGGGCGATAAGAAGTGGGAAGTAATAGGCAGGACAGCCCGGTCAATCTCGGAGAACGAGATACGGCTTGGTAATATAGTGGCAAAGACATACGGAGACGAAGAAGCGGTGATTACCGCCGATCAAGGCGTATATGACAAATCAAAAAATAACGTGAGACTTGAGAAGAATGTAGTCGCTACGATAGAAAATGCCAGTTCCGCGATAAAAGATCAAATAGGATTCTCAATCGATTCGCCTGATCCATCAAAAAGCGCGCAAAAAAAAGAATCGCCCGATAAACCTAAAGAAAAAAAGAAAATAATAATCACATGCGACGGAGAAGTTGAGTTCGATTATGTCAAAAATTTGGCCTATTTCAAGGATAACGTGAAGGTGAAGAGCGAAGACGGCGATATAGACGCCGATAAAATAACGGTTAATTTAGATCCTGCCTCAAAAAAGATAAATGATATAGTCGCGGAGGGCCATGTCAAGATAACTCAGAAAGAGAACGTGGCTTATGGCGACAGCGCCCGGTATAACGAAACGGATAAGACAGTTTCACTGACAGGAAAACCCATGATCGTCATCTCTCAGGAAGGCGATAACACGCTAAAAGAACAATTCTTGGAGAAATAAAATATGCACCTACTCGAGACAACGGGTATAGAGAAGACTTATGGCAAGAGATGCGTAGTTAAATCCGTGGATATAAACGTGAAGCGAAGCGAAGTAGTGGGCCTGCTAGGCCCGAACGGCGCGGGCAAGACGACGACATTTTATATGATAACGGGTTTAATAGCGCCTGACAGCGGCAGGATAATATTTGACAGGCAGGATATAACGGAGATGCCTATGCACATGCGCGCGCGCTCCGGCATAGGGTATCTTTCCCAGGAGCCATCAATATTCAGAAAATTGACGGTCGAAGAGAATATCATGGCGATTCTGGAAACCTTGGAATTTTCCCCTCGAGAACGCCGCCGACGGCTGGATGAACTATTAAACGAATTAAAGATAACGCATTTAAGAAAAAATATGGCATACACGCTTTCAGGCGGCGAAAAGAGGCGCGTCGAAATTACACGGGCTCTCGTTACGAACCCTATGTTCATATTATTGGATGAGCCGTTCAGCGGCATAGATCCTATAGCGGTCGGAGAATGCCAGGAGATCATAAAAGAATTGAAAGAGAAGGGGTTGGGCATACTTTTGACGGATCACAATGTCAGGGAGACGCTGACGATATGCGACCGTTCTTACCTGATGGCAGGCGGGAAAATTCTCATATCCGGCCCAAAGGAAGATCTCATATCCAATCCAAAAGCAAGAGAGATCTATCTAGGTGAAAAATTTACAATGTAGTCAAATGGGCGCGTGACTTATTTGAGTTATGTTGCGGGAAAACGCGATTTTGTGTTATAATTACTCACTCAAGATGGGCATGGTAGAAGAAGGGGCAGAGTGAAAACAAAGGCAAAATCGGTAGAAGAATGCACGACACTCTTTGAGATAGAGGTGCCGAAAGAGACCATAGACAAGGCATTTGAAGATATGTATGCCCAGTTCGCGAAGAGCGCTAATATTCCAGGTTTTAGGGTAGGGAAGGCGCCTAAAGAGTTAGTCAGGAAATATTATCCGAAAGAGGCAAAAAAAGAGGTTATGAATCAGGTCATTCCCGGCGCCTATCAGAAGGCCGTTGAGGAGCATAAAATAGAGCCGATAGGTTACCCTGAGATAACAGACCTCATATTCGAAGAAGGAAAGACGATGACTTTTAAGGCCAAGGTTGATACGCGTCCGAAATTTAAATTAAAAAATTACAAGGGAATTCAGATTGATAAGAAAAAAGCAGCGGTTAAGGGCGAGGATATAAACAAGGCCATAGAAAATTTAAGAGAATACAACGCGAAATATGTTGCGGCGGAGGACAGGCCCATACAATTGAATGATTATGTCGTGAGCGACCTGGAATGCGTCGTTGACGGAAGGAGCGCGCATAAGAAACGGGAGAATCTATGGCTTTACGCGGATAAAGAATCATTAATGAGCGGCCTGACCGAGAAGATGATCGGTATGAAAAAGGGCGAAGAACGCGACATAGAAGTCGCGCTGCCTGAAAAATATCCCGACAAAACATTAGCCGGCAAAATCGCTAAATATCATGTCAATGTTAAGGATATAAAGGTGAGGAGCCTGCCGAGCGTTGATGACGAATTCGCGAAAGATTTAGGTAAAGAAAATCTAGAGCAGCTCAAAAAGGAGATAGCCGAAGCCCTCGAGAAGAAGATGGTATCCGATAGCGAAATAGCCATGGAGAATCAGCTTCTCAGTAAACTGATAGACGAGAATAGCTTTGCGGTCCCGTCAAATCTGATAAAAAAGCAGGCCCATCTCATGATAGAGGACGCCAAAGCTAAATTACAGGAAAAGGGCTTCAAAAAAGAGGACCTCGACAAGAAGGATGATGAGTTTACCGGTAGATTCAAGGATGACGCGGCAAGACGGGTAAGATTGATGTTTATCCTCGACAGGATAGCGACTGACGAGACAATCGAGGCAGATGACAAAGATCTGGAGAACGCATACAAGGCTATCTCGATCCAGACAGGCAAGAACGAAAAAGAAATAAAGGATTATTACGAAAAAGAAGCCCTTAAAGATAATCTCTTGGAACGGATAAGGGAGGAGAAGACGATCGAATTTCTCCTCAAAAATGCGGATATAAAAGAGAAGGATTAAATAAGGAGGCATCGATGGGTATACTTGTTCCGATGGTAATAGAGACTACTGGCAGGGGCGAAAGAGCATATGATATCTATTCGAGACTTTTAAAAGACAGGATTGTTTTTATAGGCACTGCAATCGACGACATAGTAGCGAATCTCATTATCGCGCAGATGCTGTTTTTACAGATGGAGGATCCGGATAAAGATATAGAAGTATATATCAACACCCCCGGCGGTTCCGTTACGAGCGGGTTGGCCATATACGACACCATGCAGTTCGTGAAACCCGATGTCAGCACTTATTGCGTCGGACAGGCGACGAGCATGGGGGCGCTTCTACTCTCAGCAGGCACAGCCGGTAAGCGCTACGCGCTTCCACATTCAAGGATAATGATTCACCAGCCATGGGGCGGGGTGCAGGGCGCCGCGGCAGACATCAACATTCAGGCGCAGGAGATATTAAGGCTGAGAGCGAGGCTCGAAGAGATACTCGCTAAACATACGAAGCAGCCGTTAGAGAAGATACAGAAGGATAGCGACAGAGACTATTTTATGTCTGCGGAAGAAGCAAAGGTATACGGCATAGTTGACGAAGTCATCGAAAATATTGTAAAGAAGAAGAAATAATTTTTAGAGGAGATATCAATGAGCAAAAAGTACCTGATGACGCCGGGACCCACGCCTGTGCCCGAGGATATCAGGCTTGAGATGGCAAAGCCTATAATACATCACAGGACAAAAGAGTATCAGGCTATATTTAAAGAAGCGACTGAAGGGTTGAAGAAGATATTTAAGACCTCAAACAATGTATACACATTTACTTCGAGCGGCACAGGCGCGATGGAGGCATCTATCGTGAACGTTCTTTCGCCCGGAGATAAGATAATAGTCGTGCGGGGAGGAAAGTTCGGCGAAAGGTTCGCGGATTTAGCGCAAGCCTATGGCATAGAGGTCATTCCGATAGACGTTGAGTGGGGCACAGCTCCGGAGCCGGAAATCATAAAGGCCGCGCTGAAGAAAAATCCCAGCGTAAAAGGTGTTTACACGACTCTCTGCGAAACATCGACAGCTACCGTTTTTGATATCAAAGCTATCGGAGAGATTGTGAAGGGCACCGGCGCGCTATTCGTTGTCGACGCTATAAGCGGATTAGGAGCCGATGATTTTGAAAATGACAAATGGGGAGTGGATATAGCTGTTTGCGGTTCGCAGAAGGGCCTTATGATACCGCCTGGATTGGCATTCTGCTCGGTAAGCGAAAAGGCCTGGAAGTATGCCGAAACTTCGAAATTGCCGAAATTCTATTTTAATTTCAAAAAATATAAGAAGGCATGGCTCGATACGGATACGCCGTTCACATCAGCGATAACACTTGTAATAGGATTGAAGAAGGCAGTTGAAAAGATAAATAAGCAGGGAATCGACAATGTCATAGCTGAACACAATGCGCAGGCCCGCGCGTTCCGCGCGGCTTGCAATGCTATCGGCCTGAAGATATTTTCCAAATCGCCCTCTTCGGCAGTTACCGGCGTTAACACGCCCGCGAGGATTAATGCCGATGACTTGGTAAAGCTTTTAAAGACGGAATTCAACGTGACTTTTGCGGGCGGGCAAGAACATCTCAAAGGCAAGATATTCAGATGCGCCCACATGGGCGGAATCGATAGGGAGCATACGATCGAGTCGATAAGGGCGCTCGGACAAGCGCTTACAAAATTAGGATATGAATTTAAGGCGGGCGCAGGTGTTGCGGCGGCAGAAGATATCTTGCATTAGGGTGGGGAGGAGAAATGCCATACAAGGTTCTCATAAGCGATTCGCTTTCTAAAGAAGCGGTGGACATCTTAGAAAAAGAGAAAGACTTAAAGATTGACGTAAATACTAAGCTTACGCCGGATAATTTAAAGAAAGTCATAAAAGATTATGACGCGTTATTAGTCCGCTCAAGCACTAAGGTTACGAAGGATGTTATAAACGCGGCGGATAGATTGAAAATAGTAGGCAGGGCCGGCGTGGGCTTGGATAATGTTGACGTAGATGCTGCTTCAAAAAAAGGCATCATAGTCGTAAATACGCCGGGTGGAAATACGATCTCAACCGCAGAGCATACATTCTCGATGATGCTCGCGCTTTCAAGAAGCATACCGCAGGCGGACATATCCATGAAGAAAGGCGAGTGGGAGCGAAAAAAATTCGTGGGAGTAGAACTTTACGGTAAGACTCTCGGCGTCGTGGGATTAGGGCGGATCGGAACCGAGGTAGCCAAAAGGGCGTTAAGTTTTGAAATGAGGGTCGTTGCTTACGACCCATACCTTTCATTTGAAAAGGCAAAAGCGCTTGGCATAGAATCCGTGGATTTACAGAGCCTTCTCAAGGCGTCAGATTACATAACGGTACACACGCCGCTGACTGATGCGACAAAACACATAATGTCAGACAAAGAATTTGAAATTATGAAAAAAGGCGCGCGGATAATAAACTGCGCGCGCGGAGGCATAATAGATGAGGCCGCGCTGGTTAGGGCGATAGAATCAGGCAAGGTCGCCGGCGCGGCGCTAGATGTATACGAAGACGAGCCGCCGTCAAAGTCTTCGAAGCTTTTGAAGCTTGACAAAGTTGTTCTCACCCCGCACCTCGGCGCGTCCACAAAAGAGGCGCAGGTGAATGTTGCGGTAGACATCGCCAACACTGTCCGCGATATCCTTTTAGGCCGCTGCGTGAGGAACGCGGTTAACATGCCTTGCGTTGATCCGGAAGTTTTTAAAGTAATAAAACCTTACCTTAAGCTTTCGGAAAATATAGGTTCGATCATTACGCAGATAGTCGAAGGGCATATAAAAAAGGTAAAGATCAAATATGTGGGCGATATATTAAAATACGACCTGTCTCCTTTTACGGTATCGATAATGAAAGGTATCCTTACCCCTATATTACAAGAGACGGTCAATTTTGTAAATTCTTTAGTAATAGCGAAAGACCGGGGGATTGAGGTAGTTGAATCAAAGACCGCGCAGATCCAGGATTTTGCGAGCCTGATTATTGTCGAGGCCGAAACGGATAAAGCCAAGAGTTCTGTCGCGGGGACTCTGTTTACTAAGGGCGATCCCAGAATAGTGAAGATCAATGAGTTCTGGGTGGACTGCGCGCCCGAAGGCAACATGCTCACTGTTTTTAATAAGGATGTGCCGGGAATCATCGGCGCGATCGGGACGATATTCGGCAAGAATGATATAAATATAGCGAGCGTCTCATTCGGAAGAGACGTTAAAGGCGGCAATGCGGTTAGTGTCTGGAATATTGATAGCGATGCGCCTAAGAAGGTCCTGGATGAAATCAGAAGAGCAAAAAATATTCAGGAAGTGAAGTTAGTTAAGTTGTAAGAAAAAAAGGCAAGGTATGAAACTTCGTATTGCACTTAAGGATAAGTTCCATGTGCAATCGTATGAGGTAGGCACATGAAAAAACAAAATAAAATTTACATACTCGATGTAACAAATAGGGATGGCGTGCAGACATCTAGGCTTGGGCTGGCGAAACTGCAGAAGACGATGATAAATATTTACCTTAACGAGATGGGCGTTCACCAGTCCGAGTTCGGCTTCCCTGTTACGCATCATGAAACCAATTATCTGAATGCGAACTTAGAACTTGCAAAGATAGGCGTCTTAAAGCCCATAGTATTGAGCGGCTGGATAAGAGCGATAAAAGATGATGTTGAGAAGGCGTGCAAGATGACAAAAGTAGAGAATCTCAACCTTTCGATATCTACATCCGAACAGATGATAAGCGGCAAATTCCAAGGGAAATATACGAAAGAGGATGTCATAAGAGAGATGGCCGAGGCCGTGCATACAGCGCGTAAGCGCGGAATAAAACTTGTCGGTGTCAACGCGGAAGACGCTTCAAGGACCCATCTAGACTATCTTATTAAGTTCGCAAGGGCCGCTAAAAAAGCAGGAGCGGACAGAATACGTTATTGCGACACGCTTGGCTACGACGATCCTTTCACTATATATGAAAGAATAAAGATACTGGCAGAGGAAATCAAATTACCGATAGAGCTGCACTGTCACAACGACCTCGGAATGGTCGTTGCTTGTTCTGTTGCCGGCGCTAAAGCGGCCATGGACGCGGGAGTTGACGCTTACATAAATACTACTGTGAACGGCATGGGCGAGCGAGCTGGCAATGCGGATCTTGTAAGCATTATACTGGCGATAAAATACGCCAGCGGTTTCCATGACAAATTAGCGCTGGATGAAAAGATCAAGCTTTCCTGCGCGTGGAAGATAGCGAAATACGCCTCGTACGCTTTTGGCGTGCCAATACCAATAAACCAGCCGGGTGTCGGCGCAAACGCGTTCGCGCATGAATCAGGGATACATGCCGACGGCGCATTAAAGGATAGGAGAAACTACGAGCTTTATGATTTTGAGGAGCTCGGCAGGGGCGAGCCCGAAATAGTAGAAACCGGAAGGCAGATTACCGCCGGAGAATATAGCGGTATAAGGGGCTTCAGAAACGTTTATGACAAGCTCGAGATAAAATTCGAGAACGAGAAGGATGCTACGAAGATATTAGAGCTTGTCCGCTACGCAAATGTCCATACTCACCAGCCGCTGACCGAGGATGAATTGAGATTCATCGCTAAATATCCGGAAATAGCGCGTAAAATATTCACTATGACCGCATAAATACTATAAGGAGAGTGAGCAATATGAAACCTCGTATTGTATTTGGGAGAGGTTCCATGCGCAATTGTAGGAGGGTTGGCACATGAAAAACAGGATTATTTTCGCGGCGGTAATTATGGTTTTGTCGCTGGTTGTTCTTGTCGGAGACGGTTTTGGCGAGGATGAAAAACAGGCAGCAGCCAATAAAGCCGAAGCGCCAAAGGCCCGGGTTCCAAAAAAAGACATGACGCGCGAAGAGATGATCTTAGAGTTAAAAGAAGGGCTTAGTCATGATGAAGAGCTTTTTGATCTGTTTCCCGATATTAAATCGAAGAAGGGTGACGACGGCAATGTATACTTCACATTTAAAGGGATCAAGATAGAAGACATGACTAAAGAGGATATCGATAATTTGTTGACAAAAGTGCGTCAGGCGTTGACTAAGATAAGAGCCGACAGGATAGAGCGCCAGCTGGAAATCGTAAGACGTGTAGAAAGGCTTAATAGGGCTGCTGCTCCACTACAGAGCCCGCGTGTACCTGCCGCGCCGCCGCCCGCGCCCAGGGCTGTTTCCGCGCCGCGATCACCGCCGTCCGCCCCCAGGGCTGTTTCTGCGCCGCCTCCGCCGCCAAGAAGATAATAAAGGTCATGATATGCCGAATATAGTTATTGTAGGAGCCCAATGGGGTGATGAAGGCAAAGGCAAGGTAATAGATATTTTCTCCAAAAAAGCCGATCTTGTAGCTCGATATCAGGGTGGAAACAACGCCGGCCACACTGTAGTAATAGGCAAGGACTCATTCATTCTGCACCTGATCCCATCCGGAATATTACATAAAGGAAAGAGCTGCATCATAGGGAACGGTGTTGTAGTCGATCCAAAAGCCCTTCTTGAAGAGATCAAGACTCTCGAATCCAAAGGAATAAAGATAAGCGGGAGACTGCTGGTAAGCCGGAACGCGCATGTTATATTTCCTTATCATAAAAAATTGGATGAACTAAGAGAGGCTAAAAAAAAGAAGATAGGGACGACCAAAAAGGGCATCGGGCCATGTTATGCGGATAAGGCGGCGCGGTTAGGTATAAGATTTGTCGATCTATTAGATGACGAGGTATTCAAAGAGAAATTAAAGAATAATTTAGACGAGAAGAATGATATTCTTTCTAAAATTTATGGCGTAGAAGGCTTCTCTTTCAATGAGCTTTATAATGAATATACGGATTACGCGAATAGACTAAAAAAATATATTTGCGACACTACTCTGGTCCTGAATGATGCTATAAAGAAAAGGAGGAGGGTGTTGTTTGAGGGCGCGCAAGGGACGCTTCTTGATGTTGATCACGGCACATACCCGTTTGTTACCTCTTCAAATGCGACTGCCGGCGGAGCAGCTACAGGGACGGGCGTTGGTCCGACTAAAATAGATAAGGTAATAGGCGTAGTCAAGGCGTATACGACGAGGGTCGGCGAAGGGCCTTTCCCCACAGAATTCCCAAAAGACCTTATGGAAAAGATCAGGACAAAGGGTAATGAGTTTGGCGCGACAACAGGAAGGCCGCGAAGATGCGGCTGGTTTGACAGTATAGTTGTAAAGCATTCTGTGATGGTAAATGGGATTGACGAGATAGTTGTTACGAAGCTTGATGTCCTCGATTGTCTCGGCTCGCTTAAAATATGCACGGCGTATAAGTTCGAGGACAAAATATACAAAGATTTCCCTTCTGACATAAGAGTCTTGAGTGATTGCGAGCCTATGTATGAAGAGCTGCCAGGATGGGAAAAAGATACCACCGGCATTAAGTCGTATTCCTGCCTTCCAAAGAACGCGAAGAACTATCTCAAGAAAATCCAGAAGATTCTGGATACAAAGATAGTGCTTGTATCGGTCGGCTCTGACAGGAAGCAGACCTTTTCAAGAGAATAAAATCCTTTCTTTTAATTAGAATGACAAATATACCTCATCACGTCGCGATTATAATGGACGGCAACGGCAGGTGGGCCAAGAAAAAGGGCCTGCCCAAGATAGTAGGGCACCGTGCAGGTATCAAGAGCGTTGAAGAGGCCATTAAAGGCGCTAAAGAATTGGGCGTGAAGATACTCACCCTCTATACTTTTTCTACGGAAAATTGGAAGCGGCCCAAGTATGAGGTAAACGCGCTCTTCAAATTACTCGAAAATTATATAGATAAGGAGCTGGACTTATTCGATAAGAATGATATAAGACTCTCCGCGATAGGAAGGATGGAAGGCCTCCCGCGGATCGTCCGAGAAAAATTGATTAAGGCCATAGACCGCACCAAGGATAATAAATCGCTCATATTAAACATAGCGTTAAATTACGGGTCAAGGCAAGAGATAGTCGATGCGGTGCGTAAAATATTGAAAGATTACGAGAAAGGCCTGGTGAGCATAGAGTCTATAGACGAAAAGACATTCAGCGATTATCTTTATACAAAATGTATGCCTGATCCCGATCTTCTCATACGGACTTCGGGAGAAATGAGGGTGTCCAATTTTCTTTTATGGCAGATATCATACGCGGAGATATATGTGACTAAAAAACTATGGCCTGATTTTAGAAAAAGCGACTTCAAGAAGGCCATTAGAGAATACAGTGCAAGGGATAGAAGGTATGGCGGATAGTTCCTCGCTGAAAAAAAGGATCACGAGCGCCATTCTCATACTATCGCTAGCCGCGATAATAACTTTCTATTTTCCGAATTGGGTGTTTTCTCTTCTCGCATCCTTCATGATAGGCTGCGCATTATGGGAGTTCTTTGGCCTAGCCGAGAAGAAGGGGATATTCGTATATAAATATTTTGGAATATTTGTCGGCATGCTAGTCCCGATTATAATATATTTTCAATTGGGGACAGAGGGATATTTTGCGATGGAACCATTTTCTATCGTCATAGCGTGCCTTTTGATATTTGTCCTTCTATTCATAAGGCGCGAGAATTCACAATCTCTCGCGAGTGTTGCCGTAACGATGTTCGGCCTTTTATACATTGCGTGGTTTTTCTCATTCTTTATAAAACTTAAATTTTTGCCTCAAGGAGCGCTTCTAGTATCATTTCTGATACTCGTCACAAAGATGGGAGATGTCGGTGCGTATTTTGTCGGCAAATTATTCGGAAAACATAGCCTGATCCTCAGGATAAGCCCGAATAAAACAGTGGAAGGCACGATCGGCGGACTAATGTTCAGCATAGCCGCCGCTCTACTTGGTAAATTGTATCTTCCGAATT
>MHFG01000083.1 GCA_001804065.1 Omnitrophica bacterium RIFCSPHIGHO2_02_FULL_46_20
CTGCAACATGAAGTGCGTTTATTGCCAGAACTATTATTTCAGTCAGTTGGACAACGGCGGGGCGCTTTCCGTAGAAAAATTAGCTTTCATAATGTTAAATCTACAGAAGGCGGGCTGCCATAACATAAATCTTGTCAGCCCAACTCATTTTGTACCTCAGATACTAATGGCGCTTGAAATAGCCGTTGAAAAAGGATTAAATATCCCCATCGTTTATAATACAGGCGGCTATGATTCTTTAGAAACGATTAAACTTCTAGACGGGATAGTTGACATATACCTGCCGGATATGAGGTATTCAGATAATGAAAAAGCTAAAATTTATTCGGATGCTTCAGATTACGTCGAATGTAACAAAGCGAGCGTTAAAGAGATGCAGGCTCAGGTCGGCGATCTCGTCATGGGTGATGAGGCAATAGCCAAAAAGGGATTGATCATAAGGCTTCTTATATTGCCCAATGACATATCGGGAACAGGCAAGACCTTGAAGTTTATAAAAGAGAATGTTTCACCAAGCGCCTGCCTTAGCATAATGAGCCAGTTCTATCCGACATTCAAAGCGTATAATTTTAAGGAGATATCCCGAGGCGTGACCAGAAACGAATACAAAATAAAAGTTGACGAAGCGCGCCAATTAGGGTTAAATAATGGCTGGGTTCAGGAAGCACCCAAAAGAACAGACGAAAGATTCCTCGGAACGAATATCAAGCCGAAAAATTACATTAGTTAAGAAATAAAATCTGCTATGACAAAAAAAACAAACAGGGCAATATCTCAAGCAAAACAATTAGAGGCCATCTCCAGGGTGAGCAAGACAATCACCTCGAATCTTTACCTTGAGGACATATTAAAGCTCATCGTCACTGTAAGCGCTGAGATAATGAATTCAAAGATATGCTCCTTGAGCCTTGTTGATGAAAAAGCGGGAACTCTTGTATTGAAGGCAACACAGTCTATGAGCGAAGCTTATAATAAAAAAGCGCCGTTAAGGATAGGAGAAGGCATAGCGGGAAAGGTTGCGCTTGAGAATAAGCCCATGGTCGTATACGGCATATCTAAAGAGCCTGAATATAAATATAAGGACATAGCTAAGAAAGAGGGTTTGAGATCTTTGCTTTCGGTTCCGCTGTCAGTAAAGGGCAGGGTGATAGGCGTATTGAATAATTATACATCGCGGCCACATAAATTCACAAAGCAGGAGATAGACGTATTAACGAGCGTGTCTAACCAGGCTGCCATCGTAATAGAGAACGCCGAGCTAATGGTGAAGACGCGAGTAATCCAGGAAGAGCTGGAAACAAGGAAGAGCGTCGAAAAGGCAAAGGGTATTCTGATGAAAGAGCAAGGCCTTTCAGAAGAAGAGGCATTCAAAAAGATACAGAGGCAGAGCATGGATACGCGGCGATCAATGCGCGATATCGCGGAGGCCATCCTACTCATAGATACGATGAAAAAGAAGTAAGGTTTTTCTTTATTGACAAATCGGCGATATGTGTTATACTATTTATTGTCATAGACAATGGGTGTCTTTTGGCGAAGAAAGCTAAAAAGACATTTTTATTATAGTAAGGACTAAGGCGTCCTAACCCTATGAATAGGGAAAGGCCGCTTTTTTATTTTATGAAAAAGTGCATAAGATTGGCTCTTGCGCAAGTTAATAGCACGGTAGGGAACCTTTCCTTTAACGCCAAAAAAGTAACTGATTATATTAAAAAAGCTGAAAAGGCGGGCGCAGATATAGTTTCTTTCCCTGAACTGGCTATTACAGGCTATCCACCCGAGGACCTCTTATTGAAAACACATTTTGTCCAGCGCAACATCGATACATTAAAAGACGTGGCCAATCATGTGGGCGATATAGTGGCCATAGTCGGCTTTGCTGATAGACAAGGTGCGGGTATCTATAACGCGGCTGGGATTATCTATAAGGGTTCGATCGCAGCAGTCTACCACAAGATGCTTTTACCCAATTACGGTGTGTTCGATGAAGTTCGATATTTTAAGTTTGGCAAAAACCCGTTTGTATTTAAGGTCGATGATGTAGTATTAGGCGTAAACATATGCGAAGATATCTGGCACAAGAATGGGCCAATCAAAATACAGACAGAAGCAGGCGCGCAGATTATTATAACAATAAACTCTTCCCCTTATCATATCGGAAGGATAAGGGAGAGAGAAAAGGTCGTCCAGGCGAACGCCAGGAATAATAACGTATTAGTTTCTTATACTAATATGATAGGGGGCCAAGATGAGCTTGTCTTTGACGGCCGGAGCATGATAGTCAGTAATAAGGGCAGGATAGTGGCGCGCGCAAAGGCATTTGAAGAAGATCTCTTGATAAGCGACGTAATTGTAGATGTGTCTCATAAAAAAGTTACAAGGAATATCATAACTATTAATAAAGAGATATCAAAAAAAGTGCCTGTATTTCCTAACAGGATTGCGCCGCTATTGGAAAACGCGGAGGAGGCATACCGCGCGTTATTGTTGGGTCTAAAAGACTACGCCGCTAAGAATGATTTTAAAAAGGCTGTGATAGGCCTGAGCGGCGGCATTGACTCAAGCCTCGTCGCCGCGCTGGCTGTAGACGCCCTCGGCAAAGAGAATGTAATAGGGGTATTCATGCCGTCGCGATACTCATCACAAGGATCGGCCGATGATGCGAAAAAACTTGCTTTAAATCTAGGGATACGCTACGAGGCCATTTCAATAGAGCAGATATTTAAACTATACCTCATAACACTATCCCCTCTCTTTGCGGGGCTGGAAAAGAACATAGCGGAAGAAAATCTGCAGGCGCGTATCAGGGGCAATATATTAATGGCTTTATCCAATAAATTCGGCTGGCTGGTCCTGACTACGGGAAATAAATCTGAGATGAGCACCGGTTACGCTACGCTTTACGGTGATATGGCCGGAGGGTTTGCCGTCATCAAGGACGTTCCAAAGACTCTTGTTTACAGGCTCGCTAGATATCGAAATTCCATCTTGCGCGTAATACCCGAGCCTGCGTTGACGAAAGAACCTACCGCGGAACTGAAGCCAAATCAGAAGGATCGAGATACCTTGCCGCCTTATGATAGGCTGGATCCTATACTGAAGGCCTATGTCGAAGATGATCGTGATGTAAAAAAGATCTTATCCTTAGGCTGCGATAAAGACGACGTGCTAAAGGTTCTTGCGATGGTAGATAAAAGCGAGTATAAGCGCAGGCAGTCGCCGCCGGGCATAAGGATTACACCGAGGGCATTTGGCCGAGACAGAAGAATGCCCATCACGAACGGATATAAAGAATACTGAAATAATTTTGTCTCGCTGAAGAGGCAATGATAAAAAGGCGCAAAGAAGCCCTTTAGGCGCGTTGACACGCATCAAAGGGTTTCTTGTTTTAAAAGAAAGTGGATACTTATGAGAAATGATTTTGAATATTTTATGAAAAGGCTGTCACCAACATTAAGAAGAATAAGCCACAGGCTTAACGGCCGCTTTACCTTTTTTAATGACGATGACCTGTGCCAGGAGGCGCTCGCGCATCTTTGGGTTCTATCCCAGGATGGCAAACTAACCGATAAGACAGACAGCTATATATTGCAGGGCTGCTATTTCCACCTTAAAAATTACATAAGAATGCATATGGATAAGGCAACTATGATAAGTATGGAAACTCCTGTAGATGAAGACGGGACTATGATTAAAGACTTGCTCGCGTCACAAGACACGGCCATACTTGATAACATAGAAGAGAGCGCGCTTCGAGAAATGGTTAAGGAAAATAAATTAACCGCTCGCGAGGAAGAAGTTCTGGATATGTCATTAAGCGGACTTACGACACGTGAAATAGGCTCTAAGTTAAATATTTCACACGTCGCGGTAGTAAAAATAAGGAAGAAGATAAAAAATAAATGCGGGACTTTGGAAATCTCGCATTGCACTTAAAGAGGTTCCATATGCAATTATAAGTGGGTTGGCATATGAAAAAGATATAAAAAAAGGTTACCAAAACTAAAACATTTTTACTTGTATATCCATAATAGGCACATGGATGTGTGAAAAGACGAAGGCGTTCTTTAAACGAGAACGCTTTTTTTAATGAATACCGCCAACGGCGGGACGAATTAAAGAAAGGAGAATTTATGAGATTAGACAGATGCGCTATTATTTTGATATCAATATTATTCATTACCTGTATCGGACAGCCGTTCGTATACGCTGACGATATGCTTGACATGAAAGCGGAAATAGGTATGCTGAAAAAAAGGCTCAGTGAGCTCGAAGCGAAATTACAGCAATCGGACGCGAAGGTAGCAAAGATTGAAAAGGCTTCTCCCGAAACCGGCATGCCCGCCTCTATAACATCTTTTGCTAAAGAGATAGAGGTTCATGGATTCGTGGACACTTCCTATATATTTAATATAAATACTCCTGTCTCGCCTAACCCAAGGACCAATAATTTAAGGGTATTTGATACGGAAGCCAACGGATTCATGTTAAATATGGCAGAGCTGAACTTCGAAAAACCTATATCTAAGGAGTCGCCTGTTGGCTTTAGGGTGGATCTTGATTACGGACAGGATGCTAAGTTGATACACGCTAACGGTTTGGGAGGCACGGGTGACGAGTTTGACCTTGAGCAGGCCTACGCGCAATTTTTTGTGCCTTTCACTTTGCCTTTTATGAACGCGCTTAATTTTAAAGTGGGCAAATTCGCCACTTTACACGGCGCTGAGGTTATAGAATCCCAAGACAACTGGAATTTCTCAAGGTCTTATCTTTTCGGATTCGCGATACCGTTTACGCATACGGGAATCCGCGCATATTACAAGCCATTTGAGAATCTGCCGGTCGACGCATGGATAGGTATAGTGAACGGATGGGATAATGTAGTTGATAACAATAAAGCGAAGACAGTTGAAGGACAGATTACCTATGCTCCGACAGATAAGTTATCGTTAAGCGTCGGCGGCATGTTCGGCCCCGAACGCTTTAATTCTGATAAGGACTTCAGGGATCTGGTAGATATCGTCGCGACATATAAGGCTACGGACAAGTTAACCTTGAAGGCCAACTACGATTATGGATGGGAGAAGAACGGCGCGGCATATCTTCCAAGTAGCGGCACAGGCGCGGTTGCGACCGGCCTAACAGATACGGATGCGTCGTGGGACGGCGTAGCCGGATACGCTAAATATGAAATACTCAAATGGTGGTCGATAGCCGGCAGGTGCGAATACTTTCGCGATAGAGACGGCGTAAGAACAGGCGTGCTTGTCAATAACAACATAACCGACCTTACGCTGCTGGAAGTTACCTTTACCAATGAATTCAAAATATTTGATAATCTGATCGCAAGGCTCGAGTATAGATATGACAAGGCAAGCGGCCAGGTGTTTACACAGGACAAGGTATCCGCTAACAATCAAAGCACGTTAGCGGCGGAGATGATATACAAATTTTAACCCTTCGACGAAAGCTCAGGGTTTATGCTGAGCCTGCCGAAGCATAAGGAGGGCAATATGAGACGTATGCTTATTATAAGTGCGTTGGCTTTTTTTGCAGGCGTGATCCTTTTACCCAACGCGTTGCTTGAGGCTTCGCCGCTTGCGCCGGATCCTAACGGCTGCAATACGGGTACTATCCAGGATGTGCAAGCCGCGATTCCCGGCAAACCTACAATAGAAGAATTAGGAGCAGTCGTCGGGCATAATAAAATTTCAATTAACATCGTGTGGGCTCTTGTCGCCGGCTTCTTAGTTATGTTCATGCAGCCGGGCTTCGCCATGGTTGAGACGGGGCTTACAAGGGCAAAGAACGCGGCGCATACGATGGCTATGAATTTTCTTGTCTACCCATTAGGCATGCTTAGTTTCTACGTCTGCGGTTTTGCGCTCATGTTTGGTGGCCTCGGCGCCATATCGACCATGGGTGGTTACGCCGGGCTCAATCACGAGTTTACAATAAATCTCTTCGGGAAGCCATTCGGGCTATTTGGCACAAAAGGCTTTTTTCTTTCGGGCTCATCTTACGATGTCGCCGTCTTTGCGCTGTTTTTATTTCAGATGGTATTTATGGATACTACCGCGACCATTCCTACGGGAGCGCTGGCCGAACGATGGAAATTTCTCGCCTTCTGTATATATGCTTGTTTTGTCGGCACTATAATTTACCCGATATTCGGCAACTGGGTATGGGGCGGGGGATGGCTTGCGATGCTCGGCCAGAATTTCCACCTCGGACATGGCCATGCCGACTTCGCCGGATCTTCTGTAGTGCATATGTGCGGCGGCGTTATCGCGTTGGTAGGAGCTTGGATTATCGGCCCCCGGCTCGGGAAGTTTAACAAGGATGGGAGCGCGAACGCCATACCGGGACACAACATACCGATGGCGGTTATAGGCACGTTTATTCTCGCCTTCGGATGGTTTGGGTTTAACGCGGGGTCTACTTTGGCGGGAACGGATCTGCGCATTGCCGTCGTCGCGGTCAATACCATGTTGGCGTCCGCCGCAGGAGCGGTCGCGGCCACTATATGGATGTGGATAGTTCGCACGAAAAAGCCGGACCCAAGCATGATGTGTAACGGTATGTTAGCCGGCCTCGTTGCTATTACCGCTCCCTGCGCTTTTGTAAACTCAATCAGCGCCTGCGTTATAGGGTTGATCGCGGGAATATTAGTAGTGGAATCTGTATATTTTATAGAAGGAAAACTGAAGCTGGACGATCCCGTGGGCGCCATATCTGTGCACGGTGTAAATGGCGCATGGGGATGTCTTGCCCTTGGAATCTTCGCCGATGGTTCATACGGCGATGGCTGGAATGGCGTAGCGGGAACGGTCAAGGGCCTCTTATATGGCGACCCGTCTCAATTCGCCGCTCAGTGTATAGGGATAACCGCGAATTTTATTTATGTAGGGCTAATTTCGCTAATCGTTTTCAAATTGATTGATGTGGTCATTGGACACAGGCCGGACCCTATGGCCGAAATAGAGGGCCTTGATATTCCGGAAATGGGCGTTGTAGGCTATAATGGCATCAAGATGGACAAACATTCGGAGACCCCTATCTCTATTTAACAAATATTAAAACGGAGGAAGCCTAATATGAAGAAGATAGAAGCGATAATTCGTCCAACTAAACTTGACGCGGTGCGCCGCGCCCTGGAGGAGGCAGGTTGTCCCGGCATAACGATTACAGAGGTTGAGGGACACGGTAAGCAGAAGGGCATGGTACAACAATGGCGCGGCAAGGAATATAAGGTCGCGCTGCTGTCGAAAGTAAAAGTTGAGGTCGTCCTGAAGGACGGCGATGTCAAACGTATTGTGAATGCGATAACCGATGCCGCAAAAACAGGGGACATCGGAGACGGAAAGATATTCATCTCTCCCGTAGAAGACGCCGTAAGAATACGCACCGCCGAACAAGGCGATATCGCGATATAGGAAGCCGTTGCCAAAAATAGAAATGGGGGAAGTAATGACAATGCGGCAGGAGGCACTATTTAAGATAAAGAGCGAAGCTATATTTTGATGAATTGAAACCTCTCATGGAACATATCAGAAAAGCATTATGGGGAGTCTTTTTTTTATTTTGAACTATTTAAAGGAGGTTGTATGGCAAAAAAGAAGATAGAAAAGACAATGGATGTAAAGACAAAAAATCCGCTCGTTAACGGATCTTTTGATGAGAAGTCCGCGCGAGATGTAATGAAGATGATAAAGGAGAAAGATATAAAGATTGTAGACCTTAAATTCAATGACTTGCCGGGTTTATGGCAGCATTTCTCGATCCCTGCTTCGGAATTGAAAGAGATGGCTGATATTACGCGCTCTATATGGGTGGATGGCATAGGTTTTGATGGTTCTTCAATAAGAGGTTTCCAGAAGATTCAGGAATCCGATATGATCCTGATACCCGATCCAAAGAGCGCCATAGTAGATCCTGTATGCGAGGTCCCTACGCTAAGCATGCTTTGCGACATATATGACCCTCTGACAAGAAAACCGTATTCGCGCGACCCAAGGTATATAGCCAAAAAAGCGGAGAAATACCTGAAGACTACGGGTATAGCGGATCATGTATATTTCGGCCCTGAAGCCGAGTTCTTTATCTTTAATGATGTCAGGTTCGATCAGACGGAAAATTCCGGATACTATTTTATTGATTCCGACGAAGCTGACTGGAACACCGGAAGGATCGAGAATCCTAATCTTGGTTATAAGATCAGGTTCAAGGAAGGCTACTTCCCGGTTGCGCCGCATGATTCTATACAGGATTTAAGAAGCAGGATAATCCTTAAGATGATCGAGTCAGGGATCAATGTTGAGGTCCATCATCATGAAGTCGCGACAGCGGGCCAATGCGAAATAGATATGAAGTTTGACACCTTGGTGAAGATGGGCGACAACCTGCTGTTATATAAGTACATAATCAAGAATATGGCTAAGAAGAATAATATGGTCGCGACATTCATGCCAAAACCGCTCTTTGCTGATAACGGTTCGGGGATGCACTGCCATCAGAGCTTATGGAAAAATGGGACAAACCTTTTCTATGACAAGAACGGTTACGCGCTTTTAAGCCAGATAGCCAAATACTATATCGGAGGCTTACTAAAACATGCTAACAGCTTGATGGCATTCTGCGCCCCCACTACTAACTCTTATAAGAGGCTTGTGCCGGGATACGAAGCGCCGGTAAACCTGGTCTATTCCGCAAGGAATCGTTCCGCGGCTGTCAGGATACCCATGTATTCAGACAATCCGAAATCGAAGAGAATAGAATTCCGTCCTCCGGATCCCGCGTGTAACGGATATATCGCGTTCAGCGCTATGCTTATGGCAGGTCTTGACGGTATACAGAACAAGATAGACCCGGGCGATCCAACAGACACAGATCTATTCGAAATGAGCGAAGAGGAGCTTGAAAAGATACCCACGGTTCCCGGGTCACTGCGTAAGTCAATAGATGCGTTGGAGGAGGATCATGATTATCTGCTCAAAGGCGGCGTATTTACCCAGGATGTTATAGACGTGTGGCTCGAATATAAGCGAAAGAGAGAGATCGACCCTGTAAGGATGCGCCCGCATCCGTACGAGTTCTATCTATATTTTGATATTTAAAGGATATAAGGCGGTAGTGTCGGGAAAAATACTGGTTATCAAGCACGCGGAATCCGATTTTTAAAAGCGCTTGCGCATTGAGCTATATTTTTTTGTATATACTTGCTTAATTATTAGGCAAAGTAGCGCTAATAGAGGGAATCATGACAAAAGAAAATATTGTAAAAATCACTGAAAGTGATACTATAGGTGGAATTATGCCGCTTAAAGATGCTGTAATTGCCGTAGAAAAGCCCCTCATAGAGCAAACATTGGAAAAAACGGCAGGCAACCAGTCAAAGGCGGCCAAGATATTAGGAATCAACCGCAACACCATACGTTCAAAGATTAAAAAACTGGGGATAGACGCGAAGAAATGGAAGAGAGGGTAATGGCGCGCTATAATTTACCGCAAAAACAGGGTTTATACGATCCGGCGTTTGAGCACGACTCATGCGGAATCGGATTCGTTTGCGACATCAAGGGTAAACGGTCGAATGACATTGTGCTCGAGGGGTTAGAAGTCCTAAAGCGGCTCGCCCATAGAGGCGCGACCGGCGCTGATCCGAAAACAGGCGACGGCGCGGGCATACTCATACAGACTCCACATGAATTTTTCGCTAAAGTATGCTCCGATGCGAAGATAGAGCTGCCCTCGCGGGCGGAGTATGGGACAGGCCTTATATTTCTGCCTACCGATGAAAAAGACCGCGCATTCTGTAAAAATGTCTTTTTACAGGTTGCAAAGAAAGAAGGCGCGGCGCTTATTGGGTGGCGAAGCGTCCCCGTTGACGACTCGGTCATAGGAATAACTGCCAAAAACACCGAGCCCGTTATTGAACAAATTTTCATAAAAAAAGATGAAACGATAAAGGACGAGCAGGGTTTCGAAAGAAAGCTATATGTAATCAGGAAGAAAACGGAGAATATAATCCGCGGCTCTAATTTTAAACAAAAATCATTTTTTTATACTACCAACCTTTCGTGCAGGACATTTTCCTACAAAGGCCTTCTCATGCCATACCAGCTTGAGAAATTTTTTATCGACCTAAGGGACAAAGATTTAAAGAGCTCGATAAGCCTCGTTCATTCAAGATACAGCACCAATACCTTTCCTGCGTGGGACCTTGCGCAGCCGTTTAGATTCCTCGCGCATAACGGCGAGATAAATACGCTTAGAGGAAACATGAACTGGCTGCGGGCAAGAGAAGGCCTATTAAAAAGCGGGTTGTTCGGAGATGATATTAAAAAAATATTTCCTGTTATAGTGCCCGGTGGCAGCGATTCAGCGGCGATAGATAATGTCTTTGAGCTTCTTGTATTGGCGGGTAGAAGCCTGCCGCACGCCATGATGATGCTGATACCAAGCGCGTGGGAACAAAATAAGTTGATGGAAAAAAAGTCCAAAGATTTTTACAAGTACCATGCCTGCCTCACAGAGCCATGGGACGGACCGGCGGCAATAGCGTTCACTGACGGGACGAGGGTAGGGGCGGTTCTCGACAGGAACGGCCTTAGGCCCGCGCGATATATAGTAACAAAAAAAGGGCTGGTAGTCATGGCTTCGGAGGTAGGCGTTCTCGCTGTAAATCCGGACGACGTTCTTACATCGGGACGGCTCGAGCCCGGCAAGATTTTTTTCATCGATACAGGGTTAGGCAAAATAGTCGAGGACCATGAAATAAAGAAAGAGGCGGCCCAAAGACAGCCGTACGGAGCATGGCTAAAAAATAATATGGTAGAGCTCGAGGAAGTTCCCCGCGCGAAAAGGAAAGCGGAACGCATCGGCGACTTGCTTAAACAACTGAAGGCATTCGGGTATACGAGAGAGGATTTAAAAGTTATCATTAAGCCGATGGCAGAAAATGCTCAAGAGCCGATAGGGTCGATGGGTAATGATACCCCGCATGCGGTTCTATCAAAAGAGCCGCAGCTCCTTTTCAATTATTTTAAACAACTATTCGCTCAAGTCACGAATCCGGCTATCGATCCCATAAGAGAAGAATTGGTCATGAACCTCGGCAGTTTCATAGGCCCCGAGAAAAATATTCTGGAAGAATCCGCCATGCATTGCCATAAACTAAGAGTAGAAAAACCTATTCTTACGAATGAAGAATTAGGCAGGATACGGGGTATAAAAATCAGTGGCTTTAAGACCAAGGTTATATCTATTTTATTTAAGGCCGCGGGGGAGAAGAAACTAAAAAATAGGCTGGACGCAATATGCGGCGAAGCGGTATCCGCGATCAAAAAAGGATATACCTTTATAATCTTGAGCGACAGGGGGGTAGACAAAGGGTTTGCCGGCATTCCCGCTCTTCTGGCCGCGGCGGCGGTCCACCACCATCTCATACGAAACGCGCTTCGCACACAAATAGGCATTATTATAGAAAGCGCCGAACCAAGAGAGGTCCATCATTTTGCTCTTCTATTCGGATACGGAGCGGACTGCGTCAATCCGTACCTTGCCTATGAGACGGTAAATCAACTGATAAAAGACGGAGAGCTGGACCTAATCAGAAGCGAGGCTGAACATAATTACATCAAAGCCGTCGAGAAGGGCATATTAAAGATACTGTCCAAAATGGGCATATCGACACTCCAGGGTTATCGAGGCGCTCAAGTTTTTGAGGCGATAGGATTAAACGATGCAATAATCGATAAATGTTTTACCGGAACACCCTCAAGAATAGGCGGGATTGGATTTGATATTATCGCGAAAGAAACATTATTGAGGCACGGCCACGCTTACCCTAAAAGGGGAATGGATGAGCCTTATCTAAAAACAGGCGGCCTGTATCAATGGAAAAGAGACGGCGAATTTCATCTGTGGAATCCTGAAACTATAGCCAAATTGCAGGAAGCCGCTCGGGGAGGCGATTATAAAAAATATAAAGAATTTTCTCATCTAATAAATGATCAGTCAAAAAATCCGTGCACATTGCGAAGCCTATTAAAATTCAAGAAATGCGGGCCAATACCGATAGAAGAGGTAGAGACGATCGAAAATATAGTGAAACGCTTTGCTACGGGGGCTATGAGCTTCGGCTCTATAAGCAAAGAGACTCACGAAACGATCGCGATGGCGATGAATAAACTGGGCGGGCGGTCAAATACAGGAGAGGGCGGAGAGGACCCCGCGAGGTTTACGCCTTTACCTAACAAAGACTCCGTGAGGAGCTCCATAAAGCAGGTAGCATCCGGAAGGTTCGGCGTTACTACAAATTATCTCGTAAACGCGGATGAATTGCAGATCAAGATAGCGCAAGGCGCAAAGCCCGGCGAAGGCGGGCAGCTGCCGGGCCATAAAGTAAGCGCTGTCATAGCCAGCACCCGTTACACAACGCCGGGCGTAACGCTTATATCTCCGCCGCCGCATCATGACATATATTCTATCGAGGATCTAGCTCAGCTTATATTCGATTTAAAGAATGTGAACCCCAGGGCCAGGATAAGCGTAAAATTAGTGTCAGAAATGGGCGTGGGCACGGTCGCCGCGGGCGTGGCAAAGGGTCACGCTGATATGATCCTTATCTCGGGAGGAGACGGCGGCACAGGAGCATCGCCTTTAAGTTCCATAAAACACGCGGGGCTTCCTTGGGAGCTCGGACTATCAGAAACGCACCAGACGCTTGTATTGAACGACCTCCGAAGCCGCGTGCGGCTGCAGACAGACGGGCAGATGAGAACAGGCCGCGATGTCGCTATAGCGGCGCTTTTAGGCGCGGAGGAGTTTGGTTTCTCTACAGCGGCTCTGGTTGTTTTGGGCTGCGTCATGTTGAGACACTGCCATCTAAATAATTGCTCCGTGGGGGTAGCAACGCAGGATGAGATATTAAGAAATAAATTCCATGGCATGCCCGGATATCTGATTAATTACTTCCGCTTTGTCGCGCAGGAATTACGCGAGATAATGGCTGATTTAGGCATAAGAACTGTTGATAAACTCGTAGGGAGGGTGGACCTACTCGAGCCTTGTGAAGACAGGTTACCATGGAAGGGAAAAGGATTGGATTTTTCTAAAATATTGTATAAGCCGGATGTCCCTAATGACATTGACACTCATTGCTCAATGAAACAAGACCATGGAGTAGACAAAATTTTTGATCTACAACTAATCGAGCTGGCAAAAGAGGCCCTGGAGAATTCAAAACCGGTAAAGATGGAACTACCTATTAATAATACGAACAGGACGACAGGCGCGATGCTTAGCGGAGAGGTATGCAGAATACACGGCGAAGGAGGCTTGCCCGAAAACACTATAAATTGTAAGTTCAAAGGGGTCGCGGGCCAGAGCTTCGGGGCGTTCCTCGCCAAGGGCATAACGTTCGAGCTTGAAGGAATGGCCAATGACTACGTTGGCAAGGGGATTTCCGGCGGGAAGATCGTCATAATACCGGACAAGAAAACGGATTATAAACCGGAGGAGAACATCATAATCGGCAATACAACGTTTTACGGCGCGATATCGGGCGAGGCATATATCAGGGGCGTATCAGGCGAGAGGTTCTGCATCAGAAATTCCGGATTACATGCGGTCGTAGAGGGCGTGGGTGACCATGGCTGTGAATACATGACGGGCGGGATTGTAATCGTTCTTGGTAAAACAGGCAGGAACTTTGCCGCTGGCATGTCAGGCGGCATTGCCTATGTCTATGATAAAGATGGGAAATTTAAAGACAGATGCAACATGGATATGGTAGGCCTTGAAGAGCTAAAGGCGGAGGACGGGGAACATATACGCGGCCTGTTAGCCAACCATTCGCATCGCACGCAAAGCCCTGTCGCAAAAAAGATATTGAATGAATTTTATAAAGAGAAGAAGCGGTTCGTGAAGGTGATGCCGCTGGAATACAAGCGTATTCTCGAAGCGAAGATGGTAAAACCGCTATCGGAGATGGCGGAGGTATCTGATGGGTGATCCAAAGGGGTTTTTAAAAGTTAAGAGAGTTCATCCTTTATATCGCCCCGTATGCGAGAGGATAAAGGACTACGGGTGGGTATCGATGCTGCGCGCCGAAGATGACTCGGAAGATCAGGCGTCCAGATGCATGGACTGCGGGACGCCTTTCTGTCATTGGGGTTGTCCAATAGGAAATTATATACCAGAATGGAATGACCTGATGTTTCACGGTGAATGGAAAAAGGCGTTCGAACTTCTTAACGCCACAAATAATCTGCCGGAGATAACGGGAAGACTGTGCCCGGCAGCATGCGAATACGCCTGCGTGCTCGGCATAAATGACGACCCCGTTGCCATAAGAGAGAATGAGCTCGCGATAATCGAGTGGGCTTTTGATTCCAATCATGTTAAACCGAAACCGCCAAAAAGGCGCACGCATAAAAATGTCGCCATAATAGGGTCCGGCCCAGCGGGATTGGCGTGCGCCGACCAGCTTAACAAAGCAGGGCACATGGTAACGATCTTTGAAAAGGACGATAAGATAGGCGGCCTGCTCCGTTACGGCATACCGGACTTCAAATTAGAAAAGTATATCATAGACAGGCGCCTCAATATCTGGAAAAAAGAGGGGATTAAATTCTTGCCGTCGACTAATGTAGGGGCCGATTATAAAGTTTCCAAACTTCTAAAGATATTTGACGCAATTTGTCTTGCGTGCGGATCTAGGCAGCCGAGAGACCTTAAGATCGAAGGAAGAAGCTTAAAAGGCATAAATTTTGCGATGGATTATTTGGTCCAGGCCAATAAAGTTGTCGCGGGCGAAAAGATACCGCCCGAACAAATAATAAATGCCAACGGGAAAAAAGTTCTTGTAATAGGCGGGGGAGATACGGGAGCCGATTGCGTTGGGACAGCGCATAGACAAGGCGCTTCGTGCGTCACGCAGATAGAGGTACTGCCAAGGCCCGCTGAATGCCGGACTTCTGATTTCCCCTGGCCAAAGCATCCGATGCTTTTAAAAACATCCTCCAGCCATGAAGAAGGCGGCGCGCGGGAATGGGCAGTCCTTACTAAAAAATTTGTAGGAGAAAACGGTGTTGTAAAAAAAGTCCAGTGCGTTAGGACGGACTTCTCGCGGGGAGAAGAAGGACTTTGCCATGTAATGAAAGAGATACCGCACAGCGAATTTGAGATAGAGGCGGATATCGTAATATTGGCAGTGGGATTCGTTCACCCGGAACACAACGCGTTACTGAAAGAATTGGGCGTGGAATTCGACCAAAAAGGCAATGTCAAGACCGATGATAAATACATGACTTCGCAAAGAAAAGTTTTTTCGGCAGGCGACATGCATAGAGGCCAGTCGCTGATTGTCTGGGCGATCTACGAGGGCAGGACAGCCGCGCGCTATATAGATGAGTACTTAATGGGCGATTCCTCATTACCCCTTACATAACGGTAGAGTACAATCTTTTATGCGAAAAGATTTCGTCATTGCGATCCCGCCGCTTTTTGGCGGGAGAAGCAATCTCATAACATTAATATTGACTTGTGCCGTTAAAGGCGGTATCATTTATCATTATCCTAAATACAGGAGGCATTCATGCTGTTATATGAGCGTTGGCATATGAAAAAAATAATAACCGCTTTATTACTTATTACTTTTTGCGCTGCCTTTACGCATGCCCAAGACAGGCCTGTCACAGGAAATGAATGGCTTAAAGTAGATAAAAATGCCCGTGTTCAATTAGTTGCTTCCTTTATACAGGATATGAAAAAACAGGGCGTAGTAATATCCAAAGACGCTGTTTTCTACTGCAAAAAGCTTGACCTGGTTTACGCAAAAAAACCGAATCTACTTACCGAGCCGGTCTGGAAAGTCCTGAAGACCGACATTATCATGGAATACGACTGGAGGGTAGAGGGCAAGGATTCGGACGCCATAGCTAAAGAGTGGCTCAGCGAAAAACTCTACGATAAAAACAAAGAACGAAGGGCCCAGCAGGGCAAAAGATAAGGCAATGGGACGAATTTAATCCTCCGAAGCATCGAGTCGCCGAAGCATTGAATGCGAAGGAGGATAATACAGCAAAAGAGCGTTTTTTTTAAAGCCGGATTGTCTCGGCCTAAAAAAAAACGCTATTTTTTTAATGAGGCCGCAATTTACAGAACGAAGCGATGTAAATTGCATGGCCGAATTAATCCCCCGAAGCGCCTTCTTGCTATACCATTGAATGCGAAGGGGGATAAGAATAGGGATAAGCATGACAAAATACATCTTTACTACCGGCGGCGTTATATCAAGCCTGGGCAAGGGTATCGCTTCGGCATCCATCGGCAAGATCATGGAATCACGCGGCTTTAAAGTCGCCATGATGAAACTGGATCCCTATATTAATGTTGACCCCGGCACGATGAACCCTTATCAGCATGGCGAAGTTTATGTAACCGAGGACGGCGCTGAGACTGACCTTGACCTTGGCCATTACGAAAGATTCATCAATACCGAAACAACAAAATTCAGTAATGCGACGACCGGCCAGGTATATAACGCGGTAATCGCCAGGGAAAGACGGGGCGACTATCTCGGCAAGACTATTCAGGTAATACCTCACATTACAGATGAAATAAAGGAAAGAATACGAAAGGCCGCGCACGTTTCTAAAGCCGAGATTTTGATAATTGAGATAGGCGGGACTGTGGGCGATATTGAGAGCCTTCCTTTCTTGGAAGCCGCCAGACAATTTAGGCTCGAGGTCGGGTATCATAATGCCTTATACGTACACCTTACGCTGATACCCTATGTCCGAAGCGCGGAAGAGATAAAGACAAAACCCACACAACACAGCGTCGGAAAACTGCGAGAAATAGGAATTCAGCCCGACATTCTAATTTGTAGGACCGAGAAGGCGCTCAGAGACGACATAAGAGAAAAGATATCGCTATTCTGCAACGTTAATAAAGACGCGGTAATAGAGGCAAGAGACGCGGAATCTATCTATCAGATACCGCTTGTATTCAAGGAACAGGGGCTCGATAAGATAATATTGGGCCAGTTTCAACTAAAATCTAAATCTACAGACTTGAAGGATTGGAAAAAGAAAGTCGTTCAAAGAGCCATACACCCGCGCCATAAGGTCGCGGTCGCGGTCGTTGGAAAGTATATAGGATTACAGGACGCCTATAAATCCATATATGAATCGCTCATTCACGCCGGCATACATAATGATACCAGGGTTGCCATAAAAAAGATCGATTCCGAAGAGATAGAAAAACACGGCATTGGAAGCCTTTTAGATGATGTATCCGGGATATTAGTGCCGGGAGGATTTGGGTACAGGGGGATAGAGGGTAAAATCAAGGCAATAAGATACGCGCGGGAAAACAAGATCCCGTTCCTGGGATTGTGCCTCGGAATGCAATGCGCGGTTATAGAATTTTCGCGAAACGCATGCGGCCTAAAGAGAGCGAACTCGACAGAATTTGACAGAAAAGCGAAATACCCCGTAATCAGTCTTCTGGAAGAGCAAAAACACGTCAAGGACATGGGCGGCACCATGCGTCTGGGCGCTTATCCCTGCAAGGTCAGGAAGGGCAGCCTTGCTTATAAAGTGTATAAAAAAGGCTTGATCCTTGAACGGCATAGGCACAGATACGAATTTAATAACAAATATAAAAATTTATTGGAGAAAAAAGGCATGGTCTTCTCCGGAATCTATCCTAAGAAAAATCTCGTTGAGATGGTAGAAATAAGCAATCATCCTTTTTTTCTTGCGGTACAATACCATCCGGAATTTAAATCAAAACCGGACAAGCCGCATCCTTTATTCAGGGATTTCATAACAACTGCTTTAAAACATCAGAAAAAATAAAAATGGACGCAATCCTCGCCTTAGAAGACGGTAAGCTCTACAAAGGCAAATCGTTCGGCGCTGCCGGCGAAAGATGCGGAGAAGTAGTTTTTAACACAAGCATGACTGGCTACCAGGAAATACTCACAGACCCTTCCTATAAAGGCCAGATCGTTACGATGACCTACCCATTAATCGGT
>MHFG01000084.1:0-6551 GCA_001804065.1 Omnitrophica bacterium RIFCSPHIGHO2_02_FULL_46_20
TATCAGCCGAAGAGATAAGGCTTACTACGATAGTCCCTGATCAGACCATCGAGCGGACCAAGAAAGGCGCTATCGGTGATACATACTCAAACCCCGCAACCATCCCCGACGGCTCCATACCTACGAGCGGGCTTCTCGTAGAAGGCAATGTTGGCATAGGGACGACAGAGCCGAATACAACACTGGATGTAAATGGGCCTGTTTCCGTAAGAGGCACGGGGGCGCCTGCAGTTTCGCCTGCCGGACAGGGAAGAATTTATTTTGATTCTGGTGTAAATCAATTTCAGGCTTCTGAAAATGGAGGGGCATATGGGCCTCTTGGCGGGGGTGGAGGCGCCTTTGGACCGCGGGTGGCAAAAGCAACCAATACTATTTATCAAGCCAGCACCGATGGTTTTGTCACAGCGCGGGGAGATGTCTTTGGAGGAAGATACATTAATGGATATACAGATAGTTCCACCAACCCAACTACTTTGATAGCCCGTGTCTCTAGTGACATCAATGGCATAGGGGTTTATGGAGCATATGATTCTATTATGTTTCCTGTAAGAAAAAACGACTATTGGAAGGTTACGGGCAACGCCTCTATTATTTATTGGATGCCTATAGAACAATAAAATAGGGACGAAAGGAATAGCAGACGTCCTATTTAGGTACACCCTGTAAGGGAATAGCAGACGTCCTATTTAGGTACATCCTGTAAAAGAAAAAAAGTTATATATTTTTTGCAATAATTTACCTTCTTTTTACGTCTTTATATATAGAGACGCAGAAAGGGGGTTTTATTATGCCAACACAGGGAAGAGCCGCTTTCAACTCCTAAGAATCCCTCCTGGCGAGAAAGATAGACCTTGATAGCATAGGAAATTATATTCGGTTACCTATATTAGATCCTGACCCAGGGCAGATTTTCCTTGACAAAACAAGTTATATCTTGTATACTTTAATAGGATATCCGAGAACGATTTGAAATTATGCATAAAGAGAAAGGTAAAGATAGAGGCCTGCGGAGCCAATATTGAACGAATTGAACTTGAGAGGTGATAAAAATGAAAAAAGTTAGATTGGAGAATATTGAAATTGGTTTAGAAGAGAAGCTGAAAGACAAAGAGTTCAGACTGCTCTATGAACTTGAATGCGCAAAGGTAGCATTGGCGCAACGGATTTCCGAGATTAGAGAAGAAAAGCATCTGCGACAGGCGGACCTGGCCAAGAAACTTGGCGTGTCCCAACAGTTTATATCGCAGATCGAGACGGGGGAAGAGAAAAACCTAACATTAGAAACAATGATCAAAATAGCGCGTTCATTAGGGCGTGGGCTTAGCATCTCCTTCCCTAAGCTTACCGGTAGACATGCATCCTGCCTAAAAATTACATGAACAATTAAAATAGAACCGCCCCTATTTTACTACCCATTTTCATTGCTGTCCAAATTAGACGTCATTGCGAGAAGGCGCTTTAGCGCCGACGAAGCAATCTCCGACGATATAGAGATTGCTTCGCTCGCCTAAAGGCTCGCTCGCAATGACAATCTGTTATAACAGCGCCATCCCATAAGTTCATACCAGGTCATTAACAAGTAAGGCAGAAGACTAAATATAACTTTTTATAGCTTAGTATTGACAAAGTTATAAAAATGTGTTATATTTATGATGGAGGTGAAAAAGATGGATAAAATTACCTTTGCGATAAAGGTTAATAAAGGCGTCCTGAACAGGCTCAAAGAGTTCTGCGTTGCTCATGGAACCAAATACAGCTTCTTTGTAGAAAAAGCCATAACAGAGAAACTAGCCGAGGAAGAGCTGAAAGAGGACATCTTGGATTTTAAAAAGCTCAAAAAAGAAGAATCTCAGGCAATTCCTTTTGAAGACTACTTGAGGCAACGCGATGCGTAAACTTCTTTTACTTCCTTCCGCAAAAAAGGACATTGATAGCCTTCCTGATCATATCTTTAAAAAAATAAAAGAGAAGCTGCTAATCTTGAAAGACAATTCTCGTCCATCCGGATGTATAAAATTAACCAGTGAAGAAGGGTATAGATTAAGAAGCGGGGACTACCGGATTTTATACCGCATTGACGATAAGGAAAGAGCCGTATACATTTATAAAATAAAACATCGTCGGGAAGCGTATCGATAGCGCACATAATGGCGCCATCTCATAAGGGGACACCCTGTAATCCATGCAGAACCCGACGGATCTCGGCATGATATTCAAAGTGATCAACGACTACATCGAGAAAGGGCGGTAAAACTTGACAAGCGGCATAGAATATGATATACTACAAATGAATACAAAAGAATATAAGGGGGTGTCATTAAAATGTCTGTGATAACAATAAGATTATCGCCGCAAGAATACAAATGGATATCCGCTATAGCTAAGATTGAGCATAGACCCATCTCTAATTTTATCACAACCACTGTTATGAAAGAGATAGAAGAATCTTGCTTTGTGGATACTATCGAAATGGCTCAGATTAAATCGGACAAAGGCTTGCTGGAAAGACTAAAGGCAGGACACCGCGACGCTAAAAAGATGAAAGGGCGGTTAGTTGGGTAGCTTCAAAATATTCGAGACAGATCAATTTTCAAAAGATCTCGAGAGCGGATTTGCCAACCAGCGGGAAAAGATAGAGGCGAAGCTTCTTTCATACGTCTATCCTCAACTAAGACAGCAGCCATATTTCGGCAAAAATATAAAGAAGCTCAAAGGTTATAAACCGGAAACGTGGCGTTATAGAATCGGAGGCTATAGGTTTTTTTACGCGATCGACGACCGTAAAAAAATTGTCTTTATGACATCTGCCGATAACCGCGCGGATGCCTATTAAAAAAGAGATTGCTTCGCTCAGTGTAAACTCCGCGAAGCGTAAAGAAGTGTCTCGACGATGTCATAGGTCACCTTTAAAGGTGACCTATGACGGGTTACTAATTTCATTCGCTCGCAATGACGAAGGAATTAAGCGCACTGCTCAACTATTTTTCTCTGAGGTTTTCGAGCCACTCTTTTATCTTCTTCTCGCAGCCCATTTCAGTGGGAATGTAGTAAACTTTATTGGAAGGCTTGTATTCCTGTTTTACGTAATGGTCTTTATAGTCATGCGCGTACTTATAGTCCTTGCCATGGCCAAACGCGTCCCGGTCGAGAGAGGCATCCTTTAAATGGTTTGGCACCTCTAACGTTTTTCCTTCTTCAACGTCTTTAAGAGCGCTCTCTATCCCCATATACGCGGCATTCGATTTTGGAGCGCACGCCACATACACAGCCGCCTGCGCTAATGGTATGCGGGCCTCGGGCATCCCGACAAATTCCGAGACCTGGAGCGCCGCGTTCGCGACAACGAGCGCCTGCGGATCCGCGTTACCGACGTCTTCCGCCGCGCATATAACGATTCTGCGCGCGATGAATCGCGGATCTTCGCCCGCGTATATCATCTTTGCCATCCAATACAGCGCGGCGTCGGGATCGGAGCCCCGCATCGATTTTATGAACGCGGAGATTGTGTCGTAATGGCCGTCTTCGTCTTTATCGTACACGACCGCTTTTTTCTGAATGGATTCTTCCGCGACTTTTAGCGTGAAACGTATCGACCTATCTCCTCCGGCAGGCGTGGTAAGGGCGCCGACCTCTAATGCCGAGAGAGCGCGGCGCGCATCTCCTTCTGCAACCTTCGCAAGATGTTTTATCGCGTCGTCGTCGATATTAACGCGGACATTGCCTAACCCGTTTTCCATATCGCTGAGAGTGTTCTTTATTATATTTATTACATCGTCGTCGGATAATTTCTTAAATTCAAAGACCTGAGAACGCGACAATAACGCCGCGTTGACATAAAAAAACGGGTTGTGCGTCGTAGTGCCGATAAGAATGGGGTTGCCTGCCTCAACATCCGGCATCAAAACATCCTGCTGGGCTTTATTGAAGCGGTGTATTTCGTCTATTAGAAGGATCGTCCTTCTGCCATCCATAGCCTCTCGTTTCTTAGCTGTATCTATTACCCTGCGGATATCCGCGACGTTATTCGAGGCCGCGTTTATCCTTTCAAAATATGAATCGGTCCTGTCCTTTATTATTAAAGCGAGCGTGGTCTTGCCGCAGCCGGACGGGCCGTAAAGAATGACTGACGAGATCTTGTCGGATTCTATCAGGCGGCGCAGGAGCTTGTCTTTGCCGAGGATATGCTCCTGGCCGATAAAATCGTCGAGGGTCTTTGGCCTCATCCTCACCGCTAATGGTTCCTTCTGCTTCGTTTTTTCTTTCGTAAACAAATCCATCCCGAGCTTCATTCCCCCTCACCCTACCCCTCTCCCCTAAAGGGGAGAGGGAATGTTGTGAATCCCTAAGATGATAGCCAAACGATACTCTTATGAAAAAAATCCCCGCGGATGCCGTGTGAGTCCGAATCATATTGACCCTGTTATGTACAGGTGGGCGCCCTCGAACCAATACCAAGGTATCGGCGCAGTTAGGCTCCCATAGTAAATCAATGTTGGCTCAATATTTTTCGCTCTAAAGCCACGCGCACCGCAGGGAATGATTGCTTTCCTCTAAACGCAAGTATAGCACAAAACCCGCCTCAAGGCAAAACTATCTGAGACGCGCCCCTAAATTATTTTCGAGCGCGCGCACTACACGGAAGTGAACTTCTTGGACGTCCAAATCCAGCAGCGTCCGCTTTAGATCCTGGTATTCCAATCTATATGTCAGCCCTGTTTTCCCATCGGGGATCTGAACGCCGCGGTACCTGTCGATCAACTGGGCGTCTTTTAATATCCGGCCTGCCGTCTCTTTTATCGAAGAAATCACCTGGCCGTTTGAAATGTTTTTATCTACCACTATCGAAATGTCGCGGACAACCGAAGGGTATTTTGGCGGTTCTTTAAACTGCTTTTCTAAAGACACGAATCCGAGAAGCTTTTCACAGTCGATCTCGGCGATATAGACCCTATCTTTTATATCAAAATTATCCAATACCTCAGGGTCAATCTCACCGATGATGCCTAAGGGCTCGCCTTTTACTTCTATAGAAGAGCATGCCGCGGGAGAAAAAGTATCATCCTTGACTTCTCTTGTCGAGAATTCTACGACGCCCAGGGACAAAAATAGCGTCTCTACAACCCCCTTTAGATCGAAGAGAGTTACGCCGCGGCTTTTGTCTGTCCATCCGGTAAACTCAAGCCCTGTTACTCCCATCGAAAGATTTCTTTTTTCCTTAAAAACATCCGCGCCTTCTTTAAAATAAACATTGCCCAATTCAAACAGCCTTAAGCTTTTGGTCTTCCTGTTTATATTATGGCGGATCGAATTCAGCATGCCGGCTATCGATGACGGCCTCATGACCTCCTGTTCCGCTGACAACGGATTTTTTATCTCTATGACATCAGCATCGCTGATCTTTGCCTTGAGAAGAAGCGGCTTGCTCAAAAGACTATAAGTAATTATTTCGGATAGGCCCAGGCTTGTTAAAATCTCCCGTATCTTATTATCAACGGCCATATCAAAAGGAAGCCTCGCGCCTTTTTCCACTATTTGTGGAATCGTCTCCGGAATATTACCGTAACCATAAACCCTCGCGACTTCTTCTATCAGGTCTATCTCACTCTGGAGGTCATGCCTAAAGAAAGGCGCCTCCAATTTTAGCGCGGATCTCGAGAGAGATTTTACCCTTGCGCCGAGCGATGTAAGGATAGACCTGGTTTTTGAAGGCGGGATATCAACGCCTGTTACCTTGTTTAATCTTTCATATCTTAAGCTTATTGCCCTTTTATCATGCCTTATCTTTCCCGTATCTATAAATTCTCCCATTTCGCCGCCGGCTATTTCCAAAATAAGCCGCGCCGCGCGATCCGACGCGTATTGTATATTATCTATATCGACCTTTCTCTCAAATCGGTAACTCGATTCTGTTGACAGGGCCAATAGCCTGGATGTTCTTCTTATGGAGATAGGGTCAAAATATGCCGCCTCCAATAATATGTCCTTCGTCTGATTCCCGACTTCCGTTTTTAAGCCTCCCATGACTCCCGCGATCGCCGCCGGCAAGGCCGAATCCGCTATAACCAGCATTGACTCGTCGAGTAAGCGCTCAGCGCCGTCGATAGCTATTATCTTTTCGCCTTTCGCGGCCTTGCGTATGATCACGGCGGATCCGGAGAGATTATCGAGATCGAATGCGTGCATCGGCTCGCCCGTTTCGAAAAGGCAGAAGTTCGTTATGTCTACTATATTATTGACCGGCCTTAATCCGGCTGCTTCTATCTTTTTCTTAAGCCATCCGGGCGAAGCGCCGACTTTTACATTCCGTATAATGCGCGCCGTGTACCGAGGACACAGCTTCTTATCCTCGACCTTTACCGTAACCTTACCCCTTGCGCCTTGGCGCGCTCCTTCGCCCCTTATGCCGGCTGCCGACGGCATTTTTAATTTCTTGCCGGTTATCGCCGCTACCTCGCGGGCAATTCCGATATACGAAAGCCAATCAGGCCGATTTGAAGTTATCTCTATATCCAATACGGAATCGTCGAGCTTCTTCTCAATAGAATCTACGG
>MHFG01000084.1:6557-11034 GCA_001804065.1 Omnitrophica bacterium RIFCSPHIGHO2_02_FULL_46_20
CCGCCATCGTCAAAACTTGAGCGAGCTTCTGTGCCGAAATGTTTATATCAACATAATCTCTCAGCCAATTATAACTAACGCGCATATATGCCTTAAAATTGCTTTAAGAATCTTAAATCGTTTTCGAAGAACATTCTTATATCGGTAATACCGTATTTTAATATGGCGATCCTCTCGACACCCATGCCGAATGCGAATCCTGCAACCTTATCAGGATCGTAGCCTACATTTTTGAATACCCTGGGATTTACCATGCCAGCGCCCAGTATCTCAAGCCACCCCTTCCCGCCGCATAAGCCGCACTTTTGCCGCGTGTCGCGCGCCGCGGGGCCTTTGGCACCGGAACACAAAATACATGATATATCTACTTCCGCGCTGGGTTCGGTGAACGGAAAGAAACTAGGACGAAAGCGCATCTTGATCTTCTCGCCGAACATGCGTTTCGCGAATATTGTCAATACGCCTTTTAAATCCGAGAATTTTACGCTCTCACTGACGGCAAGGCCTTCGACCTGATGGAACATGAATGAATGCGACGCGTCCGTAGCGTCCGGCCTGAAAACTTTTCCGGGTATGATTATTGAAAATGGCGGTTTGTTCTTCTCCATAAAACGCGCCTGTACCGGAGAGGTGTGACTGCGCAGTAACCATTTATGCTTCGACAAGGGCTCAGCACAAGCCACGGGCTTGTCCGAAAGATAGAATGTGTCGAACGCGTCGCGGGACGGATGTTCTAAAGGTATGTTGAGGGCCTCAAAATTATAATGCTCGTTCTCTATCTCCGGCCCTTCGACTACCCTAAACCCCAAGGATATGAATATCTCGCATATCTGGTTTATAGTTTTTGAAACAGGATGGACGCTGCCGACCTCTCTGGCTACCCCGGGCAGCGTAATATCTATTTTTTCTATTTTCGCGCCGCCGCTGCCTGAGACAATAGAGGTTTTTTCGTCAAGGGCCCTGGCAACGACCCCTTTCAATGAATTGATAAGCTGGCCCAGCCCGGCCCTCTCTTCAGGCCGCGCCTCGCCCATCTTTTTAAAGAGTTCCGTGACGAGGCCCTTTCTCCCGAGATATTTTACGCGCATTTTCTCGATAGAATCGCTGTTTTTGGAAGACGCTATTTCGGCAAGCGCGTTTTGTTCAATTTCCTTTATTTTTTCTTTCATCCCCCTCACCCTATCCCTCTCCCCTAAAGGGGAGAGGGAATTTTAGGTAAAATAGGTAGATCTCAATTTACCTATTTTATGCCTTTACCATCTCAATTAGTTTGCCGAATGCCTTCTTGTCAGAGACCGCCAGTTCCGCCAGCATCTTCCTATCAACCAGGATGTTTAGTTTCTTCAGGCCGTTCATAAATTTGGAATAAGATATGCCGCGCTCCCTGCACGCCGCGTTTACGCGGACTATCCAAAGCGAGCGGAAATCTCTCTTCTTGGCCTTCCTGTCTCTAAAACTATACATCCTGCCCTTGGCAAGAGATTCGAGCGCTCGGCGATAGAATCTGTGCCTGCCGCCCCACTGTCCCTCGGCGGCCTTTAATACTCTTTTTCTGTGTCTTTTTGTCGCAACCGCGTGTTTGACCTTTGACATTTTTTCCTCTCAAAATAGGGACAGACACCATTTTTCAGGCAAAACACCAAATAGAAAAATGGTGTCTGTCCCTATTTTATACTATGCTCCGTACGGTAAGAGCAGTCTAATCGCCGATTCGTCGGCCTTAGACACGTAGCCGGCTTTACCCAACAATCTTTTCCTCTTGGATCTCTTTCCTCCCAAAAGATGCCGCCTGCCGGCCCTAAAATATTTTATCTTCCCGGTCCCGCTAAACCGAATTCTTTTCTTCGCGCTTTTACTTGTTTTGAGTTTAGGCATCGTCAACTCTCCCTTATAGGCTCTTTTGCGAGTTAGTAATTAGTCGTTGGTATTTACCGCCTTATTTAGTTCTTATGACCATGTTAAGGAAGCGGCCTTCGAGTTTAGGCATCTCTTCTATTTCGCCTAAAGTCGATATGTCGCTCGACAGCCTATCCAGAATCTTCCGCCCCAAATCTATGTGCGCCATCTCGCGGCCTTTAAAGATCATCGTCACCTTAACCTTGTCGCCTTTTTTTAAGAATTCCGTCAGGTGCCTCAGTTTAAACTGATAATCATGCTCTCCGATCTTCGGCCCCATCCGTATCTCTTTTAGGTGGATTACCTTCTGTTTCCTGCGGGCCTCTTTCTCCTTCTTCTCCTGTTCGTATTTATACCTGGAGTTGTCCATGATCCTGCAAACAGGCGGCGTTGCCGTAGGGGCGATCTCAACCAAATCGAGCCCCGCTTCTTCGGCCTTCTTTATCGCCTCCGGAGCGCTCATCACGCCAAGCTGGTTACCATTATCGTCGATAACCCTTACTTCCTTTGCCCTGATTCTATGATTGATCCGTATTTCTTTTTTAAAAATACTCAATCACCTCCCCCTTTCAATAAGCGAATCACTTTTTATCTCATCACCCCTCATCTGATCTTCTTTTCGACCTCTTCTCGTATTCTTTCTATAAATTCCGCCGGCTTCATCCTGCCGATATCGCCTTCGGCTTTTGATCTAACCGATACCATTCCGATGCTTTCTTCTTTCGAGCCTATGATAATCATATATGGTATTTTCTCGACCTCCGCGTCCCGGATCTTCTTCTCCAGCCTCTCGTTCCTATTGTCCGCTTCTACCCTTATGCCGGCCGCAAATAATGTCTGCCATATATTCCCGGCGTATTCGTTCACCTTTTCGGATATGGGAATTATGCGGCATTGCGCCGGCGCGAGCCATAACGGCATTGCTCCCGCAAAATGCTCTATCAAAGCGCCCATAAAACGTTCCAGAGAACCCAGGATTACCCTATGCAGCATTATCGGCCTGTATTCTTTCCCGTCTTGCCCGGCATATTTTAAGTCGAACCTTTCGGGCAGCGCGAAATCGCACTGAATAGTGGCGCACTGCCATTCGCGTTTAAGCGCGTCTTTTAATTTTATATCTATCTTCGGGCCGTAGAACGCGCCTTCGCCTTCGTTTATCTCGTAAGCCAGGGTTTTTCTATTTAATGAATTTATTAAGGCGAGCTCCGCCATGGCCCAGTCTTCATCGGCGCCGATCGATTTTGCCGGCCTCGTCGACAGCTCTATAGAAAAATCATCGAACCCGAACGCGTTCAACGTATCGATAACAAAATCTATCACTTTTACTATTTCATCCTCAGCCTGTTCCCTCAAACAGAATATGTGCGCATCGTCCTGCGTAAAACCTCTTACACGAAGAAGTCCGTGCAATACCCCGCTCTTTTCATTACGATAAACGGTGCCGAGCTCAAAAAATTTTAACGGAAGGTCCTTATAGCTTCTCGTCTTAGATTTATAGACCATTATATGGTTGGGGCAGTTCATGGGTTTGATCGCGTATTCCTGGTTGTCGATCCTGAACGTATACATATTCTCTTTGTAATAGTCATAATGGCCGGAGCGCACCCATACGTCGCTCTTTAATATATGCGGCCCTATAACGAGTTCATACCCGCGCCTCAGGTGCTCGTTTCTTATGTATTCTTCGATGATCGTTCTTAAGCGCGCGCCCTTCGGATGGTATAATACGAGGCCTGACCCCATCTCATCGCTCATACTAAAGTATTCGAGCTGCTTACCCAAAATTCTGTGATCTCTCTTTTTTGCCTCTTCCAAAGTTTTTATATAGGTTTCGAGTTCTTTTTGGGTCTGGAAAGCCGTCCCGTATATTCGCTGTAACATCGGATTTGTTTCAATACCGTGCCAATAAGCGCCCGCTATTGAAAGAAGCTTAAATGCCTTTATCTCGCCGGTAGAATGTATGTGCGGGCCGCGGCACAGATCGATAAAATCTCCGTCTTTATAAATTGACACTGAATCCGCCGGAATAGCCTCTATCAATTCAACCTTATATTTTTCGTGCATCGATTTAAACAGCTTTACCGCGTCTTTCTTCGCCGTCTCTTCTCTCTCGAAAGGATAATTCTTCTTTATTATGTCGCGCATCTTAGCTTCTATCTTTTCGAGGTCCTCCGGCGCGAATGGTTCTTCGCGGTCAAAGTCGTAATAGAACCCGTCCTCTATGGCAGGGCCCATGCCGAGCTTGACGTCGGGCCACAGGGCTTTCGCGGCCTGCGCCATCACATGCGCCGTACTATGTCTTAACGTGCTTAAGTCCATATAATTATTTCTAAAAGCGCGTAGCTGCCATTTTTGCCTTTGGCAGAGACATTCTGCTTACATGATTCCTGCGAAGCCCTACCTCAGTCTGACTGCTGACGGGCGTAGCAGAATGGTGGGCAGGGAGGGAGTTGAACCCTCAAGGCCTTCCGGCCAATGGATTTTAAGTCCATCGTGTTTGCCATTTCACCACCCGCCCGAAAATTAGGCCCAAATTAGGGACAGACACCATTTTTCAGGCAAAACACCAAATAGAAAAATG
>MHFG01000084.1:11118-14331 GCA_001804065.1 Omnitrophica bacterium RIFCSPHIGHO2_02_FULL_46_20
ACCAACTGAGCTACGCGTCCAAATACTCTCTTTACAGTTTTCGCTACACACTATAGCATGCGGAAACTGGAGGCGGCGAGCGGAATTGAACCGCTGAATCAGAGTTTTGCAGACTCTTCCCTTAAGCCACTTGGGTACGCCGCCTTTTTTCGGTTTAAGTGTTTTCGACCCACTCTACGGAACCATTGACTCTTAAAATATTGCGGCCTTTCTTTTTATGATTCCCCCCGCGGTCGTAAACTATTGTCTTGGCAGGCGGCGATGATTCCGTCAGCCCCGCGACATATTCGTAATCGCACTTTTCCGCCGTCCCCGCGGTTTTAGCCGACGGGCAGCGAAAGACCTTCTCTTCTTTGATATAATCAGGATATAATGATCTCAAATCCGGCGCAAACTCCTCATTATGATCCGCCGCATACGTGTGTAACGCTATACTTATCAGGCGTATATTATTCGAACACTTTATCATATTCGCCCTGTCCCTCATCTTGTTCACTAATGGAGTGAGCGAAATAAAGATGACGATAAATACCGTTATTACTATCGCCAGCTCTACTAAGGTAACCGCCCTTTTTCCATCCATATGCCTCTCCTCATGCGATTAACCTAACTCAAAACGCAAAGCCTTGTCAAGGATAATCTTGGCCAGTTCTTCCTTCGATTTATTGAACACCCTCGTCCTGTTGCCAAATTTATCAATAGTAACCACGTCCAACTTTTTATCGCCGAAAATATTCGCTTCTTTTGTCAGCCTATTCGCTATTATCATGTCTAAGTTTTTATTTTTTAATTTCTTTAAAGCGGTTTTCCCCAGATTTTCTGTCTCCAGCGCAAAACCTATTACTATTCTTTTTTTCTTTCGCGCCCCTATCTGGGCGAGTATGTCCGGGTTCTCGACTAACTCTAAGATCCGCCTCTCTTTCTTTTTTATCTTGCGTTTCGCTGGATATCTTGGCCTCCAATCAGCGACCGCGGCTGTCATTATCATACAATCTGTCTTTGGAAATTCGGCCAGCACGGCTTTGCGCATATCCAAAGAGCTCTCGACAGGAATAAATTTCACGCCTTGAGGGGCTTTTAACGACGTCGGGCCGCTAACTAAGGTAACGGAAAGCTTCCGGCGCTTAGCCTCTTTCGCGATGGCGTATCCGAATGTCCCTGTGGAATAGTTTGAGATGAATCTTACCGGGTCTATTCTTTCTCGGGTAGGCCCTGCCGCTATGAGGATATTTTTTATCTTCACCTGAGGAGTCTTTTCGCTTCCTTCACTATATCGCCAATATCGGCTATGTGGCCTATAGCGTCATGCCCGCAGGCAAGACGGCCTTTGACCGGCCCAACGAATGAATATCCTATCTTTTTAAGCCCTGCTATATTCCCCTGAACTATTTTATGATTATACATCTTCTCATTCATTGCCGGCGCTATCACGACCGGCGCTTTCGTCGCATAGACGACGCAGCTCAAAAGGTCGTCGCAAATACCGTTTGCGAGCTTTCCGATGACGTTTGCCGTCGCGGGCGCTATCAGAACGAGCGATGCGCTATCCGCTAATGATGTGTGAACTGGGTTCCACATATCGGGCAGCTCAAACATATCTGTAAGGACTTTATTCCCTGAAAGCGTCTGCAGGGTAAGCGGCGTAACAAACTGGGCGCCTTCTTTCGTCAGGATTACCTTGACGTCGAAAGAATCCTTCTTCAATATATTGACGATCCCGCACGCCTTATACGCGGCGATGCTGCCTGTAATGCCTATGATGATCGTCTTGCCGGCCATTGTCATTTCCCTTCCTTAACCTTGTATGAAATCTTCCCTTTGATTATCTCCTTTAAGGCTATATCGCTCGGTTTCGCGTCGGCAGGCGCGTTGACAAGCTTCTGCGCGCCGTCGGCAAGCTCTATCGTCCTTCGGGACGACAGGATAACCAGTTTATATATACTGTGTATCTTGTCCATTAACTTATCTATCGGCGGGGCCTGCATATCGTTCTCCTTCTGAAATTATTATGTTCTTTAACTTTTTATAGGCTGTGTCAAGCCTGTCATTAACGACTGTATAGTCGTATCTATTCTTATACGCGATCTCTTTTCTCGATATCTTTAGCCTGTTCAATATCGAATGGGCCGCGTCAGACGACCTCGATTCCAGCCTTTTTTTCAACGCTTCTATCGACGGCGGCAATATAAAGATAAGGACGCTCTCTTTAGGATAGAGCTTGCGCACATTCATCGCGCCCTTCACATCGATACTCAAAAGGACGTTCTTACCGGAATTTAGCAAGTCCTCTACGAATTTTTTCGGCGTTCCGTAAAGATAGCCGAAATTTTCTTCGTATTCGAGGAACTCCTTTTTATCTATCATCGCGATGAATTCGGCCGGCGAAACGAAGCGATAATCCACTCCTTTCTTTTCGCCCTTGCGCGCGGATCGTGTGGTCACGGATATCGATCGCGCTAATTTTAAGTTGTCGTCAAGGAGTTTTTTGCACAGGGTGGTCTTGCCGCAGCCGGACGGCGCTGATATGACGAATACTTTTCCTTTGTGCTTAGCGGCCGCTTTCGTCATTCTATGTTCTTCGCCTGTTCTCGTATCTTTTCTATCTCGCCCTTTATCTCTATGACATTCTTTGATATCTTAAAGTCGCTCGCCTTGGAGCCGATAGTATTTACCTCTCTATGTAATTCCTGCGCTATAAAATCTATTTTTTTGCCTGCCTCGCCGTTTAGGGCTATGGTTCTTTTAAAATTTGCCAGGTGATTCTTTAGCCTGGTTATCTCTTCTGATATATCGCTATTCTTCGCGAATATAGCGACTTCCATCTCCAGCCTGCCCTTGTCTATCTCGTGACCGCTGGTCAGGTCCTTTATCCGCTGGGCGAACCTTTGTCGGTATTCCTGTATGTTCAGATGGGCCCTTGACTTTATTTCAGAGAGCATTTTGCTGATATCGTCCGCCCTTTTACAGAAGTCGCGGTAGATGGCCTTCCCCTCTTTCTCCCTATCCGTAAGCAAAGAATCCAGCGCCGACAATATGGCCTTCTCGATCTTCGGCCAAAGTACCGCAAGATTTCTTTGGGTAGCCTCGTAATTAATGACACCGGGCAGCATCACCATGTCCTTCACGCCCAGCGCGTCTTTTAACCCGAGGTATTTTTTTAATCCGACGAGCCCCTTGTAGTAACTCTTTGCCAGTTTCCTGTTTATAGTTATG
>MHFG01000085.1 GCA_001804065.1 Omnitrophica bacterium RIFCSPHIGHO2_02_FULL_46_20
GCTTAATCCCCTCAACAAAAAATTTCTGACTAAACAAGAATATTATGATAACCGGCACCACCGTCACTAGAGAACCTGCCATCAAAAGCCCCCAATCAGGCTGGGCATATTGGTACATCTCCTGAAAATACGCCAGCCCCACAGGAAGCGTTCTCTTCTCAATAGAATTTGTCACTAACAACGGCCACATAAAACTCACCCAGTTTCCGAGCGCCGCAAATACCGTCAATGTAGCGAGCGCCGTTTTTGAGAGCGGTAGTATAACCTTACAGAATATACTCCAGTAATTACAGCCATCGATCTTTGCCGCGTCTTCGAGATCCCTGGGTATGGTCATGAAGAACTGCCTGAGCATGAACGTGCCATACGCCGAAAAAGCGGCCGGAATTATCAATGCCTTGTATGTATCGATCCAGCCAAATACCCTCATCAAGACAAATACCGGTATCAGCGTGACGGAACCCGGAATCATCATCGTCGCAAGATATAAGAAGAATATTTTTTCTCTCCCTGGGAATTTGAGCCTTGAGAACGCATAGGCCGCGAAGGCGCTTGTCGCTACCTGCGCTAACGTCACCGCGATACACACAAATAGGCTATTAAGGTAAAACCACGCGAAGGGGACAACTGTCCATACATCTATATAATTCTTCCAATATATTGGATTTGGTATCCACTGTATCCCGCTCATATTAAAGATGAAGACTGACGCGTAGGACTTTAAAGACGTGGAGATCATCCAAAAAAATGGAAGAACCATTGAGACCGTTCCGACTATCAAAAAGGCGTAGATTAATATCTTTTTAGGGCTCTTTTGCCAAGTCCTTGCCATCTCTTTCTTCTTTATAATAAGGGCTTTCTGATGTCTCATATAATCAGTAGTGATAGTACTGTACCAGCTTACCGCCAAAGCGCCAGTTAAATAAGGTTATCAAAAATACGACTACAAATACAAACCATGCGATTCCCGCCGCATATCCGACGTGCTGCCAGCTATAGAGATGATTATATATAAGGTACTCTAACGTAGTAGTCGAACGGTCAGGGCCGCCTCCTGTCATGACATATGCCTGCATGAAGCCGCCCTGAAAACCTCCTATCACCGCCATAATAGCTATGAAGAATGTTGTCGGGCTTATCATCGGCCATGTTATTGCCCAGAATTTATGCCAGAGATCAGCGCCGTCTATCTCAGCCGCCTCATAAAGCTCCCGCGGCACTCCCTGTAACGCCGCGAGGAACAATATCATATTGTACCCTCCCATCGCGACCCACAACCCCATTATCATAAGCGAAGGTTTGGACCAGATTGTAGAGGTAAGCCACGGAATGCCTTTTAAGGAAAGATTTAAAAAATTTCCTACGTTTTTTATGAGAGAGTTCAACAGCCCGAAATCATAATTATAAATCCATGCCCACAAGAGGCAGATAGCGACTCCGTTTGTTATCGTAGGCAGGAAATACAGAAATCTGAATAATTTTATTCCCATTATTTTCTGATTCATCGAAAGCGCTAATACTAAAGCCGCTATCATCTCGATCGGTATTATGAGCATAAGGAATAGCGTGTTACCCACGCATTTCCAGAATAGCGGGTCATTGGCGATCAGCCTACCGGCTTCAAGATGAAATCCCAGTAGATTTACGAAGTTGGCCAGCCCCACGAATTTGGGGGCGGACAGCATGTCCCAATTGACAAGGCTCAATATAAGAGAAAACGCGACCGGTATGAGTATGAATACCAGAAATCCTATAAAATTAGGCAGCAGGAATAAATAACCTGCCGCTGCTTCTTTTGTAGAACTTTTCATGTGCCAACTCCATTACAATTGCACATGGAACCTCTCGCGAATGCAATGCGAGGTTTCATATGCTTGCCTCATACAATAGCATAAAGCTAAAATTATAGCACAATCACTCAAAAAAATCTTCTACTTTTAACAGCTCTTCAGCGCGCTTATTTATGGGATCGGCAATAAATCTTTTTCTTATGGCGCCGTCATTTAAATAGTTATCGAGCGCGAGGAAAGACATCGCCTGGTCGAGACAGAGATATTTTATCTCAACCTTGCCGGTCTCGACGTCTATGGCATCATAAAAACCGTATTCACCATACGCGTTAAAAAGAGCGAGCATCTTCCTTATATTTGCCACACACTCTTTCGGCGCGAATTCAAGCGCTAAGAATGTCGCGTGAGGCGTGACTACGCCTGCCTTATACCCTTTCATGCCCAGAGGCCTTACACCGTACTCTGTGTAGCCGCCTTCAGGGATACATGACGGGGACATCCCGAATACCGGATAATTTAATTTCTCGAGCGCATACTGTATCTGTATCTTAACATGCCTTTCGTCGTTTATGCCAAGCGCCCTCGGCGCTTCTTTTTTCTCCTCCAGGATCAGCGTAGGCATAAGCGCTTCAAACATGCTCCCGCCCCAACTTGGAACGAATTTAATGTCATTATATATATAATACCCGCCCTCTGTGGCGCAGCCTAAGTAGATTTTCTCTTTTCTACCTTTAGGCATCTGCGTCTGCCATAACCAAGAGTCCGAAAATGTCCTTGCGAGTTTAAACCAGTGCTCTTTTGGCGCATCACCCTTGCCTATAGCCAGATAACTTATTGCTCTCGTCTCAGTGTAGAACGCGCCGTAGTGATACTCCGAATAATAATCTATGTTCGTATAGAAGCCGTGATACATGCTCTGCTCTACGGGGTCGTAGAAGAACGCAAAATTCAACTTGTCCAGCATCTTCTGGCATCTATCGCCCAGTTCCTGCCCAAACGCGTTCTTCACGACTATTATACCTGCCGCAAGCCATCCGCTGTCGACAAAAGAAATGAAGTTACTGGTCCTCTGAAATATCGTTATATCATAATAATTGTAAGGAAAGCCGTTATATGTCTCTAACCTTTCTATAGAATCAAGCGTAGATGCAAGTCTTTTGACAGCTTCTTTTTTCGTTATGAATTTGAAATCATACCCGGCCACAAGGCACATCAGATACATTCCTACATTCGTGATATTTGTATAATCGCCGACACTCGTATCTTCGGTAAGAACGCCCATCGAGCTGAATGAGACGTTGTCTATAGGGAGTTGATGTTCCTTGTCAACCAACTTTTCAAAATAATTCCATGTATCCTTGGCAATTTCGCGCAAAAGGGCTTTGTCATCCGATGGGAATTTTTTTTTCACTAATACAGTTGAGGGAAAACCGTTTAGCCTTGATATCAAAAATCTGGCGAATTCTTCGGGCGCGAGCTTTTTTTCGGTTTTCTCTTTCTTGCGTTCAACCACATCGGTGATGCTGGGGCTGGGATTCCCGGTTTTAACAAATGCAAAGTCGTCGAAGTAGAGGGCGCCTTTGGGTTTATCAACGCGCCTTTTTTCAAAAGTAATGACTAATTCTACTATATCCTTCCAATCGAGAATGCCATTCATCGCGTTCAGAGGGACGGATATCTTCCGCCATTTGTCCGTAACGCCTTTCACTATATAGCTCCCCTTGATAGTCTCGTCATGGCCTTCTTTGTCTTTTTGAAATTTCTTAAATTCTATTTTGAATAGGGTAGTGTAGCCTTCCGTTTCGTCACCCTTCACCCAAAATTCGAAATGATCGTATGGAGATGCGTCGAAAGATCTCAGCTGGGTCCAAAAACCGTTAACCGCGTTTTTAAGAGAGCCTACGCTGTATTCTAATTTTAACGAATATCCCGCGTCCCCAACCTTTATATCTTTGTCAAGAACGGCATTTATGCCCTGCGTCTTATCTTCCGGGTGAGCCTCCCACGTTCCGCATTCCCCATGGAGATTGTTAACCATCATACCTCTGTCGAAATCAGCTATCATGGCAACCGGCGGAATCTTCGCTTCCGAGGACGAAGGTTTTGGCGGCTTATGCTGATTTTGTTTTTTTGAGCAGGCGCATGGAGTGAGCGCGAAGATGCTTAAGAAAATAATCAGGGCAAGGGGCTTTAATTTACTCATCAACAAATAATACTTCCTTTACCCCGTTAGAAAAATAATCAAGTTCTCTAACGGGGCTTACTTCTCTACAAAGACGTGTATCGAGAGCGTCTTAGCGGCATCTTTCCTCGATCCGGTGTCAAGCGGCCGGACTAAACCCAGATCTCCTATGTTTATCGTAATGGCGCAGTTACCGGGCTCGCCAGGGGCCCGCCAGATCCTTGAAAGCGTTTGTTTATCATCGAGGAATTTACCGCCGTCAGCGCCCGACCAGATAAGGAATATTAAGTCCTTCTCGGTTTCAGTTTTGATCTCGCGCGGAAGCCTGCTTTGGTCTTCCCTGTCCTGCCAGTATTCGTGAAACCTGTCCAGATCCTCGAGGCCATTTATTGTAAATGTTACCTTGGAACCTGCCTTTGTCTTTATAAAAATTTCTCCGGGCTTAGCGTCTTTATTATCCACTACTTCCGCCCCTTCGCCAATCCCGATATCGGCGGAAATTTGCGTGTAAATATCCCATGCCTTGTAAATATCTTTGGAGCCGAAAGAGTATGAAGGCCTGCCGCCTTTCTTGATATCGTTTATATCCGCGATAAGCACGTCCGTCGTATAAAGATACGCGCTCTTCGGAAAGGATTGCTGTATCTTTTTGAATATCTCAAGCGCCTTGTTGTAGTCAGCCTTACTATAATAAAGGGTGCCGATGAGAAGATGCGCGTAGTCCCTCGTCTCGCGGCGGGGATATGTATCTATCAGCTTCTGTAAAAATTCCTGCGCCTTCTCGGCGCTTGAGTTTTCATAATAGAGTTTACAGAGGCTCTCGAAGCCTTTTTCGAACCAGACGCTGTTCGGATAGGTGTTTAAAAATTCTTCGAACTTACTGACAGCCTTCGCGTAATCCTTATCATGATAATATGACATGGCGAGTTTCGAGCTCGCATAGTCCGCCACCTGAGAAGCTCCATACTTAAATAGATAAAGTGAATAATATTTTATCGCGTATTTATACTGGCTTTTGTTAAAATATTTCTCGGCTATATCCATCAATCTCGCCGACATGGCATCTTTATCATAATAGTTTTCCGCGAGTTGTAGATACGTATCGTATGTGGAGACGGCCTCTTTAGCGCTGCCTGCTTCGAAATATTTATCGGCGTCGGTTTTTATCTCATCCGCTATTTTCTTGGCGCTATTCGGATCGACCTTCGACGCGTAGACGAGCTTCAGCTTCATCGCGTCGTCTTTCATTCCATTATCGCTTAATTTGTTGGATATCTCATTGAGTTTGGCGAGGTTCTTCGCGTCCTCTTCGCTATAAGAGCCGACCTTGTTAACCATCTCGTTAAATACCCCGTCAACCTTCTGGGGCTGGAATATCTCTTTGAATATAAGAAATTTCAAGAAATATATGCCAAGATCGAGATCTTTCGATTTTGTAACTTTACCGGCCTTATCGAGATATTCGAGCGCCTCATTATAATATTTTTCATTAACCGACATATATATGCGCCCTGATTCGATATCGTTCTTCTTTGTAAGGTACGATAACTCTTCTACCCTCGCTTTCCCAACGGCATAGTCCAGAACATCCTGGAAGGCGTAATCTTTCATGGAGGCAAGGAGTTTTATCTCCGAGATCATGTTTTCATAATCTTCGAAAGCCTTGCATTGCTGGATTGCGCTTTCACACGCGCGTAAGGCGCTTCCGGCGTCCTTCGCTTCATTTATCTTAGCGATGATCTCTTCAGTATTTATCGGTTCCGCCTTAGCAGGCATAGAGCCTATGGCCTCTTTCGGAACTACCGGTTCACCGGATCCTGCCGCGCTTTCACCCTTCGGCCCTTCGTCTTGAGAAAAAAGGAAAGTTGTATTTAGGCAAAACAGAAAAAATGCGGCTAATATTAATCCTGCCGCCTTCTTTTTTATACGCAAACTCTCATACCATAGCATACTGTAAATACAAGGCCTCATAAAGACTACCTCCATTAGGGTTTCACTTTCGTAAAACCCGCTTTCTTCAGCGCGTCTTGCACGAAAAAGTTCTTCATAAAATTTTTCCATAAAAGTGATGAGCGGAAATTTTCTACAGGCAGCAGGATCATGGCTTCGCCTATACCGTAATATATAGGCGAATACCATTTCTTCTCAAGATTGAAAGAATCCCTTAGGCCATACTGGCCCCAGAGCCTTGGATAATTTATATACATATATTTTAACGCGGATAGCGACAAGTATGGGGTAAAAACGATAGACCCGGCAGGGCCGGTCGGAGAAAGGGTGCCGTCGTATTCCGGCTCGCCATTACCCGACGGGGGAACTCCGAAATGCATCGTGTAACCCTGAGGCCTCGCCATCGAGGTAATCCCCCAGCAATTTGGGCCGAATCCTTTAAGCTTATCCGCATTATCTATGCAGAATTGCCTGTTGGCAAGCGTAGCGTTTTTCGAATTTTCATGCCAGCTTACGCCATGCTTATCTATAATGCCACGAAAATCGAACCATACATTCGCGTATTGATAGGAAAATAGCGCGCCGTGCCAGCTATAAATGAACGGCTGCCCGTTATTGTAAGCTCCTTTATTTCTAACCCAGGAGTAAAATACATCAGGCGAGACCGGATGGGTTGGCGATCCTATCGCCAGAAGATTTATAAGTATAGTTTCGTCGGTGTAGTAATCCCAGTAGGATTCCAAAAAACCTCTTTCAGGCGACCAGCCCATGGAAAAAAGATTGAATAGAGGGCCTTTTTCCTTGCCCACAAATTTATTCCACTCCACATTTTCGTATAATTTTTTAGCTTTATTCTTGACCTCTCCCCCGAAATATTCTCCGGCTGTAAGCGCGCCCGCAACTAATATCGCCGTGTCAATAGTCGATATCTCGCTCTTGCTGGCCCGCTTCCCGCTGTGAATATTAAGAAAATGATAGAAGAATCCGAATCTCCCATCAGCAAGCGGCTCACCACCTTCGGCTTTAGGCAGGAATGCGTCGAGCGCTAACAGCGCTCTTTTACGCGCGCCTTCTTTTGCGATCCAGCCGCGTTCGGCTCCTACGCATAAAGCCGCCAATCCAAACCCGGTAGACGCGATACTCGCGTCACCGCCGCCTGTCGTGTCGGCAAATAGGCCTGTCTTCTGATCCTGATGGTCGTTGAAGAAATCGAACGCCTTATTCTCGACCATGTTCAAGAATTCATCATCTGACATCGGCTGTATTGGGCAATCTATTAATACACCGGTCGGTTTTTCATTGCCCCATATATCTGCCGAAACGGCCCTAATCTGATAACGAGTCAGCTCCCTTGAATTATCCGGCTGCCAAGAAACTTTATATGTCTTTTTACTCGTATCATAATCAACACCTATTACCCTCCATGTAGATCCCTTATCTACGCTGTATTCAAATCTGACGTTTTCAAGAAAAGGATTTTCATGCGCGCTCTCGGCATTTATTGACAATCTATTCGCGCCTTTGAATATAAGACATTGTTTTGACCCGACATCGTTAACTTTAAATGAAGGCTCGATCGGCGCGTTTGTCTCTTTTGTCCCTTTAGCCATCAAAACAATCGAAGGCCTATAGCCGAATAAAATATCATCTATGTATACGGCCCCTTTGGGCGTATCGAGTTTATTCTCAAAAACAAATACGAGTTCCAGCATCTTATGCCAGTCTTTTATCGCGGCGAAGTCTGCCAAAGGTATTAAAACCTTTTTCCATTCAGCGCCTATCGGGCCGTTCATGTACAGATCCGTATAAACAAAACCTGTTATATCTTTTCCGTATTCAAATGTGCCATTTTCGTTCGTCTCTTGGTGCAGTTCAACCTTTATCTTCTTCAGGTCGGGCATTCCTTTTATCCAGAAGGAAAGGTAATTATATTGAATTAAATCAAGCGTGGCTGTAACGCCTGTTCTCCCAGGCAATTCCTTTCCTAATTTAATCCAGTAAAAAGAATATTCTCCGGGCTTCGATACATCGTAATCGATCCATGCAGCCGCGCCTGAGTCGCCGCGCCGAAGGCCGTTATCCGATACTATTCCTGCGTAGGCTATCCCGGGTAATTGTTCCTTGCCCCCGGAGAGCCCTCCCAAATTAGTCATAATAGAATCCTGATTATAATCGCTTAATATTAAAGACTGGATAAATCTCCCTTTAGCGGAGGATGTTTCTTTAGCGGACGATGATGTATTTAGAAGGGCGGCAAAAAGTGTTAAAAAAAATATTACGCTGCAAATTTTTTTAAATGGGAAATTCATGGCGCTCCATTTAGAAAACAGGCAGAAAGGCGCCGAAATTAAGCAGGCACCCGCTTCTGCCCGTTTTCTTATTGATAGAGAACTTACCCCCTCACCCTTCCCTCTCCCCTTTGGGGAGAGGATTAAGGTGAGGGGAAAAGGAGATTGCTATACTATCCAATTATCTGCTCTTCGTAAGCCTAATGTCGTCTATGTATATGACGCCCTTCTTATTCGAAGCTATCCTGTCTTCAAATACAATGACAAACTCGGTCAGGTTCGAAAGATCCGTCAGCCCCTTGAATTCCGTCAAAGGTATGACCACTTCCTGCCACTGATCGGTTACGCTTGTCACGTAATAACGGCCTATCTGCTTTCCTGTATTCTTCAGTTCAACCTTGAATACGGTCGTATAGCCGATCTTCGCATCGCCCTTAACCCAGAAGGATAGATTATCATATTTCGATCCATTCAGGTTATTGAGCGTCATCCAGAAGCCGTTGTATGCCGGATTTTTGGATTCTACGCTGTAATCAATCTTCATCGCAAAGCCCGTATCGCCGTACCTGTTTGCGCTGTCGAATGACTCGGTGCATCCTTGCGAGAAATCCGCCGGATCCTTATTCCAGGCCCCGAAATCACCGCCGATATTGTTAGGCTTTTCACCTGAATCGAAATCGGCGATAAGAAGCTCTGCCGCTTTTTGCGCCGCAAAAGAAACAGGCGCCGCGAACATAATTAAGAACGCTGCGATAGTCGCGACTACTATGCTCTTTTTAACCATAACTATTCCCCCTTTCCATTCTCCCCCGACTTTTTAAATTTTCTTCAGCCCATTGCGGCCTTTACGCCCTATTTCTTCTTCAATAAATCATCCACTTTGCCGATAAAACTATTCACGGCATTTTCAGCGCTTTTTTTACCGTTGAATACCAGGTCCAATTCAGGATTTATATATAATTCCTTTGCCTCTCTCCACGCAGGGTGAAACGGTTCATAGATAACATATCTCATCGCGGCGTCTAACATCTTCTTATTCTTCGGCGGTTTGTCGTTTAATGACCAGTGTTCGCTTTCAACTATATCTTTTATTGCCGGCTGCGCTAATCCGGTATCGGCCAAGAGCGCCTGCGCGCGCCTGCCCGCAAGAGCTTTTATAACCTCAAACGCTTCGGCCGGATGATTGGAATCTTTCAGCACGCAATAGCCGGAGCCGCCCGTACCAAACGCCCTTATCCCTGTCGGGCCTTTAGGGAACATTGCCACATCCCAATCAAGATTTTCCATCTTCCTAAAACCCGGCGTTTCCCATATACCTGACGCGAACATGGCGAGCCTGTCCGTCATGAACATGCCCTGAACACCCATTGCGAGATTGGTCATCGCTGTCGATGTCGGGTGAACTCTATATCGATTTATCAAATCCGAATAAAATCGTAAGCCCGCCAGCGAAGAGCTGCTATTCATCGCGCATCTTGTCGGATGGGCCGCATCATTGACAAGGCTTCCGCCGAACGCATATATGAAGTTCTGCCAAGCCCATGCGTAAAATCCGTACTGCGTTACACGGCCATCCTCGTCTACTTTTGTCAGTTTCTTTGCCTTCTCCAACAGGTCGTTTACATCCCAATCATCTGTCGGATACGGTATCTTTGCTTCATCAAATAATCTTTTATTGTAATATACACACGCAAAAGGCGCTGTGTCTCTGGGGATGGCGTACAACCTGCCATCCACAGTAAATCTATTTACGATTTCCGGATAGAATTCTTTAAGGTTGAATTCTGGATCATCCTTTACATAAGGCGTCAGGTCCAGCAGCACATCTTTTGACTGGAACGTTACAAACAAATCAACCTCTGTGCAGATAATATCAGGGGCTGAACGGCCCGCTATCCTTGTAAGCAGCTTATCGACATAACCGCGGTATGGCGTGTGCTCCAACCTTACGATTATATCCGGGTGGGCCTTCTGCCATTCTTTGATTATGCCGCTTACTATCCTTACTTCATCCGGCCCGCCCCAAAACGCTGCCTTTATTTCGACAGGGCCGTGAGGAGCGTTACTGCTTCCCGAATTACCGCATCCTGCAGCCGTTATTACTATTGCCGCGCAAAGAACAGAAAAAAATACCCCGCGCCTTCTTTTAATCATATACATTATTTTTGCCGGTTACATAAAGAGATAGAATTTAAAGTACACGGATGAAAGATAATCATCTAAATTATAATAGTGATTGCCTCTCCATCCAACGTCAACACGTATAATCCCCGGCGCGTAATATTCCAGGCCCCCCAGCAACCCCCAATTATCAAAAATCGACCAGTTAAGGCCGTTGGCTATATCAAGTCCCGCTTGAAGATATATCCTGTCGTAAATATTATAACTAAATCTGTTTTCCAGTGAAATATACTCCGCCTTATCTTTGTGGGGATTTTTAAGCGACTGTGTATTGCCGTAAAGGTTCGGGCCCTGATTATCCGGTTCGTCTCTGAATGAATAGACATACTGCGCCGTGCTTGTGGCGCTGAATCTCTTTGTGAAATCACGGCCGACCCTGAGCGCTATCTCGTATTTTTCAAAGGTATTCCAGAAAGGATAATACATGTCTTTTGAAAAACTGAACTGAGGAACAAAGCTTGTCTTCATGTCATTCGATTTTATCCTTAGCTCTGTCCTGCCCAGGAAATGGTCCGGCCTGTAATCATACGAGCTTTTTAAATGCATGCTTTTATAATATTCACCCTGAAAGAAATATTCCAACCGCGGGTTGGGCGCTAACGATAAACTGCCAAGATATGTATGCCTGATTTCGTAATAACTTTGGTCGCTTTTGGCGTTCATTGTCGAATACCTGTAGCCAAAGTTGGAGGTATAGAGCCAGCCGATGGGGCCTATTTCTTTTGTATGCATTAAGAGTATCTCGTTCTGGTCCCAGTCCTCTTCCTTTAGAGTCGAGTTTTGATATTGATATTTAGGCCAGTAATTCTTATATATCTGGCGATAGTCATGGGTATAGCGTATCTGCCCCTCTTTATTCTTTGGGTCGCTCATAGTGATCTCAGTCCCGTATGCGCGGGTAAATACAGGCGTGAGCTGCGTCCTATAGTCGCTTTCGATATCCCACGGCGTGTTCGGATATATTATTCTCATCGCAAACGCGTCCAGGATATACGAATCTATCGGCCTTGGTTCCTGATATATCTCAACACGCTGGGCGACCGTAAAATATTTTAATAACCTTAAGCCTTCATAAGTCTCGTAATAAGGGCTCGCGCCGATCCTGCTAATGTCCATCTTCTTCAGAATAGGTTGTTCTATCGCTGACTTTATAACCGGTTGTTTGGATGAAGAACTGATATCTATCTCCTCCGCGGAAGACTGCTGATTTGCGCTATTATCCGTCTTATTATTCGTCATGGTAACGGACATAACATCTGATGGGATTCCCTCGGCATATTTTTCTTGAACTAATGATTTTTCTTCTACTGCGGGCTCTGCTTGTGTGGCTTTCTCTTGTTCTTCTTTTGCCCCGTTAGAGAAATCATCAAGTTCTCTAACGGGGTTTACTGCTATAGGCTCTTCTGCGGCGCTGGATTTAGCTTTCTCTTTGGCTGCAGCCGAGGATTTTGCTTCTTGCTGATCGTTCAAATGTTTTTCAACATTGGCCCTTGTTTCGTCAAGAAGGTCTTCTTCGCTCTTGAATCGCTTGTCAGCGGCAAATACATAATTACCGTATATAACAATAAAAATTGCGGCCAATATTGCTATATAGACAAAATCTCCCCTCTTTTTCGATATTATCCTTTTATACATTACAGACTATAATAGCATATATTAGCCGTTTGTCAACCCTAATTCTTACTTTTTTATACATTTATCTATCCAGGTTTTTATTGGCTCTAACTTCATGAATTTATCCCATACAAGGCCTGATCTATGATTCTCAATCATGATAACCGTTAAGCCCACATCTATGCCCAGATATTCTTCTGCCCACCAGTTCTTGTCCATATTGAAGGCGTCCTTAAAACCGTATTTGCCGTATAAGAAATTCTTGTATTTATCATAAAGCCGTTTCAAACCTTTAAGGGATGGTATGGGGTCGAACGGAAGCGAACCTGCCATTCCATGGGGAGGAATGGTTCCGTCGTTCAAAGCTATGCCGGGCTTTGCTCCGTAGCCCTTATATCCATCGGGGCCAAGGCAGGCGCTCAAGCCCCACGAGTCTTCGCCATATGTTTTAAAGGCGGAAGAATTAGCGATACAAAACTCCCTGTTCGCTTTAACGGCGTTTACAGAATTTATATAGTAATTGATATCGCCTTCCTGCAATTTACGAAAATCTATCCATGCATGAGAATACTGGTACGTGAAGACGCTCCCTGTAACGCAATATATTATTTCATAATCTTTATAGGAATCGACCGGCCTTTTCCACTCAAACCAGCACTCTTTCGGGATCGGGTGCGTCGGAGAACCAATGGCAAGCGCGTAAAGAATCATTGCCTCACTGTATGAATCCCAATAATACCACAAAAACCCCTGCTCGGGTTTCCACCCCATGCAGAGTATTTTTTTATTATTAAGCATCCATGGCCAGTCGACTCTGTTATACAATTCCTTAGCCACGTCTTCTATCTCGGTCCCTTTGAAATATTCTCCCGCGAATAACGCGCCGGCCAGGAACAGGGCGGTATCTATCGATGAAACCTCGGAGTTCCACGCGCGCATACCGGTCCTCATGTCGAGGAAGTGATAAAAAAATCCGTGTTCATTCTGGACCGTATCTCTAAAGGTCTTCAGGGTTTTGAGCGTCAAATAATATGCGGCGTCTTTCGCGATCCATCCGCGGGACTCTCCTATACATATGGATGTAAGGCCGAATCCGACTGCCGCGACGCTTGCCGGCGAGCCGGGCCTGGAGCTGTCTTTTATGAGCCCGTTCGCCGGATTAGCTTCGCGCGTAAAATAAAGTATGCTGTCGTACTCGACCTTTTCAAGAAATTCCTCTTCGGAAGAAAGATCGGCATGCGCTAACTCGCAGGGTATGATTAAAACAGCGGCAATAAAAACAAGGGCGGGGTTCACCCAGCACCTTCTTTTGCCGCGTAATCCTTCTTTAGAAGGTGCTGGGTTCATGTCTTATATTTTGAAAGGATCTCGCCTATCCGGTCAGCCATCTCCTTCAAATGCTTTGCCTCGCCCTGCGGCATATCGCCCGCAAAAGAAGACACGCTTGTTTTAAGATCACGGCTTATTCTTTTTATCTTATCTATATCATCGCGAAGCGATTCCACCATCTCTTCCAAATTTACGGCGGCATGTTTCATCTCATCGCTTTTTCTGACATAAAAATTTACGCTCAAATCGCCGTTACGTATCGCTTCGGCGCTTTTTTCAAATCTATACATCGGCCCCGCTATCCTGTGCGAAATAAAAATACCTCCGATGAATATTACGACGACCAGTGTAACTATCTTTGGGGCAAGAGACCTATTGACGGATCTTAACGCATTATGCAGAGTCTCCTGCTCCCTGGCGCTCAATAGCTCAGCTTCTCTAAATATCTTCTCTAATCTAAAATCGCCTTTTCGGTATCTGGCGCCCTCGTAATCAGCGATTCTCTTCGCGGTCTCCAGGTTCTGAGACACTTTGAACTTTGAGAAATTCTCTATTATCGACGACCATATTCCGACGTAAAGCCCCACTCCGCTGACAAGCATCACCGTAAGGATCGTTAACGCGATCGCGAAGGTATATTTAAGCTGGAATGATTTGTTTATGAAATAATGCTTTCGTTTATGGGCTCTGTCCGTCATCATGCCCCCCTCATCTTATTTTGCATACAAGTATATCATAACAGCGCGAATAATCAAACAAATGCGGCGGGGTATTGAGGTGATATGAGGTAACAGTCCAGTCTTAGAGGAACCTGTCATTGCAGAGATTGCTTCGGTCGCTCCTTCGGAGCTCCCTCGCAATGACGGTAGATTCTTTTCACACCTTCTGAACTGTTACGATATGAGCGGGATTTCTGCCGTTACAGTGAC
>MHFG01000086.1 GCA_001804065.1 Omnitrophica bacterium RIFCSPHIGHO2_02_FULL_46_20
GTGGTTAATATTAATAATCGCGGCATTATTCGCCATGCCTTTGATCGCGGGCTGCGGGCAAAAGCAAGAGGCCGAAAAGAAGCCCCTTGTTATGAAACCGCCGGTTTCTATTGCCGAAGAAGCGGATACGGATGAAGAAGCTCAGTTCGATGAGGTTTTGTCATCTACCCAAAGCCTTCCAAAGACAGCCGCCGAACCGGCGGCAGATAGTGCGGCCGCCGCGCAAAGCCCGCAAGAGCAGCATGGAACAGTTGAAGTTTCTACAGTGGCTGGGCAGGATGCGGCAACACTACCGTCGGGACAGGCAAGGCCGGGAGCGCCTTCTTTAGGCGCGGAAGAGCTTGTAATCGCGGATTTCGATTCCGGCGAAAAACCGAATAACCTTGACGGAAATTTTGGGGCATGGAATAAGGATCCTCAAGACGCGGCCCAGTGGTGCAAGGAAAGTTTTGATAATGCCGTTAGACACGGCGAAAAAGGCTTTGCGATGAGGCTGGATTACAGCGTCGAGTCGCCCAACCCCGCATACAACGGGTTCTGGATGATGCTGCCTAACTTTGACGCTTCGAAATACGATAATCTTGCATTCTTGGTGAAGGGCGATTCAAAAGAAGGCTATACAACCGTATTCAAAGTGGAGTTGAAGAACGCCTCAAAGCAGATCGGCCGTTTCTATGTTTCAAATGTAAGTGACCAATGGCAGCAGGTCTTGATACCTTTATCGGAATTTAAGGGACTGCTCGACAGGTCAAGCCTGACAGAACTCGTTATTGTCTTCGAAGACAGAATCGCTTCGAATAAGAGGGGCGTTATTTACGTGGACGATTTTAAGTTCACGAAGCAATGAAGCTCTTCACGGCTAACGTCCAAGCGAACTCCCAATGAGTAAGACTATTGATTGGGGTCAGGTCCCAAGGGGACAGGTCTCAACTATTGGTGTAACTTGCGCGCAAGTTCCACCATCGATAAGGACGACAAAATGGACAGCGATACTGAGGGGAGAGGAGAGTTCCCGAGCGATATCGAGGGCTAATTTATATGAGCAAGATTATTGATATCATGGATAATGTCTCCGCAAAAAAGCAGGCGCATCATACGGATATTCAGGATGAGATAGCGAAGACCTATTTTCATGTACCGGCTAATAAAAAAGGAAAACCCAAAATCAATAAATGGAAACCGGTCCTGCCGTGGCTCATAGCGGCGCTCGCGATTAGTCTATCTCTAGCAACGCTTGTGTTTAAGAGCAGTATAGATATAAAGGTAAGAGTGCTCGGTGAGATCCCGTTTTTTGCGTCAGGCAGCGGCGAATATGGCTTGGTAGAAGCGGTTGATAAAGGGATATTTTTTATCAGAGGCGGCGAACCGAATAAAGAGATGATAAAGAATATCTACTTTTCGGGCGACGGCAGGGAATTCAGCGCCGCAAAGCCGGATGAGGTCGTTCTTTGCAATGTGAGGGGTTCAGGTTGGGCGAACTATACGATAGAATTGAAAGAGCCCGTGGATTTAAACAAACTCGATATAAAATATACGGCTAAAGGTTCGAGAGGAGACGAGTATCTGACCTTGGTGATAGTCGACAGCAATAACCGTTCATATAGGATGGAGAAAGACATTTCGTCCGCATTAAGCAAAGAATGGCAGAAGTATACAATGAATTTTAGGCGCGTCAAGAAAGCCGTAGATATTTCAAACATAGCTAAGATAAAATTTGAGTTCGGGAATCTGACCGCGGGAAACTACCCAAACGCGGTTATGTTTTTGAAAGATATATACATAACAAAAGCCAGAAGGTTAAAATGGCTGTAAAAAAAGAAGGCGTTTTTACCTATCATGTTTCGCAGGATAGACAGCGTAAGAACCTCGCCATTCTGGAGCTTATCAGAAAGAAGGGGCCGATCTCGCGGGCAGACATATCGAGAATGCTGGGATTAAATATAGTCAGTGTATCCAACTATCTGGATTTCTATATCAATAAGAAGATGATACTGGAGGTAGGATACGATGTTTCCAGCGGCGGAAGAAGGCCGGAATTATTAGAGCTTAACGCGAAGAGCGCCTATACCGTGGGCGTTGACGTAAGCCCGGAGACTATAAAGGCCGTCGTTACAGATTTACAGGTGAACGTTGTCTCCAGCGCATATGCGCCAAGGCCTGATGTCAATATAGAAGATCTCCCCCCTTATATAAACAAGGCGATTGAAGAGGCAACGGATAAGAGCAAGGTTGAAAAGGGTTTGATCAAAAATATAGGCATAGGCATATCCGGAATTATAGATTACATTACAGGCGCTATCCATGACACGGATCCCGTAAGGGGCAGAAGCAAGACAGGCCTATTAAAATTCTGTAAATTCATAGAGCAGAAATTCTACATACCTGTCTATATAGGCAATGACGCATCCTGCGCGGCATTTGGTGAAAAGACCCTCAATCACTCTGCCGATGTCGACAATCTATTATATATATATTCCGACGTGGGATTGGGAATAGTTATACAGGGAGACGTTTACTGCGGTTCGAGCGGATGCGCGGGCGAGGTGCAGCTTGTCTTCTCCTGCCTTCAGAAGGACGAGAAGAATACGATGAGGGAATATACCCATTTAAGGCCATGGGGCATCGATCTGGGAGTAGTAATGAAAGCCGTAAAAGCTATAGACAAAGGGATATCGAGCGAGATCTTCAAATTGGTCGGAGGGGATGCCTCTAAAATTACGAGAGAAGTGATAATCAACGCGGCGAGGAAAAAGGACAAGCTCGCGATAGAGCTAGTTTCCGACGCCGGCAGGAATTTGGGAGTTAGGGTAGCGTATCTTGTAAATATATTCAATCCGGATATAGTGGTCATAGGCGGCGGAGTGGAAAAATCCGGCGAGATGTTCATGGACGCGATAAAGGAAAGCGTAAAGAAATTCGCGTTTGAAGAGCCTGCGAGCATAGTGAAGATAATTCCGACGCTGTTAGAGGATAACGCCGTTGTGTTAGGAGCCGCGGCGCTTGCGGCAAGAGAAGTGTTTATCGAAGCGTAAAGAAGCGAGTATAGAGGGAGGTAATTATATGTGGTATCTGAAGCTGAGGATGTACATATTGGTGGCGGTATTATTCGCCATAGTCTATGCCATGGTGTCGATAATAAGTTATAAGCTTGGCGTAACAAATTTTTATTTCTACCTGGCGCTGTCGTTTGTATTGATGTTCATTCAATATATGGTGGGCCCCAAACTTGTTGAATGGTCGATGTCCGTCACATATATAAAGGAAGGCGAATATCCGGAACTACGCCAGATGGTGGAAAAGTTGGCGATGAAAGCGAATATTCCGGCGCCCAGGATCGGCATTGCCCATATAACGATCCCCAACGCTTTTGCTTTCGGCCGTTCGATAAAGGATGGGAGGATATGTGTAACACAGGGCATAATGAGCCTGCTAAATAAGGATGAACTCCAGGCGGTGCTTGGACATGAAATGACCCATCTGAAAAATAGAGATGTGCTTACCATAACGCTGCTATCAGTAATACCGATGATATTGTACCGCATAGCGTGGCAATTTCTATTTTTTGGCGGCAGAAGAGATAAAAGCCAGGGAAGCGCGGCGCTTGTAGGCTTAGTCGCTTTTATATTCTATTTTGTCACGAATCTTCTTGTTCTGTACGCGTCGAGGATAAGGGAGCATTTTGCGGATAAAGGCTCGGTCGATTTAGGCAATAATCCCTCATCTCTTGCCACAGCATTGTATAAGCTGGTTTATGGTTCCGCGCGCATCCCTAAGGATGAGCTTAAGACAGCGGAGGGCATGAAGGCTTTCTTCGTCAATGACCCGTCGAGAGCCCTTACCGAACTTAGGGACTTAAGGGAACTTGACCTTGATCGAAGCGGGACGATATCGTCCAATGAGCTCGATGCGCTGCAAAGAAGAGCAGTTAAATTAAATTTCGGCGACAAGGTCATGGAGATATTCAGCACCCATCCCAATATGCTCAAGAGGATAAAGCGCTTAAGCGAATGGCAGCATGCCTAAATGACTGAATGTTTCGCAAGGATTAGCCGCATGGAAAGAAATGAAGTTTAATTTCGAAGCTACGGGCATAGGAAGCCTTCCTTTCAAAGACGCAAAAACAGCCTGTCAGCTTGTTTTTGATAACTTTAAACACATGCCTTTCTGGCCGCAGCTCCCAAAGAGATCTTACCTAGAACAGATGTATTGTCAGTTTTCCGAGAGCATCCCAGGTTTAAATTTAGACGAGAATGGCAAAACACTCTATATAGATACTAAAAAAGCCCTGCCCGATATCGAGAAGGTATATCAGCGCTATCTGGATAACGATCTGGAATATTTTAAGATCTCGCCGCGGTATGCCGAAGGCCTTTATGAATTCTGCGGTTCTTTCGCGAAAAGCGGTAGGCGAATCGATTTCGTAAAAGGGCATATAACAGGGCCTGTGAGTTTCGCGCTTTCAATAACGGATGAGAATAAAAAGGCCATAATTTATGATAAAGATATGTTCGAGGTAATCACAAAAGTCCTTTCGATGAAGGCTAAATGGCAGATTGGGAAATTAAAAGCCCTTGATCCTAATGTAATAATCTTTATTGACGAGCCGTATCTTGTTTTGATAGGCTCAAGTTTTGTCAATATACCGCGGGAAGATACTATAAAAAGTCTCGATGAGATTAACAAAGCGATAAAGTCTGAGGGCGCTCTTTCTGGTATTCATTGCTGCGGAAACACCGATTGGCCGCTTTTACTTAAAAGAGGCATTGACATAATAAATTTTGACGCATATAATTTTACGAAGGAGTTTTTACTCTATTCCGCCGATATAAAAGAATTTTTAAAAAGCGGCGGGACGATCGCCTGGGGGATTGTGCCGAGTTCAGAGGCGATAGATAAGGAAAGCTCCGCGGCAATCGCGAAGAAGCTAAAAGACGGTTTAAAATTACTGATAGATAGGGGCATAGACGAAGATAGCATATCATCTATTGTAACGCCGAGCTGCGGACTGGGGACCATCGATGAGCAAAGGGCAAAAAGAATATTAGAATTAACAAGTGAGATTGCGCGTATTATTTCAGCATAACATCATTGCTGTCCAAATGATGCTGTTTCCCCCTAACCTTTTTCCTCTCCCCCGAGGGGGGAGAGGGTTAGAATTTGCACAACGCATGGCGCCGAAAAGCGATCCTTACAGGAGGTTATGGACGAAAAGACGATAATAACGCCTCAGGGCCAGCAGGCGTCGCCTGTCGCGAAGAATTACGCCGGTATAGACGAAGAGTACTCGAGCTTTAAGAAGGCAAAGGTTGTTGTGCTGCAGGTTCCGTATGAAAAGACCGTTACCTATAAGAAGGGGACGGTTAACGGCCCTGCCGCGATAATAGACGCCTCAAAGAAGATGGAACTCTTTGACGAAGAGTTGAATCAGGAGACTTTTAAGATCGGTATCCACACCATGGACCCGTTGGCAGTTACCGGGTTGGAGCCCGAAGAGATGATAAGCAGGGTATATAGTTCGACTCTGGAGCTGCTAAAGGCGAACAAATTTCCCGTCATCCTGGGCGGCGAGCACTCTTTGAGCGTCGGCTCTGTCCAAGCGTTCAAAGAAACAATGCCGAATATTTCGGTCCTTCATTTAGACGCTCATTACGATTTGAGGAATGAATATTTTGGTTCCAAGTTCAATCACGGCTGTGTCGCGAGAAGAATAAGCGAGATATGCCCTATTGTTCAGACGGGAACACGCAGCCTATCAAAAGAAGAGAAGGACTTCCTCGGCGCTCAGACAAATGGCTCACGTATCAAGACCATAAATGTTTATGATATTTTAGAAATGCCGCTTTGGAAGGATGTCATTTCGAAGAGTTTAAGCGAAAATGTTTATGTATCCATCGATCTCGATGTATTTGATCCGTCGTTGATGCCTGCTGTAGGCACGCCTGAGCCGGGCGGCATAGGCTGGTATGAGACACTGGATCTTCTGCGCGAGGTATCGAAGGATAAGAGAATCGTTGGTTTCGATGTCGTAGAACTTTGTCCTATAAAGGATCAGGTTGCTTCGGATTTTTTAGCGGCGAAACTTATTTACAGATTATTGGGTTATATATTCCCGATGAAAAAATGACATAAGGATAAAAATGCTGCTCGTTCCCAGGAAGATTATACTTGTTCCAAAGAAGATGTTTTTTACCAAAGGCGTCGGAACACATAAGGCCGAACTCAGAAGTTTTGAGCTGGCATTACGCGACGCAGGTATTGAAAAATGCAACCTTGTCCATGTTTCGAGCATCCTTCCGCCCGAGTGCAAGGTTGTGTCGAGAAACGAAGGCTTAAAGGAGCTCGTCCCGGGGATGATAACATACGCGGTAATGTCTAGATGTTTTTCAAACGAGCCGCACCGTCTTATTGCGGCGAGCATCGGATGCGCGGTGCCGGCAGATCCTTACGCATACGGATATTTAAGCGAGCATCACGCCTTTGGCCAGAATGAAAAAGTCGCGGGAGATATCGCGGAAGATCTGGCGGTAGAAATGTTAGCGTCCACTCTTGGATTAGAGTTTGATGAAGATAAGTCGTGGGATGAGAATAAAGAGATATATCAATTGAAGGATAAGATAGTCCGCACGTCGAATATCACGCAGACCGCGATAATCGGGCCGGAAGGCAGTTACTCCACCGTAGTAGCCTCAGCAGTATTCCTGTTTTAATTTTTTCGTAACAGTTTAGCCCGGAGAAAAACTCCCAACGTATGGGACATTTTTCCGCGAAGCGGAATCCCGTAAAGCGGAAAAATGTCCCATACGACGTCCGAGATGCTTCTTTACGCTAAACTAGTACATAAAAATGCCTTGACTTCTTGTCACAAAAAATATATACTTTTTGTGACAAGAAGAGGTGATTTATATGGCTCAAAGCATTGAGAATAAGATGGCTATCAGGATTTATAGCAAGGACATGGGTTGGGTCTTTACACCAAATCACTTTCTTGATCTTGGGAGTCGTACCGCCGTGGCTCAAGCTTTGGTGCGGTTGGTAAGAGCCGGTACTATTCGACGGTTAGCGCATGGCCTCTATGATTATCCTGAAAAGCATCCTACTTTAGGAGAGCTTCCGGCAAATTATGAGCGCATCGCTCAAGCGTTGGCAGGGCGAGATAATTTAAGGATTCAGCCTTCCGGGGCGTATGCCGCGAACCTGCTTGGTTTAACCGAGCAGGTGCCAGCGAGGATTGTCTTTCTGACAGATGGGGCTAACAGGACAGTACAGATCAATAAACAGCAGCTCGTGCTAAAAAGAACAACGCCTAAAAATATGGCGACTGCGGGACGCGTAAGCGGCTTGGTTATTCAAGCCTTGCGTTATTTAGGACAAGATAATGTCGATGATAAAATCGTCGGGATCCTCAAGAAAAAATTATCTTCCAATGACAAACGTCAGCTTATTAATGATCTTCGTTTTGCTCCTGTGTGGATAGGCACAATATTCAGAAAATTACAAGGATGAGATTCTATGGATAAATTTGTATCGCTTGCCGCTAAAGATAAGCGCGCGTACTTCGAAGTGGCCGCGGCCAATTTAAACATAATGCCGCAATTAGTTGAGAAGGACTTTTGGGTCTGTTGGATTCTAAAAGTCCTTTTTTCATTGCCGGAGATCGGAGGGCATTTGACTTTTAAAGGCGGGACGTCGCTTTCAAAGTGCTACAACGTCATAAAACGTTTTTCAGAGGATATTGATATTTCCATAGAGAGACCGTTTTTATCGAAGACTAAAACGATCGAGCCAGATAAAGAGAGAAGCAATAAAGAAAATCAGAAACGGCTTAAAGAGCTACAGGCGGTATGCAAGACGAAGATCGATGAAGTCATCATCCCAAGCTTAAAACGGGCAATTACAGCAACGCTTCCTGATAAGGGTGAGTGGAAGCTCAGTCTTGATTCAGAGGATCCGGATGGCCAAACGGTTCTGTTCACTTTTCCTCATGCCATGATAAGTACCACTGAGAGCTATATAATGTCATCAGTCAAGGTTGAGTTTGGCGCCCAATGTCCCCGGAGAGCGGATCGTTGAAGGGGTTTCTGTGCGTGTTTTAGCGGCGGAGAGGACCTTTTGGGAGAAAGCCACGATTTTGCATATGATTTATTATTATCCATCTGAAAAGAATGCGCCTCCGCGAATGTCTCGTCATTATTACGACATATCCGCGATGGCCGATTCTCCAATATATAAGCGGGCCATGGAGAATATTTCGTTGCTAAAAACTGTTGCCGAGCACAAGGCTTTATTTTTCAAGGCTAATTGGGCGCATTACGAGGAAGCAACGCCGTCAGGCTTGCGGCTATTGCCGCGAGAAGATCAAATGAGCGCGCTTAAAAATGATTACCGTCAGATGCAGCAGATGTTTTTTGAAGAACCACCCACGTTTGACCAGATCATAGAAAAATTGCGGGGCGTAGAAAAAGAGATTAATAGGATTTCAGTATGAACTATTGGTGGACATCAGATTATGGTTCGACTCGCTTCGCTCACTCACCACTTTATCACTTTTCGCACTTCAATATCATTCGCTATTGTAGGAGGCCTGGAATTATTATCCGGTTTCATTTGAGGAGATCAGCGCGTCTGTCTCCGCCTTTTTGAAAAGAATACGAGCGCGAAATTGACCAGATGGTCTATGACCTTTACGGCTTGACCAAAAAAGAAATTGAAATCGTTGAAAAATCGGGGGAGAGATGATGAAAAATATAGCAGGCAAAGAATATGTCAATTTTTTAAACGAAATAAAATCGCGCATTGTTACAACGCGGATTCAGGCGATTCGGTCGGTCAGCAAAGAACTTATATGTTTATACTGGGATATTGGCAAAAGTATTGTTGAGCGGCAAAATAAATTCGGCTGGGGTAAAGGTGTTGTTGAACAATTGTCCAGCGATCTCAATCGTGAATATCATAATTATGAAGGGTTTTCCCCGGATAATCTTTGGCGGATGAGGATGTTTTATCTTGCATACAAGGACGATCAAAAACTGGCACAGCTTGTGCCAGAATTGCCGTGGGGGCATAATATACTTATTATGCAGAAAGTGAAAAATACAAAAGAGAAAGAATACTATATAACAGCCAGCATTAAATTTGGCTGGTCAAGGAACGTACTGCTCAATCAGATAAAAGCCGATGCTTATGCATTAAGCATTAGGCAGAAAACCCATAATTTCCCCAGAGTTCTTCCAAAACACCTTGCTGAACAGGCCGATGAATCCATAAACTGCCAAAATATTTAGTGGGGAAACTTCCTGATGCAAATGCGTTAAAACTGCCGATACAAGAGGAATTGAGGTAAACTCCGTTACAAAGTTCACTCTACGAAGTTTACAAAATCAAGCAAGATTCAGCATGCGCTAAGAATAGGTGTTTATGGATAAAAAGGGACCGAATAAATCAGAACTGATTTTATACCAGACCGAAGACGGCAAGATCCGCCTGGAGGTGCGTCTACAGGGTGAGTCGGTATGGCTGACTCAAGCTGGAATGGCGCAGTTGTATCAGACCACGCCGCAGAATGTAACATTACATCTAAGGGCTATTTATGCGGAAGGGGAGCTGGATGAACAGGCAACTTGTAAGGAATACTTACAAGTTCAAAAAGAGGGTTTAAGGGAAATTTCTAGGGCACGTAAGTTCTATGATCTGAGAGCTATTTTGGCTGTTGGTTACCGAGTGCGTTCTCATCGCGGAACTCAATTCCGCAAGTGGGCAACGGAACACCTGAATGAGTATTTAGTCAAAGGTTTTACCATGGATGATGAGCGGCTCAAGGCGGGAGTCAATATTGGTTCCGACTATTTCGATGACATGCTGGAACGCATCAGGGATATTCGTTCCAGCGAGAAACGGTTTTATCAGAAGATCCGCGATATTTATAAGCTGGCCGTTGACTATGATCCCGAGGCCGCGGAGACGCTTGAATTTTTCAGCATTGTCCAGAACAAACTTCATTTCGCCATTTCAGAGAAGACAGCAGCTGAACTTATTTACGAACGCGCAGACGCTAAAAAACCAAACATGGGGTTGACTTCGTGGAGAGGCGCTAAAGTTCGCAGGCAAGATGTGACTATCGCCAAGAATTATTTAAATGAAAAAGAAATGGAAGGGTTAAACCGAATCGTAACTATGTATCTGGATTATGCTGAATATCAGGCAAAACGGCACAAGCAAATTTTCATGAGAGATTGGCGTAAGAAATTGGATGCATTTCTCAAATTTAACGAACATGAGATTTTGGATAACCCGGGGAAGGTTAGTAAGGAAGTAGCTGATAATCTGGCGCTTGAGCACTATGAGGTTTTTAATCAACACAGGCTGGACGTAGAGGCCAAGCAAGAGGCCATTGCGGATGATAAGGAATTGAAGCTGATTCAGAGCAAGATTGAAAAGAAGAAGAGGAAGAAATAATCGTTATAGAAATGAAAACTTTCATCGTCGGCGATATTCATGGTGCTTACAGAACGTTGTTACAATGCTTCGAACGCTCCGGTTTTGACAGAAAAAAAGACCGGCTGATTGTAATTGGTGATGTGTGTGACGGCTACCCAGATGTTAAACAGTGCATCGAGGAGTTATTAAAGGTTAAGCATTGCGACTTGGTTATCGGTAATCATGACATGTGGGCATTGAATTGGGCCTTGCGGGGTGATAAACCGGAAATCTGGACAAGCCAGGGTGGCGACCGGACAATGGCCTCATATAATGGCGGGCCTATGCCAAAGACGCATATTGATTTCTTAAAGAGCGGACAGCTTTGGCTCGAGATTGATGACCGAGTGTTTGTTCATGGCGGGTTCAACCCGGATATTTCATTATCGAGCCACAGCGCGCAAGCCTTGGTTTGGGATAGGCGGCTTCTTGATATGGCTTGGAAAAAGCATTTGATGGGGAATGAATGCCAGCTTGGCCGTTACAAGGATATTTTTGTCGGGCATACGACGACTGAGATTTATAATACCTTGGAGCCGATTCATGCGTGCAACGTTTGGAATGTAGATACCGGCGCTGGTTGGTCGGGTAAACTCACCATTATGGACGTTGATAGCAAAGAATACCGGCAGTCTGATTTAACGCCAGATTTATATGGAGGCACGCCGGACAGATTATCAGTTAGAACAATTCCGTTATAAAAAAATTACAATAATCCTCTGACAAGCGATTATCGTAAATAAAAAAGCAACATCCTATCCCCAATAATAATGCCTTATCATCCCACCCAGTCGCAGGTCATGTCGGTTACTTCAAACGTCAATTCATGGTGCCGATAGCCTCTCTTGACGTAGGCGGTAAAATAGATTAAAATGAGAAGGTCTATCATTATATTAATATGCCGAATAGTTTATACGCTATAACTAAGAGCGATTTATTCGATCTATTCTCAAGAGTAGCGAGAACGAGCAGGGTCTTCGTGCCGTATAAATATAATGATAAGTTTTATTTTGACAAATTTAATCCTGCTAAAGAAGATACTATAGAGTTAGGCGGTATCAGGCAGAATGAGCCGCTCAAATCATTCATCAATCCTGCCCGGGAGAAGATAATAGGCGAATCTACTCAAGATCCCAGGGCCGTAATAGTCGCCGGCGTTAAGGCTTGCGATTTATCAAGCTTCATCCTTCAGGACTTCGTATTCATGAAAGGCGGCTACATAGATCCATTCTACGCATTCCACAGAAATAATACGCTGATTATATCAAGCGATTGCACATTCGCGAAAGAAACCTGTTTCTGCCTCGCGATGGATGGAAGGCCTTATCCCGCAGTATACTTTGACATCAACTTATCTTCTCTCGGTAATAAATTTTTAGTAGAAGTTGGAAGCGATAGGGGGCGGTCCATCATCAATAGCTATAAGACATTCTTTAAAGATGTCAAAAACGGCGACCTGAATAAAAGAGATGAGGCCCGCGAGAACGTCTGCGATCAGGTGAGAGGATTTATAAAAAAAATAGGGACGCCTGGCACATCCGAGATAAAAGGAACCGTAAAAAAGCATTATGACAATCTTATGATGTGGCAGGATCATTCATCGACCTGCGTAGAGTGCGGGGCATGCAATTTAGTATGTCCGACATGCCATTGTTTCCAATTGTTTGATGCTTCGACTTCGCTCAGCATCAACCCTGAGCATGGTCGAAGGGTTGATGAAAAGCCGCAGGAAAAAAGAGTAAGAGGAAGAGTTTGGGATTCCTGCCTCTACGAGACTTTCGCAAAAGTAGCGGGAGGCGCGAATCCGAGAAGGCATCTTTACGAGAGGCTTCGCAACAGATTCGATAAAAAATTCGCCTTCTTCCCGGAGATCCTGAATTATTTCGCATGCACGGGCTGCGGTCGTTGTATAGACGCATGCCCGGGCGATATAGATTTAAGAGAAGTTTTGAAAGGGCTTGTCCGCGGAAGCTGGAAGAAACCGCCGCATGACTAATGAAGAATCCATACGCGTTTATGGAAGCCGAGGTTTTAGATATCGCCGCGGAGACGTCTAATATAAAGACGTTCTCTTTGCGTCCGAAGAATGCGCTGCCTTTCAGGGCGGGGCAGTTTATGGACATCTCAGTGCCCGGTGTCGGTGAAGCCCCTTTTACGCCTTCCTCCAACCATAATATTTCGGATGAACTGGACTTTACGATAATGAGCGTTGGACGCGTGACTAAGATGCTATACGGCATGGAGAATGGCCAAACAGTGGGCTTGCGCGGCCCATATGGGACAGCATATCCTATAAATGAATGGAAGTCGAAAGATGTTTTTATAGTAGGCGGCGGCGTGGGACTCGCGCCGTTAAGAGCGCTTCTCTACGCCCTATTTAACAATGTGAATGATTATAAAAAGATAATACTTAAATACGGGGCGCGGACATCGAAAGATATCGTCTACAAAAATGAGATAGAGTCATGGAGGAGTAAGGCGAATAATGTCGAAGTTGAACTTACCGTAGATGCCGGCGACCAGACGTGGAAAGGCAATGTCGGGGTAGTAACAACTATCGTAAAGGCCGCGAATATTGATATAAATAATGCTGTAAGCATAGTATGCGGCCCGCCGATAATGATGAAATTCGTGACATTCAAATTATTGGACCTTGGGCTCAGGGCCGAAAATATTTATCTATCTATGGAAAAGAACATGTCCTGCGGAATAGGTAAGTGCGGCCATTGCAGGATCGGCCCTTATTACGCGTGTAAGGATGGGCCTGTGTTCACGTATGACAAGTTAAAAGAATTACCGAATATATGGGATTAGCGCGTAGGCTATGAAGAGGCTATTGATTGACTTGGATGCCTGTTCGCAGTGTGATGAATGCGGGATGCTCTGCAGCTATACACAGCACCATTATAATAACGGCATAACTAATTTAAGGGAATTCGCGCACTTCGCGATTGTGTGCAGACGCTGTGACGATGCGCCGTGCGTAGCATCATGCCCATGGGAGGCGCTGGAAATGCAGGAGACTAAGATGCTCAAACGTTATATGATGCGCTGCACATCTTGTAAATCCTGTTCGCGCGCATGCCCCTTCGGCGTAATATATCCCGAGACGATACCTTTTGTAATTTCAAGATGCGATTTTTGTCTTGGCAGGCTAAGAGGGGATGAATTGCCGATATGTCTTCAATCTTGCGCGCACGGCGGTATAAAATACGCGGACCTTGAAGAAAACGAGGAAGAAAGCGTATTTAAGGCATCCGATTATTTGCTTGTTAAGACTGATTACAAATGGGATAGAGTAAAGGAACCTCCTAAAAAGAGATGAAGCCGTTAGAATATCTATTCTTATTTTTAGTTTTCCCGGGATTTTTGTTCTCCAGCATTATGGGCCTAATGGTTAGCTGGGTCGATAGAAAAGTCACTGCCCGCCTTCAATGGAGGAAGGGGCCGCCGTGGTACCAGAATTTTTTCGACATTATAAAATTATTCTATAAAGAGACCCTTGTGCCTCAAGGCGCGTCTAAATCTATCTTTTTCGGAATGCCGTTAATCGCTTTAGCAAGCGCAACGCTTGTGTCTACAATACTGTTAGTGGTAAATGGCATGCCCAGCA
>MHFG01000087.1:0-373 GCA_001804065.1 Omnitrophica bacterium RIFCSPHIGHO2_02_FULL_46_20
ATATCTTGTTAATACCGGCAGCGCTTACGGTCAACATAACCCTGGCATCAGCATCTATCGTGCCGGTACCGCCGATGGAGCTGGAGGAACCCATAGTATAGATAGTGGTGCCGGTTCCCGCATCTCTTCCAAGTTGGAGATTATTATAGGCCTCAGAGCTTGGCAAAGTTTGATCTGTATCTGACTGAATATTTAAAGTGCCGCCTGTCCAGGTAGTGTTGGCGATAGTTATATCGGCGCCGAGATAAGTGGCGCCGGCACCTTCAATATTTACGGTATTCGCGCCGGAGGTAAATACGCCGTCTGTCACTTTAAATTGGCCAGTTACTTTCATGCTGTCCTGTAATGTCCACTGGCCGCCCGAACCGGTGAA
>MHFG01000087.1:505-3459 GCA_001804065.1 Omnitrophica bacterium RIFCSPHIGHO2_02_FULL_46_20
GGTCCAGTCGCCCGCGACATTTGTATTGGCGCCCGCGGTGAATGTGCCGGCAGTCAAGATTAGGTTTCCATTAATATTGAGTGTGGCTGGAGCTGTGAAGTTACCTGTAGTCTCTGTCAGGTCCTGCACAGTAAGAGTGGCGGTATCGCCTGATACGCTTAATGTCTGGCCCGCGGTCTTAGCTATAATAAGGTTATAGAAGGTCTGTGATGCGGCAGTGCCATTGATTGCCTGAGCTCCTGTCCCGTTAAATGTAACTGTTCCCGTGCCCGGAGTGAATGTCCCGCCGTTATTCGTCCAGTCGCCGCCTATAGTCAGGGCATAGTTTCCACTGGATAACGCCGCGCCGCTGTTAATGGTGAGCGGGACTGAATTATTAAGGACTTTGGCGGCATCCATAGTTATCGTTCCGGTATTAGCTATAATTACGCCGCCGGTGCCTGCAAATGGGGTCACCCATTCCGCGCCGGCGGTGCGGCCGGTTGCTGTGTTGTATTGCAGTGTAGCATTAGCGCCATAGGTTGGAGCCGCAGAAACTGTTGCGGTTCCTTCCATCGAAAGAATGCCGTTAACTGTAGGAACGCCCGTTAGCGTTTTTACGCCGGAACCGGCGAACGTGAGATTATTAAATGTTGAGTCTGCAGTAAGAAGTTGGGCGCCTCCGCCGAAACTCACTGTTCCTGTCCCTGCGGTAAATAATGATCCGTTCCCATTCCACACAGTCGTGTCTGTGGCGTTTTCGTTGAGTGTGCTGGAGCCGCCGTTCAATGTCCCCGCCGTAAGAGTCACCACGCCGGTAAATGTATGATTCAAGCCGGTACCGAGATTGAGCGTTCCGCCGCTACCGTTGATAGTCAGCCCACCGCCGTTCACATCGCCTTGAAGCGTAGCAGTGCCGGCGGTTTTGGTCATTCCTAACCCGCCGGTAGTGGTGAAGCCGGCGATGTTATTCGCCGCGACAGTTCCGCTAAGTATTACATCTTGAGAGCCAAAACCTAATGTACCGCCGCCGGTGTTGGCAAGGTCGCCTTGGATAGTAACCGTCGCGCTTGCAGTTGACGTCCCTGTCCCGCTGAAAGTAAGATTGAAGTATGAATATGCGAATGATGCGAGGTTTGCGTTGGCGCCTGAATAATTAATAGTACTCCCCGCAACTGTCGTAAGTGTGCCTTGAGTACCGCTCAGAAGAGTGCCGCCTGCGTTCAGTGTGCCCGCGTCTGAGAATATTATTTGAGAATCAACATCGGCAGAGGTAATATTACCTGTAACAGTAACTGTTCCCGTAGAAATATTAAGTATAGTGGTTCTAACACCACCAGTACTCCCTAAAAGAGCTAATGTTCCACCAACGGTTAAAGTGCCTGCGCCTACCGTGATATTATTTTTGTTGTTAGCGCCGGGCCGGTTGATAGTCACATTACCGCTCACGGCCAACAAAATACCGCTGTTGATGGTAATACTCGCTGTGATTCCGGTAGTCCCTGTGCTGAAAACTATAGAGGCGCAAGCCGCATCAGCAGTCACTGTTACAAGAATACCGTTACCAATGGTAACGGTATCCCCAGCAACAGGAAATGACAATCCGCCCCATGTCGTGTTGTTATTCCAGTCTCCGGCAACACTCGCTGTGCGGGCGGCATCAGTAAATTTTGTTTGCGCCGCGAGCGCCGAAGATTGCCCTGTGGCTGTAAGAGTGAACGCCACGCCGCGATCCTGCTCCTGCGGGGTGAAGGCTGAGTTGGAGAAATTGCCGTTTATATCTACAACGGCTGTAAGCGTAATGTCCTGAAGAGTGTCTTTGCTTGGATGCAAAACCAGCGAAACTGTCTCACCGGCCTGCCATCCGGCGCCTGTGATGGTAACTACTTCACCGGGTTTATAGTCTAATAAGTCGGTCGCTAAGCTCGCGGCATAGCCGCTTATGCCGCCTGGGTCAAGTATGAATGTGCCGCGAGCGCCGTTCGGGGCAAGCGCGTCAACAAACCCGTTAAATTCCAGGGATTGAGCGCTTGAGACCTGGACAAATCCGCCGTTGCCTGACTGGCTGCCGCCGCGGGCGCTGATATGCCCATAATACTGGGTGGCCTCATCTGACCAGACTATTACCCTGCCGCCATTGCCCTGGTTAATGGCATCGGCGTTAATATATGTATTCCTGCTGACAAATGTGCTGGCGGCGTTCGACGCGCCATTGCCCTGGAAATCTCCGCCAATCAGGACAGTGCCGCCGCCGTATGCCCCTGAAACATCTATTTTAGCGTCAACCAGGGCAACCTGCTGCTTGGCTAAAATTTCCACCTGTCCGCCAGTGGCTCCGGCTTCATTCGTAGAAGCGTCGATCAAACTGCCTGTTTCAAGAAGTATATTACCGTTTACACTGCGTATAGAAATAGAATTACCTTTAAGAGCGCCTGAAATATCAATATTTTGATTAGCAATTAAGGCGAGAATGTTTGCGGAGATTAAAACGTCTTTTCTGATATAGATAATGCCATTTTGAGCTTCAAGGGTAAGATTTGCTGCGGTATTGTAAATAATTTGGCCGAAGCCTTCAGGCGGCCCCCTGAGTAAGATGCTCGTCCCTATACCCGTAGACCCTAATATATCAATATCTCCAGCGGTTCTTTGTATATGTATCTTGGACGCGTCTATGGCCAGCGCCGTTGTAGAATTGCCGAATTTATTCGCTATCACTGTTACTGTATTGCCCGGTATTATCACTCCGGGCGATGGGACTATATCATTATTCGTCTCTAACGTGAAATTGTTAGAAACTAAGTATTTGACCGTCCCGAACCCGCCGCCTTCTATCGTGATGGATGAATCGTCTCTTGACGCGTTTGATATGTATATCGTATCGTCCTTGATTATATGAGTAGTTCCTGCCTCGGAATCGATCAGGAAGGCCGTCCCGAGGACTGTCAGATAGTCAGCCTTTATCGGCTGGGCGGAGA
>MHFG01000087.1:3616-5147 GCA_001804065.1 Omnitrophica bacterium RIFCSPHIGHO2_02_FULL_46_20
CCCGGAAATTGCCGCAGGGGCGCGCTCTGTGCCTATCAGTATCGCGCCTCTATCCGTTTCAAGCGCGGCTAAGGCCATCTCGCCGGAGCCGTCCATATAAATATTGCCGTCTTCTCCCGAATGTATGACGCCTGCCGATTGCGTGAGACTGCCCAAGCCGTCCCCATCAAGATCCGCCGTTATCTTGATATCGGCGCTTTCGCTTGTGATATTATTATTGATAATTATATCATTATTAGAAGCTACTTCTATGTTGCCTGACGCTTCAAGCGTGCCGGTTTGCCTTACGTTTGAAGACGCTACTATCTTTATAATACCCTTCTCTTCGAGTAATGTTACGGCCTTCGCGACGCCCTGATGGTTAACGGCATTCTCGAATATATCTTCGGCTGTTTTAGCCGTCATCATGACCTGATGTGCCTCTATGGAGCCGGAATTGGATATTTGATCCTTAACGGTTTCCCCTGTCTTAACGTCCATTACCCTGCCCGTGGTCTTTTCGTTCACTTCTATCGCTATGAGGCCCCTCCTGTCAAACGCGACGGTCGTCTTATCGCCTGCCGCCATATGGACAGAACCCGCTTTAGCTATGATAATACCGTTATTATGGACGCTTGAGCCCATAAGGGCTATGTTGCCGCCCTCTATCCTGCCTTCGTTCAAAAGCTCGGCATATTGGGCATCGTGGCTGCGCATAAATTCGTAATTTCCGGTTATGAAGTTCTGGGTTGATATGTCAAGAGTTGACGCGACAAAATTGTTTACGTTTATATTAGCGCTGGATGTAATATTTATTCCGTTTGTATTTACCAGGAAAAGGGTCCCGTTCGCTGTTAGAGATCCCGCGATAATGCTGGGTTCGTTTCCGATAACTCTGGACAAGACCATTGCCGCGCTTGATGGCTGGATAAAATTTACGGCTTCATTTTGCGCGATACTGAATGAGTTAAAATTTATTACGGTGTTGTTGTCCGCGGTAATCTTTAAAGTGTTTTGATCGGGATGTTCAAATGTAGCGGCGCCCCGTTCTACTTGTTCGCCTTGCGGCAGGGCAAAGAGCGCGCAAGCGGAAAATAGTATCGCGATTGTCGTGATTGATATTTTAAGATTTTTCATGGCCTTCACCGTTTATCACCCATCTTAAGTTTCCCGTCGGGCGGCGCCTTCTGTAACTCTTCATCTTCTTCATGTTTTCCTCTCTCTTCTCTTGATGTTCAACTAAAGTATATCATATGTCAAACGCATAGGCAAGAGTAAATATGTTAACTTTTGTATTCTTAACACCAATGATTTATATATGATTCATATATGGATATACTAATATGAAGTAACTACGGAATAACTATTATGAAGTAACGAGGATATTAAAATAGATAAAATAGGGACTGTCCCAATCACCGCGGAATAGACGCTTTCAGTCCCTATTTTTTAAACGGGATTAAAGTGGGGAAAGCGTTATGCAGATATTAAAATAGGATTAGGGCTCCACAAAATTCCCCCTCACCTTAATCCTCTCCCCAAAGTGGAGAGG
>MHFG01000088.1:0-6171 GCA_001804065.1 Omnitrophica bacterium RIFCSPHIGHO2_02_FULL_46_20
TGGCCTTACGAAGAGTTGACACAGGATCCAAGACCGAGAATATTTTAGACTATGTGCCAAAAGGATGCATCATTATGCCCAATACCTCCGGCGCGAGGAATGCCGACGAAGCCGTGAGGATCGCCCGCATTGCCAGAGCCGGCGGCGCGGCCGACTGGGTCAAGATAGAAATTATTCAGGATAACAAATACCTTTTACCCGATAACATTGAGACATTAAAAGCGGCCCAGATACTCGCTAAAGAAGGTTTTAAGGTATTTCCTTATATGAGCCCTGACCTGTCGATGGCGCGGCGGCTGGCGGAGGCGGGCGCCGCGGCGGTAATGCCGCTCGGCTCTCCGATCGGGAGCAATAGAGGAGTGAAGACGAGAGAGCTTGTAGAGATAATGGTTCGCGAAATCAGGATTCCCGTGATAGTGGACGCGGGGCTCGGTAAACCCTCTGACGCCTGCGAATGCATGGAACTCGGCTGCGCCGCCGTCTTAGTAAATACAGCCATAGCCATAGCCCAGGATCCTGTCGGGATGGCCAGGGCCTTTAGTGACGCTGTCCGAGCCGGGCGGCTGGCGTATCTGTCGGGCATGCCTTCCGCTTCTTCGAGCGCAAACGCATCCAGCCCGTTAACCGGTTTCTTAAGGGATATTTAATTGTATAAAAATATGGGTTATTACGAAATATGCTCAAAATATAAAAATTTTGAATGGGAGCAAATCTTTGGCGCGATTTCTGAAGACGATGTGGAAAAAGCGATCGCATCAGAGGATGTTGGCGTTAAAGGATTTATGGCCTTGTTGTCCCCCGCGGCGCAAACATTGTTAGAAAAGGCAGCCCGGCGTTCTCATGAAATTACGTTAAGAAATTTTGGCAGGACCATACAATTATATACGCCGATGTATCTGTCAAACTACTGCGACAATTCCTGCGTATATTGCGGGTTCAATACCAATAATAAGATAGAAAGAAGGGCCCTTACGTTAAAAGAGGTCAGGGAAGAGGCCGGATCCATAGCCTCTACCGGCCTTAAAACTATACTTATACTTACCGGCGAATCGAGACAGATGAGCCCGATAAGTTATATAAAGGATTGCGTCAGGGTTTTGAAGGAATATTTTTCATCCATATCTATAGAGATATATCCTCTTACGGAAACCGAATATTCGCTCCTTGTTTCGACAGGGGTCGACGGCCTTACTATATATCAAGAGGTATATGAGGAGGATATCTATAACAGGATGCATCCATCCGGCCCTAAGAGCAGCTACCGCTTCAGGCTCGATGCCCCCGAGCGGGGGGCGGAGAGCGGCATGAGAAGCGTAAATATAGGGGCGCTTTTTGGCCTCGGCGGCTGGAGAAAGGAGGCTTTTCTGTTAGGCCTTCACGCGAAATACCTTCAGGATAAATTCCATGATACCGAGATAGGCGTGTCTATCCCCAGGATTCGCCGGCAGGCCCTGTACCATGTCGGTACAGGGCAGGCAGGCGGTTTTAAAGCGCCATACGCGGTAAGCGATAAAAATATCGTTCAGATAATAGTTTCCTTAAGATTATTCCTGCCGCGTATCGGCATAACCGTCTCGACGCGCGAAGACGCTTCCTTTAGAGAAAGCCTCGTTCCTCTCGGCGTTACAAAAATGTCCGCGGGCTCCACAACGCGCGTCGGCGGCCGCATCGTTGCGCGCGAGGAACGCGAAGGAGCGGAGCAGTTTGAGATCCTCGACAAAAGAAGCGTAGAAGAGATAAAAAGGATGCTTGAATCCAAAGACTACCAGCCCGTATTAAAAGACTGGACCTGCCTGCGGTAAAAATAAAAAACTTGACTGCATATTTATCTTTTGGTATACTCTACTATGCTGATAGAGATTATAGAGATACGGAGAGATTAGATGCATCTGACCTATAAAGGAGACTACGCTTTGAAGACCCTGCTGGACCTTGCCCTGCATTATGGCAATTCGCCTGTTACTATACATGATCTGGCCAGACGCGCGGATATACCCATAAAATTCTTAGAGCAGATACTATTGGATCTGAAAAGGGGCGAATTTGTAGAGTCCAGGCGCGGCAAGGTGGGCGGTTATCTTTTAGCCAAAGAGCCCTCATATATAAAATTGGGGGATGTCGTCAGATTCATGGAAGGCCCGATTGAGCCTATAGCCTGTGTTGATAAGAAATATCACGGCTGCGGCGATATCAGTAAATGCGTATTTAGAGATATATGGCAGAAGGTGGGCGGCGCGATATCCGATATAATTGACGCTGTAACGTTTGAAGATTTGGTAAATAAGGTGAGGAAAGAAAAAAAGCCTGTCACTTATCAGATATAGGGCTCCAAAATGCCCCCTCACCTTAATCCTCTCCCCTTCGGGGAGAGGAAATGACGGAGGTTAAAATTTGACATCCTCCCTCTCCTTCGGGGGAGAGGAGATGATAAGGGTTAAAATTTGACATCCTCCCCCTTTGAGGGGAAAATAGGATAGGGTTTCACAAAATTCCCTCTCCCCTAAAGGGGAGAGGGATAGGGTGAGGGGATTGAAAGGAGAGCGGGAAAAATGGGGTTACTGGAAAACAAGGATGATTTAAAGGTGTTGGTGGAGACGCTCAACTTTAAAGAGAAGGTCCAAAGGTCTCTCTCTCTTATAAAGGAGGCGTATAAAAAATACGGCGACTCGCTTGTCGTGGCAAACTCTCTCGGTAAAGATTCGGTCGCGGTATGGGACCTGGCTAAAAAGGCGAGCCCTGATATTCGCGGCTTTATCGTCACAACGCGTTTTAAACCCAAAGAGACGATTAAATTCATGAACGATATCGTGGCGGAATACCCGGAACTTAAAATTTATAAGAGCGACGTAAAGATACCGGGCAATCTTTACGAGACGGATCCGGACAAATGCTGCGATCTCTTGAAGGTAGAGCCTGTCAAGCGGGCTATAGAAGAGATGCGTGTCCAGTGCTGGGTAACCGGCTTACGCTGCACGGAAGGAAGGACGCGCACGGATTATAAAGAGGTTGAGGAGCGCGATAAGGACTTGATAAAGCTCAATCCCATTCTTATATGGAAGGAAAGAGAGGTATGGCAGTATCTGGCCCTTTACGGGGTAAAGGTAAACCCTCTGTATGGAGAGGGTTATAGGTCTTTAGGATGCGCGCCGTGCACAAAGATCACCAATGAGGATAACGAACGCGCGGGACGCTGGATAGGCACGAGTAAGTGCGGCGGCGAATGCGGCATTCACACAAGGCCCTTAAAGAAGAACGTGGGCGGAGACGGGATATGATCCTATAGAGGAGTCAAAGGATAGTGAAACCCCGTGCTGCACTCAAGGAGAAGGTTCCATGTGCAATCGTAAGAGAGCTGGTACATGAAATACACTTTGTTGTTTTTAGCAGCGATGTTTTTCGCCATGAATATGGGCGGCAGCGGCATAGCGCCGACTTTTTCGGCCGCTTATGGCGGCGGACTGATCAAAAAGAAATACGCTATTCTGCTATTTAGCGTATTCGTCCTTCTGGGCGCGGCGACTTTAGGCAGAGGCGTTGTAAAAACCTTAAGTCAGGGGATACTACCGAAAGAATTTATAAATCCTGAGGTAGCTCTTGTGATACTGGTTTCCGCGACATCGAGCCTCTTCCTGGCGAATTTGCTTGCGATACCTGAATCTACGAGCATGGTCACTGTCGGGGCTATAGTAGGCGCGGGCCTTTATTTCAGGCACATACAGCTAAAAACATTTTTGTGGCTGGTGCCGCTCTGGATATCGTTCCCTGTAGTATCATTTTTAATAACCTTTTGGTTATACCGCTACCTCTATCCCCCGCATAACGGTAATCTCTGGCTGTATCAGAAGATATTCTCGCATGAGAAAAAATTACGGGCGCTGGCTATTATCATAAGCTGTTATGGCGCGTTTGCCGTAGGCACCAATAATGTGGCGAACGCGATCGGGCCTTTGGCGGGCGCCGGCGTTATCAGCGCTGATGCGGGGCTCGTGGTTCTCGCGCCGCTATTCGGAGCAGGGGCGTTTATTTTCGGAAAACACAATATAGAGACGTTCGGCAAGGAAATAGTGCCGCTGGGATTGATCACCTCCAATATCATATGCCTCGTTACGGCGACACTCCTTATAATAGCGTCAAGTTTTGGCGCGCCGTTTCCGTACGTTCAGCTTAACGCGCTATCGGTCTTCGCCATAAGTTGTATTAAAAACGGGCATCGTGTTACGCTGAGCCATCACATAACAAAGCGGACATTCATGGTCTGGACCCTTACGCCTTTATTGTCGATAATCGTATCATACTTTCTATTATGCTTGTTTGTAAGGAGGTAGTTAATGCTTACTCTAAAAAGATACGACCGCGATAAGATAATAAAGCATTGCGTAAAAGAGTTTCCGAATGAGGCATGCGGCATACTGGCCGGGAGAAACGGAAAAGTGGAAAAAGTTTACGAGATGACCAATGCGGATAAAAGCGCCGCCACTTTTTTCATGGACGCGAAAGAGCAGTTTAAAGTTGCGAAGGAGATAAGAAATTCAGGCCTTGAGATGGCCGGCATATACCATAGCCATGCGGCGAGCGGGGCGTATCCGTCGAGCCATGATGTTGAGATGGCGTTTTATCCTGAAGCCTCATATGTCATAATCTCCCTCATCGATAAGAACAAACCGGACATTAAATCATTCAAAATTAATGAAGGCAGGATAACGGAAGAGGAAATAAAAGTAGTATGAGATCCACTCATGTCCAAATTATTTAACGAAGCAAAAAAATATATCCCGGGAGGGGTGAATAGCCCGGCCAGGGCTTTTAAGGCTGTTGGCGGAGAGCCCGTTTTTATAAAATACGGCAGGGCTTCAAAGATCTACAGCGAAGACAAGGATGAGTTTATAGATTATTGCCTTAGCTGGGGCGCGCTCATATTGGGGCATGCCAACGAAAAAGTGGAAGAGGCTTTAAAAAAGGCGCTCGCCAACGGCGTAAGCTTCGGCGCTGTTACAAAGCAGGAGATCGAATTATCCAAAATTATTATCGATGCTATTCCGTCTATTGAAAAGATCCGGCTGACAAACTCAGGCACAGAAGCGGTCATGGGAGCCATAAGGCTTGCCCGCGCTTTTACCGGGAAGAACAGGCTTATAAAATTCGAAGGTTCTTATCACGGCCACGCGGATTATCTTCTGGATTGCGCGGGGATCCCCAAGGCCTTCAAGGATAGCGTGATAGCGCTGCCTTATAATGATGCGGAAAAAGCGGAAGAAGCCATTAAAGAAAAACACGGCGATATAGCGGCGATAATCGTTGAACCTGTAGCGGCAAATATGGGGGTTGTCCTGCCGAGAGAAGGGTTTCTACAGTGTTTAAGGAGGCTTTCGGACGCGTATAATATAGCGCTTATCTTTGACGAAGTCATAACAGGATTCAGGTTTGTCTATGGCGCGGCGCAGAAATTTTTTGGCGTGAGGCCTGATTTAACGTGCCTTGGCAAGATAATAGGCGGCGGCCTGCCCGTCGGCGCCTTCGGCGGGAGAAGCGATATCATGGATCTCCTGGCTCCGGAAGGAGATGTATATCAGGCCGGCACTTTTTCCGGCAACCCATTAAGCGTTGCCGCGGGCATAGCCGCGTTAAAAATTCTAAAAAAAGAGGGCTTCTATAAAAATTTATCTAAGAAGACCCGCTCTCTTTGCCGCGGGATAGAGGATAGCGCCAAAGAATACGATATAAAAATAAAGGTCAATTGCATAGGATCGATGTTCGGCATATTCTTTACCGGTGAAGAGGTCCAAGATTATGCGGCAGTGAAAAGGTGCGATATGGAGTTGTTCAAGAGGCTCTATCATGGGCTTTTACAGGGCGGCGTATATCTATCGCCGTCCGGTTATGAAGCTAATTTTGTGTCAAGCGCGCATAGCGCAAAAGACATAAAAGCGACTTTAAAAGCGGCCAACACAGCATTTAATATAGGGCTTCACAAAATGTCCCCTCACCTTAATCCTCTCCCCAAAGGGGAGAGGAGATGACGGAGGTTAAAATTTGACATACTCCCTCTCTGAGGGAAAAATAGGATAGGGCTTCACAAAATGTCCCCTCACCTTAATCCTCTCCCCAATGGGGAGAGGAGATGATAGGGGTTAAGATTTGACCTCCTACCCCTCTGAGGGAAAAATAGGATAA
>MHFG01000088.1:6197-6588 GCA_001804065.1 Omnitrophica bacterium RIFCSPHIGHO2_02_FULL_46_20
GGAAAATAGGATAAGTAGTTACAAAATTCCCTCTCCCCTTTAGGGGAGAGGGATAGGGTGAGGGGATTTAAGATTCTTCGACGAGAAAATAATTTTGTGAAGGACACGCATTTAATGATTTGAGGAGGAAGCGATAATGAGCGTTAATATAATTATTAACGGCAAAAAAGAAAACGTGGAAGAGGGCATGAGCGTTTTGGCTCTGCTTTCAAGCAGGTCGATAAGGCCTGAAGTTGTAACGGTGGAGCTGAATGAAGAGATCCTGGGGAAGCCGAAATATAACGAGACAATTTTGAAGGAAAGAGATAAGATCGAATTTGTATATTACATGGGGGGTGGCGGGTATGCCTTTTAGCGATAGGATAGCGAATAATGTTTTAGAATTGATTGG
>MHFG01000088.1:6610-12402 GCA_001804065.1 Omnitrophica bacterium RIFCSPHIGHO2_02_FULL_46_20
AACAGGATAGCGGGAGCAGACTCGGCGGAAATATTGGCGAAGCTTGAAAACTTCAATCCGGGAGGGAGCGTTAAGGACAGGATATGCTTAAGCATGATAGAGGACGCGGCAAGGTCGGGCTTATTAAAAAAAGGCGGCACGATCATTGAGCCTACGTCGGGCAATACTGGGATAGGGCTCTCTATGGCGGCTGCCGTGAAAGGATATCGATGCGTCCTTACCATGCCTGAAACTATGAGCATGGAGAGGATCTATATATTGAAAGCGTATGGCGCCGAGATCGTGCTTACTCCGGGCGCGGAAGGCATGAAAGGGGCCATAGCTAAGGCGGAGCAGCTGTTAAAAAAGACGCCGAATAGTTTCATGCCCCAGCAATTTAAAAACGCCGCTAATCCGGAAGCGCACAGAAAAACTACGGCGAAGGAAATTTTGCGGGCGGCAGGCGGTGATTTCGGCGCGTTTATAGCCGGCGTAGGGACAGGCGGCACGATTACCGGCGTGGGCGAGATATTAAAGAAAGAGAATCCAAAAATAAAAATAGTCGCTGTTGAGCCTAAGACAAGCCCTGTGCTGTCAGGCGGCCGGGCAGGGCCTCACAAGATACAGGGTATAGGCGCGGGTTTTATTCCGGAAGTATTAAACCGAAGCATAATAGACGAGATCATCCAGGTAAGTGATAACGACGCGTTTGAGATATCCCGCAGGCTAGCGAGGGAGGAAGGACTATTCGTCGGGATATCTGCCGGCGCGGCGGCGTGGGCGGCATTAAAAATAGCTAAAGAATTGGGTAAAGGGAAAAGAGCGCTGACGATCTTCCCCGATACGGGCGAGAGATACTTCTCAATGGAGCAGTATTTCAAGGCCTAAAAAAATGGGAGCTTCATTATGAGTTTTGTAAAAGGCCTAAAATGCAGGGAATGCGGGAGGCACTATCCCAAAGAGGTGCTCTACGTATGCGAATACTGCTTCGGCCCTTTAGAGGTTGTCTATGATTACGAAAAGATCAAAGAGACGCTGACCAAAGAGGCCGTAGAGTCGAGGCCTAGAAATATGTGGAGGTATAGAGAGCTTCTTCCCATAGACGGCAAACCAACCGACGGCCTTAATTCAGGGTTTACGCCGTTTGTGGAAGCGAAGAACCTGGCAAAGGCCTTAGGGGTAAAAGAATTATACATCAAGGATGATTCCGTGGATCATCCGACGCTCTCTTTTAAGGATAGAGTGGTGGCAGTGGCGCTCTCGAAGGCAAAAGAGTTTGGTTTCAATACGGTGGCATGCGCGTCGACCGGGAATTTAGCGAACTCTGTGGCAAGCCAGGCGGCGGCCGCGCGGTTAAAAAGCTACATATTCATCCCGGCAGACCTTGAAATGGGAAAGGTCATAGGCACGCTTATCTACAAGCCCACGCTTATAGCGGTGGAAGGGAATTACGATGAGGTCAACAGGCTCTGTTCGCAGGTGGCGGCAAAATATAAATGGGCGTTTGTCAACATAAACATCAGGCCGTACTACGCCGAAGGGTCGAAGACTTACGGCTATGAGATCTTAGAACAGTTCGGATGGAAGGCGCCGCGCCATATAGTCGTGCCGTGCGCGGGCGGTTCCCTCATCACAAAGATATGGAAGGCGATAAAGGAGTTTAAAGAGGTGGGATTAATCGATACCTATAAAACGAAGATATACGCCGCGCAGGCCAATGGCTGCGCGCCGATAGTCTGCGCTATAAAAGAAAATTCCGATATTATTAAGCCCGTAAAACCGAATACCATAGCGAAATCGCTTGCCATAGGCAACCCCGCGGACGGCTTCTACGCCGCTTCAACCGTTCGCGAATCCGGCGGATGGGCTGAATCCGTAACGGATGAGGAGATAGTGGATGCGATAAAATTATTGGCTCAGACCGAAGGCATATTTACGGAAACTGCCGGCGGGGTGACGCTGGGCGCGGCGAAGAACCTGATTGAATCCGGCAGGATTCCAAAAGACGAGTCTATAGTCGTGTGTATCACGGGCAATGGGTTGAAGACGCAGGAGGCAGTTATCGATAAAATAGGCAACCCCATAAAGATAAAACCAACCTTAAGTTCCTTCGAAGAGAAGGTAGGAAAATAGGAGGTGAGTCTTATATGTCTATAAAGGTAAGAGTTCCCACGCCGTTACAGAAGCTGACTCGGGACTTGGATACCGTGGAGTGTAACGCAAAGACGATCAAAGATCTCGTCGAGAGTCTTGATAAGGATTATCCCGGTTTGAAGGGGAGGATATGCGATGAGAACGGCAAGATCCGCAGATTCCTAAATATCTATGTGAACGACGAGGATATACGGTTCCTCGAGATGGACCGCACAGAGCTTAAGGACGGGGACGAGGTATCGATAATACCGGCGATAGCCGGCGGACAGGCGGTTACTTTTGTGTCCGCCTTCCTCTTTCTATCTCCCCCTCACCCTGCCCTCTCCCCCTTCGGGGGAGAGGAAAAAGGTGAGGGGGGAAACAGCATCATTTGGACAGCAATGATTAGGCATACCAATTACAGCAAAGAGGGCAAAAAGAATGAGGCGATTAGATGAATATAGTGCTTGTCGGTAATCCGAATGTGGGGAAGAGCGTCATCTTTAACGCGCTCACCGGAAAATATGTAACGGTCTCAAATTATCCGGGCACCACCGTCGAAGTCGCCAAAGGCGTCGGAAAATTCAGCGGCCATACGCTTTCGGTTATAGACACTCCGGGAGTGAATAGTCTTACCGCTCATTCCGAAGACGAAAAGGTGACAAAAGATATACTGTCGCGAAGCGACATATCAGCGATAGTGCAGGTAGCTGACAGTAAAAATATGAAGAGATCGCTTCTTCTTACGCTTGAACTTATGGAGCTGAATATCCCGCTCGTCTTAAATTTAAATATGAGCGACGAGGCGAAAGAGCGCGGGATAAAGATAGATATAAAAAAACTATCCGAGAAATTAGGTATAGATGTTGCCGAGACCATCGCCATAACAGGCGAAGGCATCCCCCGGCTGAAAGAAGCCATCTTGAAGGCAAGGCCTGCGCGTTCTTTTACCGCGGCCGTGAAAGCGGAAGATTCCAAAGACGCGATCGCTTTATTAAATAAGAGAGGTAAGATTGCAGATAATTTGATCAAGGAGACGATGACTACATCACGGTCTTTAAAAAGAAGGGTCTCTGAAATCATCGGCCGCCTGACGATACGCCCTCTTAGCGGCATGCCCATACTTTTTTTAGTTCTTACGTTCATGTATCTATTCGTGGGAAAGTTAGCGGCGGGTCGCGGCGTGGATTTTTTTGAGAATATACTATTCGGGAAATATGTTAATCCCGCTGTTGCAGGTTTAGTCGATAATTTCATACACATAGGCATCATAAAAGAATTTTTAATAGGGGAGTATGGTATCGTTACGATGGCCATCACCTATTCGCTTGCTATAATATTTCCCATAGTGACGGCGTTCTTTCTGTTTTTCGGCGTCCTGGAGGATTCAGGCTACCTCCCCCGGCTTTCGATATTATCCGATAGAATTTTTAAGTCGATAGGCTTGAACGGAAGGGCGATACTGCCGATAATATTAGGGCTTGGCTGCGGCACAATGGCTACTCTTACAGCGAGGATACTCGATACAAAAAAGGAGCGGATATTAGTGACCTTGCTTTTGACGCTTGCCATCCCATGCTCTGCCCAGTTGGGCGTAATAATAGGAATCCTGGGCGCTCTTTCGGCCAAGGCCGCTATAATATGGCTTGCCGCTATATTATTTGTCATGGTAGTGGTCGGATACACCGCATCCAGGATCATCCCCGGCGCGCGATCTCCTTTTATTCAGGAGATACCGCCCATAAGGATGCCGCAGATAAGCAACATTGTGACGAAGACATTTGCGAGGCTCAAATGGTATCTGAAAGAAGCCGTGCCGCTATTTATTTTGGGCACTATCATCCTCTTCATATGCGACAAGACAGGCGTATTAAGGGTTATCGAATACATCTCAAGGCCTGTTATAGTGACCCTTTTGGGGCTGCCTGGAAAAGTCACCCAAGTTTTTATACTTGGGTTTTTGAGAAGAGACTACGGGGCCGCCGGCCTATACGCTCTTTCTAAAAATGGATTGATAGACGGTGTGCAGACCGTTGTAAGCATAGTGGTCATAACATTATTTATGCCGTGCATCGCGCAATTTTTTGTTACCATAAAAGAACGCGGTGTAAAGACCGCCTGCGCCATAGCGACATTTGTATTTATATTTTCATTCTTCTTCGGAGGCCTGTTGAATTTTATGCTGCGCTATCTTATCGCGCACGGCGTAGCGGCAGTTTAATGGGAGGGGCTGTATTATGGAGCACATTCAAAAGATAGAGGAAGCCTTAAGCGTGGTGTGGGAGGAGAGAGAAAAGGGCATATCCGGCAAAGACTCTCTGAGGGCAAGTATAATAGATAAGGTAAAAGAAGATACGCTGGAGGACCTGGCACGCGAAGGATATATAACATTGAATAAAGACGCTGTTATCTTTACCAGAATAGGCGAAATTAAAGCGAAGGATATTACAAGAAGACAGAGGTTGGCGGAGAGGCTTTTAATGGATGTTCTTGAATTAAGCAGAAAAGAGATGGATTCGTCGGCCTGCGAATTCGAACATATATTGTCGAAAGAGGTTGAGGAGAGCATATGCACGCTTTTGGCGCATCCTAAGGAATGTCCGCACGGCCTTTCTATCCCGCCCGGCGATTGCTGCGTAAAAGCGAATGGCTACTTAGAGAGCATAGTAGTGAGCGTATCTAAACTTAATCCGGGAGAAGCGGGGAAGATAGTCTATGTATTAACGCGCGGGCATCCGCAGCTCCATAAACTTATGTCGCTCGGGGTAGTGCCGGGGACGGTAATTACACTGCATCAGGTATTTCCTTCTTTTGTAATACAGGTTGAAGAGACTCAGCTCGCTTTAGAGAAGGAACTTGCGGATGAAATATATGTAAAGAGGCTCGGGAGGCTATAGATAATGTTAAGAGAAGACCAGATAGAAAGATATTCAAGACAGATAATACTGCCTAATATAGGCGGCAAGGGGCAGGAAAAATTATTGAACGCTAAGGTTTTGGTCATAGGCGCGGGCGGCCTGGGTTCGCCCGCAAGTCTATACCTTGCCGCGGCAGGCATAGGCACGCTCGGCATTATGGATTCAGATGCCGTGGAATTAAATAACCTTCAAAGACAGATCCTCCATTCCACGAAGACCGTAGGCGCCAGGAAGGCCGATTCAGCGAAAGAGAGGATAGTTGAGCTTAATCCGGACGTAAATGTGATCAATATAAATAAGCGCCTGACATCAGAGAATATATTAGGCATTATAAAGGATTATGATATAATTATTGACGGTTCAGACAATTTCCCGACCAGATTCCTTATAAACGACGCGTGCGTCCTGGCCAAAAAACCGTTATCGCACGGCGGGATATTCAGATTTGACGGCCAGGCGATGACCATAATCCCCGGTAAGGGGCCCTGTTACAGGTGCTTATTTCCCGAACCTCCTCCGCCGGGCGCGATGCCGAGCTGCCAGGAGGCGGGAATTCTGGGAGCGGTTGCAGGCGTTATAGGAGTGATCCAGGCCAACGAAGCCTTGAAGTTCGTCTTAGGGATAGGCGAGTGTTTGACAGGCAGACTGTTAGTATTTAACGCGCTCGAATCAAGTTTTAGGATTGTTAAGGTCCCCAAATCCAAAGATTGCGCGGTATGCGGGGAACATCCGACGATAAAGAAACTCATTGATTACGAAGAA
>MHFG01000088.1:12446-14664 GCA_001804065.1 Omnitrophica bacterium RIFCSPHIGHO2_02_FULL_46_20
CGAGCCTTCGACGGGCTTTAGGGGAGCGCGTCGAAGGACAAAAATGGAGGGTGAGAGATGGCTAAAAGAATGGTGAAACTTACATTCCCGAAGAATTTGATCAAAGAACCATTGACATTTCAGATGGCGAAGAAATTCGATGTGCTGCCAAATATCCGCCGCGCTAAAGTTACCGAGGATGTGGGCGAGATAGTTTTAGAGTTGGAAGGCAAAGAAGAAAGCATTGATAAAGGCGTCGGTTATCTAGAGAAGAAGGGCGTTATAGTCGAGCCGATAGTCGGCGATATAATAGAATAAGAAACGTATTTTATATGGCGCACTTTATCCGCGTATTCATCCACTATCTCTACGAGGTAATTCCGGCGCTCGCGGCAGGATTTTTCATAAGCGGGCTTGTGCATGAGCTTATTCCCGAAGACAAGGTATTGAAGTATCTTGGTTCCGGGGGGGTCGCCCCCATATTTTATTCGACATTAATAGGCGCGATACTTCCTGTCTGCTGCTGGGGGAGCCTGCCCATCGCGGTTAGTTTCTACAAGAAGGGCGCGAAACTCGGGCCCATTCTGGCGTTTCTAATCGCAACTCCGGCAACATCTGTGAGCGCTTTTTTAGTCGCATGGTCTGTCCTTGGTTTGAAATTCGCGCTATACATATTCTTCGCCGTAATAGTTATGGGCGTTGCCATAGGCTTGATTGGCGACAGGATAAAGTACGAGCCAAAAAAGATCCCGGAGAAGCTGTCCTGTCCTCATTGTGAAATTGATCCCGAGCACGTTCATCTGCACGAAAAGAAGGCTATTAAGGAGAGGGCAGTCGCCGCGTTAAAGTACGCTTATATAGAATTACCCAAGGAGATCGGACTCGAATTGATCGTCGGGATACTGCTCGCCGCAGCCGTAGCTACGTTCGTCCCTGTAGGAAGCCTCATTAAGATGTATCTCGGAGGATGGCTCGGATACGCATTCAGCGTAGTTTTCGGGCTGGCTATGTATATCTGTTCGACCGCGACAGTGCCTCTTGTAGACAGTCTCATACGGCAGGGCATGAATCCGGGCGCAGGCATGTCGCTTCTTCTTATCGGGCCGATCACAAGTTACGGAACAATACTTGTCCTAAGAAAAGAATATGGTGTAAAGGTTTTAACAATATTCCTGTCTGCCTTAATCGTTATTTCGCTTTTGCTGGGCCTTGGGTTCCAATTAAATTAAACCAACAATCCATGTTAATAAATGAGGACGATTTCGCTCACTTCGTTCGCGGAATTCGCCATGCGTAAACAAAAGCGAATTTGCCAAAAGAAGAATGATATGCTATATTTGTCAATAATATAGATATAATAGAGCCATAATTATTAGGAAAGAATATATCAGTGTAGATGTAGGGGGCGGAAAAATAGCGGAGGAATAAAAAATGAGGAAAAATATTTTAACAGGCGCTGTAATATTTTTTGTCGGTTTTGCGTCAGGCCTGATACTTACTCATGGCTCTCTGCGGGCTGAGGACTCGTCGAACGATAGAAATATCATGGAAAAATTACATGAAGTGACAATATCTCAACAGAATATACTCGCGGCGCTTAATTCACTAAAAGAAGATATACAGGTAATAAAGATAAGGGTAACGCAGATACAATAAGCATCGGCAGCCTAATGGCAAATGAGAATATAACATATATAGTCGCGTTCACGGCGGGGCTTCTTACATATCTGTCGCCGTGCCTGCTGCCTTTGATACCGGCATTTATCGCCTACATCACGGGCGTGTCATTATCGGATTTCAAGGACGCCCAAAAGAAGGCCCAGGTGCGCAAGAAGACCGTGATACACTCTCTTCTATTTATCGCGGGATTCTCCGTAGTATTCGTGCTTTTAGGCCTCACCGCGACTCTCATCGGAAAATCCCTGTTCCAGTATCAGAAATTCATAAGAATAGCGGGCGGCATACTCATCATGCTTTTCGGCTTGCAGCTAATGGGGGTCTTGAAGCTCGATTTTCTTATCAGGGAGAGGAAATTGAATATAGCGGCCAAAGGCGCAAGCTATCTTGGTTCATTTTTGATAGGCGTGACTTTTGCCGCGGCATGGACACCGTGCGCCGGGCCTATTCTAGGCTCGATACTTGTCCTTGCCGGCACAAAGGCCAGCGTCATTACCGGCGCGAAGCTTTTGATCGTTTATTCTTTGGGGATAGCGATACCGTTTTTCTTAACGGCTATTTT
>MHFG01000088.1:14715-15270 GCA_001804065.1 Omnitrophica bacterium RIFCSPHIGHO2_02_FULL_46_20
GATAAACATAATCGGAGGAATCTTTTTAATAATAGTCGGATTTCTCGTCGCGACGAATTATCTATCCGTTATTTCGGCAAAGATATTGGGTTCATTTACAGTTTAAAAAAGCCTGTCTACCGGCAGGCAGGGAGGTTCACTATGGTTAAATTCAAAGTTTTTATATTTATCCTCGCGCTATTTTTGTTGGGCGCTTGCTCTCAAGGCAGCGCTGTCGAGATAGGGCAGAAGGCGCCGGAATTTTCACTTACCGATATTGACGGTAAGACATCGAGCCTTTCAGATTTTAAAGGAAAGGTAGTGATACTGGATTTCTTCGCGAGCTGGTGCCCTCCGTGCAGGCAGGAGATACCGGACTTTATCGGGTTACAGAAAGCGTACGGCGATAAAGGATTTGCCATGATAGGTATCGCGCTGGAAAACGCGCAGGCGGCAAAAGATTTCGCCGTTAAGGCAGGTATTAATTATCCTGTGTTAGTGGATGATGAAAAGGTGAGCAACTCATACGGGCCGATAAGGTCTATCCCTACGACATTTATATTAGATAAGGACGGA
>MHFG01000089.1:0-4401 GCA_001804065.1 Omnitrophica bacterium RIFCSPHIGHO2_02_FULL_46_20
TCGATATCAAATTATATAAAAGATTATATTGATAAAAATATCGTGCTGGAGACAGGATGCGATGTTTCGAGCGGCGGCAGGCGGCCGGAGTTGGTTGAGTTAAATACCAAAGGAGTTTTTGTCATAGGTTTGGATATAGGGCCCTCAAAAATAATAGCTATATTAGCGGATCTAACGATAAATATTTTGGCTAAAACGGAATCGCCCGCGCCTACAGGTGCAGAAGAGCCCATTACCAATAAAGTTATAGGGTTAATACAGGAGCTGATAAAAAAATTGAATGTAGACGTAAGCAAAATAAAAGCCATAGGCATAGGTTCGTCCGGAACGCCAATCCGCCTTATGGATACGAGAAGCGCCGTGCAAAAAAATTTCGGGGTAAATACTTTTATCGGCAGTGACGCGGCTTGCGCGGCGTTCGGCGAGAAGAAATTAAATCCTCAGGCTGATGTTGAGGACCTTCTCTACATGTATTCGGATGTTGGCTGCGGAATAATCGTCAGAGGCGATATATATTTCGGGGCCGGCGGGAATGCGGGCGAAACCAAGATATCAAGAGAGCATGTTTCGAAAGAAGAAGAGGTTGTTTTATTCAAGGGGACGCAATATCTAAGGCCATGGGGAGAGGATCTCGGGATAACGCAGATGGCGAAGCGCGAGATAGAAAAAGGAGTGGGCACGAAGATAGTTACCTGCGCAAAAGGGAATACGAAAAACATAACTACGGATGTCGTGGTCGAAGCGGCGATACAGGATGACGATGTAGCTGTCGATATCATACGAAATGCCGGGATGAATTTGGGGATTCGCATCGCATATTTAGTAAATTTATTCAATCCTGAAGTTGTCGTCATAGGAGGGGGCGTAGAGAAGGCTCGAGAGATTATCCTGGACCCGATAAGAAAGACGGTAAAGAAGCTCGCGTTCAGTGAGCAGGCAAATATCGTAAAGATAATACCCGGCGCTATGGGTGAGAACTCAGTGAGCCTTGGCGCGGCTTCCTTAGCGATAAGGGAGGTATTTTTAAAAGCGTGACAGTGGAGAAGGACAAATCAAATGGAAATTTCTTTATTCAAAAATGAGAGGTGAAAAATGACGGAAGAAAGGTTATGCAAGGTTTGCGCTAAGCCGTTTATTGCGAACAAATATCGGCCTAATCAGACCGTATGTTCTTCGCTTGAGTGCCAGTATAATCGCCAGCTGGAAAATATGAAGAAATGGCGGGATAGGAATCCTAACTATTTCAAGTATAAAGAAAACCAGGATTCGTCGTGGCGCGATACCTGCAGGCAGCGTTCGCTCGAATGGCGCAAGAAACATCAGGAATATCTTAAACTTTACAGGGAGGAACATCGGGAGCGCCACAGGGCTTACATGAAGAATTACATGAGGGACTATAGAAAGAAGAAAGGCCTTGCAGGGGGCGGGGAGAGCGCAAAATCATAATGAGGCTGCGTAAATTTTTATTGTTGTATATATTTTTAGCGGTTTTAGCCTTATCTTGGTTTGGGCCCGGACGATCTTTTTCTGAAGAGGCGGCTCTTAGCTCGTCTGAAGTTGAACAAATAGACCGCTCGATCATGGCCGCGCCTATACAGCCCAAGAGCGAAGGGCCTGATATACAAGTTAATAGCGAAACCCCAAAAATATTAATTCTTGAAGAGTGCGTAGAAATAGCGATAAAGAATTATTTACCATTGAAGATCGCGAAGAAAAATGTGAAGTTGGCTGAATGGAGGCTTTGGGAAACGAGACGCAACATGCTTCCGAAAGTGACTGTTCAGTGGCAGGAGTATACAGGCAAGATATACGGAAGACATTTTTTTGGCAGGAAGCAGTCCGTGGACCTGCAGCAAACCGTCTTTCACGGCGGAGAGATGTTTTTTACAATGAAGCAGGCGGAGACCAACCTTAAGATAGTGAAGAGGGAATATGCGCGTATCAAAAATGATCTTATGCTGCAGGTAAAAAAAGGATATTATACTCTTGCAAAGGCAAAGGAGAACGTAAGTTTGCAGGCCGATCTTTCGCGGGAGGTTTTAAGGATATATGATATGGTAAGCAAGCAATCAGAGGCCGGCATTACGTCAAATTTAGAATTCTTAAACGTGAGTTCGCAGGCTAACCAAATTAAATTTCAGCTCGCGTCAGCTAAAGGCGATGAGGAGGTGGCCAACCTTATACTAAAACAGGCGATGAATCTGGATATGCGCGAGAGCATAGACATAGAACAATCGCTTGAATTTAAAAAGGCCGCCGTGGATTTTGAGAGCGTATTGGCGGACGCGCTAGTCCACAGGCCGGAGATGCAGATAAATTCACTAATGGTCTCGTATTATTTATATGAGCTTAAGATAGCAAATTCGAAGAGCTGGCCCAAGATAGATCTTCTCGGCTCTTTTGGCCTTGCAAAAGAAGAATTCATATCGAAGGATCAGGGCATCGATCCGGCGGCCGGGACTGTCGATGCCGATCAGAAATTGGAGCAGCAATGGTATGCGGGCGTAAAGTGCAGTGTGCCGATGTGGGGGTCTACCACAGAGTATTCGTATACAAAAGAGGTGTGGGTGCCTGTGGTAAGCAGCCTGCGCGGGACAGAGACGATAACCAATAGCGTAAAATTTAATTTTTTGGATAATCTCGCGCAGTATTCGGATAAGTTCTCAGCCGACGTCGATGCGGCGCGGGCAAAGCAGGAGCTCATCAAGACGAAGCAGGACGTTACGTTAGAAGTAAAGGAAAGCTGTTTCAATTATGAAAAGGCTATTCTGCAGTTGGATACGGCAATCAATAAAGTAAAATACCAAGAGAGCGATTTGGAGTTGGCCAAATTCAGGAGGCAGATGGATGAAGCGGCTGATTCAAGCGTCATAGAGAGTATGATAAAGCTTGCGCAGGAGAAGTTCGGATACACGCAGGCTCTTAGCGATTGTAATATCGCGGTCGCAAGCATAAATAAAGCGGCCGGCATTCCCGATTATTTTAATGATAACCGGATCCACAACGATAAAAAGTGAGGCGCTTGCTATGAAGCCTCGTATTGCATTCACGAGAGGTTCCATATGCAATTGTAAGGGGGGCAGCATATGAAAATAATAGACATAAAGACCAGAAAATATTTTATTACCGCCGTATTGATAATAGTTGTTTTAATGATAGTCGGGAAGATGACTCTGAATATTCAAAAGGTTTTATTTAAGAAAAAATCGGAGATCTCCGCTAAGGCAAGGCCTATTACATTCGAGGAAACAGCGGCCGCCGTAAAGGCATATAAGGTAAAGAGGATGGATTTTAAAGATACATTGCCTGCTTTCGGTAATATAAAAGGTTTCAAGGAAAACGACCTTAAATTCCAGGTCGCCGGTATACTGGAAAGTTTCAATTTTGAGGAAGGCGAGAAAATCCAGGAAGGCGATATAATAGCGAGCCTGATACAAAAAGAGGCGCTTTTAAAATTAAAATACGCGGAGGCGGAGCTTAGCAAGACTCAGAAACTGCTTGATATGGGCGCGATAAGTTCCATGAAGATGGAGCAGTCAAAATTAGAGTATGAGTCGGCGAAGAACGACCTTGATAAGACAAATATATACGCAATGACAAACGGGGTCATGGGGCCGAGGGTTATTGACGTGGGAAGTTATGTTACGCCTAATGACAAGGTGGGGATATTTGTAAATGTGGATAAGGTATACGGAGAGTTCAATATAATAGAAAAAGATATTCCTAAATTATCGCTTGGCCAGAAGGTCGAGGTCTTCCAAGACGCATATCCCGGGAAATCGTTCCAAGGGGCGATAGACAGGATCTCTCCAGTGATTGAAGGCAGGTCCCGCACCGAGACGGTAAAATCGGAGCTTGTCAATAAAGAAGGTGTTTTAAAACCGGGCATGTTTGTCCGAGCCCTCATCTCAACCTATGAAAAGAAGGATGCGCTGGTGATACCGTCGTCTTCCTTAAAGAAGAAAGAGAACGAATATTTTGTATACATTATCCATAAAGAAGAGCCTAAGAAAGTATTATCGCCGGAAAAAGACAAGGGAAAAGATAAAGAAAAATCCGCGTGGATATTCGGACTTTTCGCTGGTCAGAAAAAGGAAGAGCAGTCCCCGGGGCTAAAGCCCAAAGAAAAGGCCGCGGAATACGGAACCGTAGAACCCAGAAAAGTAAAACTTGGCTACATGTCTGAGGACCTCGTAGAGATAGAAAGCGGGTTTGCGGAAGAGGATCTTATCGTAAGCGAAGTTCAGGAAGAGTTTAAAGACAAGGCGAGGGTGGAGATATCAGAGGTTCAGGAAGGGATTATTTGAGCAGTGCGCATAACTCTATCGTCATTCTGATCCCGCCCCGCGCCTATTATGAGTCATGGCGGGAGAAGAATCTCAATTGTTTAGATTCTTCGTC
>MHFG01000089.1:4408-7800 GCA_001804065.1 Omnitrophica bacterium RIFCSPHIGHO2_02_FULL_46_20
CCTTCGCTATGCTCAGGGTCAGGGTCAGAGTCCTCAGAATGACCTGGTATGAATTATGCACATTGCTCGATTATTTAAAAGAGCGCGTTTCGCTCGCTTACGCTCGCGGAATTCTCCATACGTAAACGACAGCGAATTTCGCGCTGCATAGCCCGTATAAGCGTATCGCGTATATATGAGTTGATATGAATCTGCCAAAATTTTCGGTTGAAAGGCCCGTTACTATCATAATGATAGTATTCGGCATCATGGTATTCGGGGCCGTGTCGCTGCTGCTTCTTCCGCAAGAATTATTCCCTCAGATAGTATATCCACAGCTTACCGTTGTAACGCCATACGCAAATGCCGCGCCCGAAGAGATAGAAACTCTTATAACAAGATCGATAGAAGAGGCGGTCGGTACGGTTGCAGGCGTAAAGAGAATACACTCTATATCCAAGGAAGGCCTGTCTTTAGTGATAGCGGAATTTGGCTGGAGCCAGAATATAAATTTTGCCGCTTTGGGTATGAGGGAAAAGATAGACCTCATAAAAGAGAGGCTTCCTAGAGACGCTGAGGAACCGATAGTCCTCCCATACAATCCTTTTGATAGGCCTATATTAATCTTGAGTATAACAAGTTCCGCTCTACGCTCTCCGGTATCTTTAAGGGATATGGCGCGCAGAATGATAAAGGACGAAATAGAAAAGGTCGAAGGTGTCGCCTCGGCAACGATATCCGGCGGATTGGAGCGGGAGATCCAGGTTGAAGTTAATCAGGATAAACTCTTGGCAAGAAAGATCCCGCTATTGGATGCCTCTAAGGCTGTCGCGACCGCGAATCTTAACTATCCGGCGGGCACCATCAAAGAGAGTTTTTACGAGTATCTTATAAGGACGCTGGGCGAGTTTGAACGCGTGCGCGACATAGGGGATGTTTCCGTCGGTTCAGGAATGACTGATGAGGAGCTTTACCAGGGCCAGACGGAAGGAGAAAAGTCGCAGAAAGGCCAGATAAGCAAGGATAACCGCCTTATATATTTAAAAGACATCGCGACGGTGATAGACGGTATAAAAGAGAGGACAAGTTACTCGCGGTATGACGCCAACGAAAACGTTTCCATAACGATACAGAAGCAGGCCCTCGGGAATACCATGAGGATAATAAACAGGGTCAAGAAAAAGATTAGCGATTTAAAGCACGAACTGCCGAAAGACCTCAAAATAGCGATAGTGTACGACCAGTCTGAATTTATAAAGAGTTCGATAACCGGAGTCTGGGATGCCGCCTGGCAGGGCGGCGTGCTGGTCTTTATCGTGCTATATTTTTTCTTACGCAACGTTTGGAGCGCGTTTATAGTCACGCTCACCATACCGATCTCGATCATGGCGACGTTTGCCTTGATGTACTTTGCGGAGGTTTCGGTCAACATGATGTCATTAGGAGGCCTTGCCTTCGGCGTAGGCAGCTTGGTTGATTGCGCGATAGTCGTAGTAGAGAATACATTCAGGCATATGCAGATCGGTAAGGATAAAAAAGAAGCCGCGATAGTCGGCGCAAACGAAGTATTTATCGCGGTGACGGGTTCAATGCTTACAACCGTCGTAGTATTTTTACCTCTTATATTTGTAATAGGGATCATGGGCCAGGTGTCAAAGGATTTCGCGCTCACAGTAACATTTTCGCTTCTCGCCTCTCTGGTGGCATCCATGACAATAGTGCCCCTCCTTGCTTCCCGAGGCATAAACGTGGGCGGGAAAGTAGCGCTCGAGAATGAAGACGATATATCGAGCTTTGATAAGGCAAAGGCCTCGTCTTTCATGAGAAGGATGTATGAAAAATTATTGGATAAATTCATAAATAATAAGCTAAAGTATCTGGGTATCACACTATTAATATTTGTAGTCTCGTGCAGTCTCTTCATATTTATGGATAAGGAATTGATGCCGAAGGTAGATCAGGGCCAGTTTGTCATAAAGATAGACATGCCTGCGGGGACAAGGCTCGTTGTGACTGATACGGTCTCGGCAAAAGCGGAGAAGATCATCATGGCAATCCCGGAAGTCGACAGCATAAACGTAACGATCGGCTCGACTCAGGAGTCTACGACAAAGCATGTGTTGGAGCGCCTAAGCTCAAATCAAGCCGAGGTAGTCATTAATCTTAAAAAGAAGAGGAAGCGGAAATCCTCCGATATCGTGCAGGATATAAAAAATAGATTGAGCAATATAAATTTAGAAGGGGCAAGGATAGAATATAGCTTACAGGAAAACGTATTGACAGCAGGCCTCCAAACACAAGCGCCTGTTACAATAGAGATAAAGGGGAATGATCTCGCCGAACTCGAACGGCTTATCTTAGACGCCCAGGATAAATTGAAAGACATAAAAGGGGTCTACGGCATAAAGAATAATCTTGCGGAACCGTCTCCCGAGACTAAGATATTTATCGATAAAGATAAGGCATCCATGTATGGGCTCTCCGTTTCAGATATAGCGCAAACAGCTATCATAGGATTGAAGGGTTCTGTGGCAACCAAATTCAAAGAAAAAGGGCAGGAATACGATATACGCGTGCGCTTAAGGGAGAATGACAGAAATAGTTTTGATAAACTGGGAAAAATACAGATACAATCTCCTTTAGGCATGAGTGTTCCGCTTGAAAGCGTCGCCACATTCGGCAAAGGGAAAGGGCCGAGCGAGATAAAAAGGGTCAATCAAGAGCGGGTAGTTTCTGTATATGCAAATATATATAACAGGCCGTCAAAAGATGTTTACGCCGATGTGAATGAGATGATAAGCCGGATCAAAACGCCTAAAAACTACGTTGTAAAACTTACCGGAGAGACGGAGGAGATGAAGGCTTCCTTTGACAGCCTTCGCAACGCGATAATAGCGGCTTTTATACTGGTATACATGGTAATGGCCGCGCTTTTTGAATCTCTGTGGCAGCCTTTCATCATCATGTTTACCATACCGCTGTCGTTGATAGGAGTAGCCTGGGCCCTATTCATAACCCGCACAAGCGTAAGCGCGTACGTTCTGATGGGCGTGGGAATACTGGGCGGTATAGTTGTCAATAACGCGATAGTTCTGATAGACTGCATAAATCTTTTCATATCAAGAGGGATGACGACTAAAGACGCCGTTGTGCAGGCGAGCAAGATAAGAATACGTCCCATACTAATGACAGCGCTTACGTCCATATTGGGGCTGCTGCCGATGGCATTTCTGGGAGGGGAGGGCGCGGAATTGCGCGCGCCGATGGCTATCACCGTCATGGGAGGCTTGCTTGCGGCCACTTACCTTACAATCGTTGTGATACCTACGCTATATCTTGGTTACACTGAAATTCTCGACAAAATATTTCCTAAAAGAAAAAGCGCGAAACTAACTCCGCAAGCCACCCCGCAA
>MHFG01000089.1:7827-13388 GCA_001804065.1 Omnitrophica bacterium RIFCSPHIGHO2_02_FULL_46_20
CAAGCCGCGCCGCAAGAACAAGCGCAAACGCGGGAACAGCCGCAACCGGAAGCGCAGGAACAAGTTCGAGACGAGCCCGATCTACAGGCGAAGGCCGAGTCTTCTCCCGAGGAGCATCCTAAACATAAAGCGGATAAGAAAAAACGTAAGACAAAGAAAGGCTAACGGTACGTGAGTCTTCCAGCTTTTTCCATTAAGCGGCCGATAACGATGCTGATGATTTACACGATATTGATCCTTGTCGGTTTTCTCTCCCTTCTGCAGCTGCCCGTCGAGCTATATCCAAATATAAGCTTCGGAGAAATAAGTATTATTATAGAGGTCCGCGGCGGCATTCCGCCGACGGAAGTAGAGACGCTGGTTACAAAGATAGTCGAAGAAGCCGTTGGGACGGTGAGCCACTTAGAGGAGATGCTCTCGATCTCCAAGGAAGGAGAGTCAACGGTAGTATTGAGTTTTGAACCGGGTATAAATATGGATTTCGCGGCGCTCGAGGTAAGGGAAAAATTCGCCAAAGTCAAAAATAAACTCCCAAAAGAGATAGAAAAGCCCATCATCGCGCAATTCAAACGCTCCGATGTCCCTATAATCATAATAGCGGCGACGAGCCTTAAAAGGACAACAGAAGAGATACGAAAAATAGTCGACGAGAATGTGAAAGAAGCCCTCAAGCGTATTACGGGAGTCGCTGACGTCGAGGTCGCGGGCGGGAGGGAAAGAAAGATCCTTATCGAGGTAGATCAGAGGCGGCTGGCAGCATATAGCATTTCGCTTGAGCGGGTCATCGCAACGATAGGCCTTAACAACCTCAATCTCCTCTCCGGCGAAATCGCTAAAGATAAAGAAAAATACTTAATCAGGGCTATAGGGCTATATAAAAGCGTGGATGATATAAAGAGGATCCCTGTTTCAATATTACCAAACGGCAGCACGGTCCGCCTGAAAGATGTGGCGGCAGTATTGGATTCCTATCTCGAACCGACAGGGTACGCGCGCGTTAATGTCCGACCAGTTGTTTCTTTATATATACAGAAAGAATCCACGGCCAATACGATCAAGGTGGCCGGTTTGGTAGAAAAAGAGGTGGAAAGATTAAAGCCAGCGCTTCCGCCGGATCTTAATTTGGTTATAACAAGCAACCAGTCAGACTTTATAAAAAAATCCATAAATAACCTGAAGGTCTCTCTTATACAAGGGGCGGGGCTCATAATGCTGGTGCTTTCATTTTTTTTGGTACGCTTGAGCAAGCCGCTTCTAATACTTACCTCGTCACTCATAGCCGCAATGGTTTTTTTGCCGACCCATTTTCTTTATATATTACTGATCTGCATATCTCTCGCGTCCATTGCCATCTCTAAGGTAAGGCCGGTATTAATAGTAACCTCAGCCATACCCATATCTATCATCATCACGTTTTCCCTGATGCTGATTATGAAGCTTTCGATAAACTTCATGACTCTATTCGGATTGGCCTTAGGCGTAGGTATGCTTGTGGATAATTCTATAGTCGTCTTCGAGAATATATTGAAACAGAATGAAAAAAATATTACAGGGATACCCGCGGCCATAACAGGCACGGAAGAGGTCTGGGTCGCTATTCTTGCGGGGACGCTTACGCACGTTTCGGTATTTTTACCCATGGTCTTCGTAGGGCAGGAGATAAAACTGCTTTACGGCGGCGTGGCATGGACAGTGACTTTTTCATTACTGATATCTCTATTCGTAGCTATAACAGTAGTGCCGCTTCTAACTTCCAGGATGAAATTTTCTTTAGAGGACATCCCTAAAGGCTACGGTAAGGTGAACGTAGCCGGTTTTCTGCGCAAGCTTTATGTAGCCCAGAGGAAGGGCGTCATATTTTTTATGAGAAACAGGCGAAAAATTTTTCTGTTTGCGGCGATAATATTTCTAATCGCTCTATTCCTGTTTTTGAAGATAGGAAGAGAATTTTTAGGAACAACGGAGCAGAACAAGTTCACTATATTTATAGAAATGCCGACAGGAACTAAACTGGAAGCAACGGATGCAATCGTTAAAAAGGTCGAGGCATTGGTCAGGGAGATACCCGAGATAAAGACATTCTCCGCGAGAGTCGAGCCCTGGTCGAGCAAGATTTACGTCGAACTTGTCGGATTGATGCATAGAAAACGGTCTGTGGCTGAGGTAATAGACAGTCTTCGTTCGAAGGTTGAAAAGATAAGGCCCGCATTCATATATTTCGAAGAAGAGCAGGAGGTCGGGACGAAGGAAGTTATCCTGGAGTTATTCGGTTATGACTACGGTGTCTTAAGAGAGATAGCCATATCGATGGCGCCGAGGCTCGGAACGATAAAGGGATTTACGGACACCAAGATACGGATGAGGGAGGGCAGGCCGGAACTCGGGTTAAGGGTGGATAGGCAAAGGGCTGGTGTCTTCGACATGAATGTTTCCGACATTGCCGATATGGTCCACGCGCAGATGAGGGGCTTGAGGGCCACGCTATTCCATACAGAATCAAGCGAAGTAGAGACTATCGCGCGCCTCGATGAAAAATATAGAAAGACCTTCAAGGATCTGCGCAAACTCGTGCTCACAAACCAAAAGGATGATAGTATATACCTGGAACAGGTCACTGATTTTAAATACGGGCTGGGCCCGAGCGAGATATGGAGGAAGAATAAGACAAGGATGATCCAGGTTAGCGCAAATATAGGCAGGATACCTTTGAGCAAGGCAGTGGACCTGTCAAGAGCGGCTTTAAGCGATCTTAAACTTCCGGAAGGCTATTATTACAGGTTCGGCGGTAATTATCCTACTATGATGTCAACGCAAAAACAGATATTCCCTACTTTATTACTAACGGTCATGTTGATATACCTTGTTCTCGCCTCACTTTTTGAATCGTATGTCCAGCCTCTGATTATAATGTTAGCGGTCCCGTTGGCGCTCATAGGAGTGGTGATAGCTCTATACGCGACAGGAAAATCCGTTGGCATGGGTGTGTTTGTAGGCCTGATGATGCTGGGAGGCATAGTTGTAAATAATTCTATCTTACTCATAGATCACGCGAACCAGCTGCGTCGAAAAAATATAAAATATTTAAAAGCTATTATAGTAGCTTCGCGCGATAGGCTTCGGCCTATTCTCATGACAACTATTACGACGCTTTTGGGGCTTCTACCAATGGCAGTCAGCACAGAAGAGGGCTCTAATCTATGGAGCCCTCTAGCCATAACCGTAATGGGAGGCCTTACGTCCTCTACTATCCTTACGCTCCTAATAGTCCCAAGCGCCTACATAGCCTTTGAAGACCTCAAGGTGTGGGCTGAAAAACATATTAGCGTTTTCCTAAAAAGCAAACAAAGCGCAGACGTTAAATTATAAAGATCCACGCGTCCTCTCCTGTCCAAAAATACAAGCCGATGTAAAATCCAAAAAAATATGGAAGCGTCAAGGCATAATTTTTTATATGCGTAGTAACTTTTAAACATAAAAATTGTAACTTATTACAAAACATATAGTTGTAGCTTTGTTAGGATATAAAAAAGTCAAGTTTTACATCTTGACACAATAACATACTATGTTATACTTATAACGTAATACAAATAAAAAGATAGTTATTAAAATATGGGGTAATCTCAAAAATGCTTGCTTGGCAGAGTCGAAAAAATTCGGTTCAGAAAAATTCAAAGTCAGCATTTATTCAGAGCGATTCGATATCCACGCGCGAAGAACTCGGCAGTAACTCCCTTATAATGGACTGGCAGAGCTTGAGGAACAAGAAGTGGATCAGGGCAATCGCTCTTATTTTAATAATATGCTTCGTTCATCAGGATTTAGTCTGGGCGCAAGGCGGAACTCCCATTTGGTCTAAAGGATCGAATGGGAGTTTTAATTTTAAGCCTCCGGTTACACCACAAGGCGGGGTCGCCGTCCCTAAAGATATTGCCTTAACCAAAGAAGTATTCAAGTCCACGGCAGGCGACAAGACTATCATAAACATTCAGGACGCTCACGCTTCTTTCGCCGCCCAGGAATCGATAGTATCCATCCTTGACTCATTAGTGACTAATTATGACCTTAAACTGGTAGCCATAGAAGGTTCGGAAGGGTATATAGACACATCCATCCTGAAGACATTCCCCAATGAGGAGATCCGCGAGAAGACAGCGAAATACTTCATGAAGAAGGGCAAGCTCTCCGCGGGCGAATTCTTCTCCATTACGTCCGATAAAGAGATCGCGCTCTACGGAATCGAAGATAAGCCGCTATATATGGAGAACGCCGGCCAGTTCAGGAAGATACGCGATATTAACGAAGCCACAAAGAAAGATATCTCAAATCTCACCGCCAATCTCGAATCCCTGAAAGAAAAAGTTTATTCAAAAGAGATGCTGCAGCTTGACAGAAATTCGGTCCTGCATAAGGACGGCAAGATCGGCTTCAGCGACAGGTGGGGGCTGATAAACGCGTTGGCAGAAAAATTCTACATAAAATATCAGAAGCACGAAAATCTAACAAAGTTGGTTGAATCGCTAAAGGTAGAAAAGAATATAGATTTCCAGAAGGCCAATAAAGAGCGCGATGTGTTAATCGATCTCTTAAGTAAAAAGATGGTTAAACAGGACCTGGAGCAGCTGGTCTTGAAGAGCTTGTCATTTAAGACGGGGAAGGTATCTCAGGGTGAATATTACGTATATCTTCAGGAACTTGCCTCAAGATACGGAGTCGATCCCGAGCCATACAAGAGCTTAATATTATACACAGAGTACATTACTCTTTACGAATCAATAGACCTTGTCGAGATCTTCGAAGAGGTTAAAAAGTTCGAGGATTCGATAAAAGAGAAAATGTTCGAAAATAACTATCAGAGGAAACTGCGCTATTTCTCAAGGTTCATCTCTTTGGTAAGCGATCTCTACGAATTGAAACTCACCAACGGCGACGTCGATGAACTGATTTCCTACATTCCGTCATTGCGAGGAGCGAATGAAGTGAGCGACGAAGCAATCTCAAAAAGCGAGATTGCTTCGCTCGCCTTCGGCTCGCTCGCAATGACGGGTGAAAGAATCCTTTCGGCTCCTCGCAATGACGATGCGAAAGTAAAGGCCAGCGCTGAAGTCCTCGCAACATTCATAAAAGAAGCCTGCTTAAAATACAACGCCGCGATAGACGGCAATTACGACCTTGCCGCTATATTGGATAACATACCGGCCGCGGTAACATTCTACAAGACTGCTGAAGAGAGAAATTCCGCGATGCTCGCCAATACGATAAACAAGATGCAAAAAGAAAATCAGAGCGTGGCGGCTCTTGTTACGGGCGGTTATCACACTAAGGGGCTGACGAAATTATTAAGGCAAAAAGAGACCTCATACATCGTCATCCTTCCCAAATTCGATTCATCCGAAGGCGAGCGTCCATATGTCGCTATCCTCACCAACAAGAAAGAGCCATATGAGAAGCTGCTTGAGTCCGGCGACTATTTCCTCGCCACAACGTCGTTATTCGCCAGCGAGAGAAACTTCAAGGACCCCATCGATATACGCAGATTTATCGAAGAGATGATATTAGTCGCG
>MHFG01000090.1:0-6310 GCA_001804065.1 Omnitrophica bacterium RIFCSPHIGHO2_02_FULL_46_20
TTTTACAGCGCTCCACGCACTATATCTATGTCTTTGTCCCCCCTGCCGGAGAGACAAACAACTATAATTTTATCCTTCGGCAATCGTTTCGCAAGCTTTGACGCGTAATAAATGGCGTGAGAGGATTCGAGCGCGGGGATTATACCTTCGAGCTCTGTGAGCATAGAGAAACCTTCGAGCGCCTGCTTATCTGTAACCGCGGCATATCGCGCGCGGGCCGAATCTTTAAAAAAAGAATGCTCAGGGCCCACGCCTGGATAGTCGAGACCCGCTGAAATCGAATGCGCTATCTCTATCTGTCCATCATCGTCCTGCAATATATAGCTCTTTGAGCCGTGCAAGACCCCGACAGAGCCTTTACATAAAGTAGCTGCGTGCTTACCCGTATTTATTCCCAGCCCTGCCGCTTCGACACCGATAAACTTCACTCTGTCCTTTAAGAAAGGGTGAAATATGCCCATTGCGTTGCTTCCGCCGCCTACGCATGCCACGATATAATCCGGCAGCTTGCCGCGCCTCTTCAAACTTTGAGCCTTCGTCTCCTTGCCTATAACAGATTGAAAATCCCTAACCATCATAGGATATGGATGCGGCCCTGCGACAGAGCCTATGACATAATATGTGCTGCGGACATTAGTTACCCAGTCTCTTATCGCTTCGTTCATCGCGTCTTTCAAGGTCTTAGAACCGCTCGAAACAGGCGTGATATCAGCGCCCAATAATTTCATCTTAAATACGTTTATTGACTGGCGTTTTATGTCATCCTCACCCATGAATACTTCGCATTCTAAGCCGAATAACGCCGCGACTGTAGCCGTAGCAACACCATGCTGGCCGGCCCCTGTCTCGGCAATGATACGTGGTTTACCCATTTTTACGGCAAGTAAAATCTGGCCGAGCGTATTATTTATCTTGTGAGCGCCTGTATGCAAAAGGTCTTCCCTCTTGAGATAGATCTTGGCGCCGCCGATATGTTTTGTTAATCTTTCAGCAAGATAGAGAGGTGTCGGCCTTCCCGCATACTCCTTTAGATAATAATCAAACTCTTTCTTAAAAGATCTGTCTGATTTAACGCTATTGTATTCCTTCTCGAGTTCAGCTAAAGCAGACATCAGCGTCTCAGGGACGAACTTACCGCCAAAAGGTCCAAAATAACCGCGCTTATCCGGCAATGTCATATTATCCCTTTCTAATATTCTCAACAAACTTCCTCATCAGCCCCAAATCCTTTTTGCCCGGCGCCTCTTCTACGCCGCTTGACACATCCACGCCATAGGGCGGGGATTCCGCAAACGTAAGTGAACGAAATTTTTGCATTGCATGGGCAACATTTTCAGGCGCGAGCCCTCCGGACAGAATAACCGGTTTCAAGAACTCAAAATCCTCTATTATCCTCCAGTCAAAACTCTTTCCCGTCCCGCCATTAGATTCTTCTGAGTACGTATCTAACATATAAAAGTCTACGTCATAATCATTTATACCTTTAAGGCTACTCTTATCCTTTATGCGGAATGCCTTGATGATTTTATACGAACTCCTGAAACTATCACAATAACCCGGTCCTTCGTCTCCGTGGAATTGCAGCATGTCAAGCTCGCAGTCCTCGGCAATGTCTAAAACCTTCGATTTATCCTCGTCTACAAAAACACCGACTTTGATTAGAGAAGGCGGAAGCCCGCTAACAATATCTCTCTCAACCCTGGGTTCGACATATCGCCTTGACTTTTTATAAAATACGAATCCGAGCATGTCCACTCCAAGGTTTGACGCGTTAAACGCGTCTTGTTTATTCGTAATGCCGCATATCTTTATCTTCGTCATAATTCTAATCTTGCAGCTAATACCTCATCATCTCTCTCATTTTCGAAGCTATATCATCCGCCTCCATAAATGCCTCGCCTATAAGAACGGCGTTAACGCCGAGCGATTTTAAAAACATTATGTCTTCGTAACGCTTTATTCCGCTCTCTGAAACAATGATTTTATTCTGCGGGATTAACCGTATAAGGCGCTGCGTTACCCCCAAGTCTACCTTGAATGTGTGAAGATCTCGGTTATTTATACCTATTATCGCGGCATTTACGGCAAGCGCCTTTTCAATATCTTCCTCGTTATGAACTTCAACCAGACAATCTAACCCGAGCTCGATTGCAAGGTTGTAAAACTTCGTCAGTTCTGCTATCGACAGGATTTCACATATGAGAAGTATCGCCTCGGCGCCGGCTTCTACAGTCTCGTATATCTGATATTCGTCGATAAAAAAATCTTTTCTCAAAATAGGGATCGATACATTCCCGCGGACCTTTTTTATGTGCTCGAGCTTACCTTCGAAGAACCGTTCATCTGTCAGGACCGATATCGCGCTCGCGCCGTTGGCCTGATAGGTTATCGCTATCTTTACCGGATTGAAGTCGCCGCGCAATATTCCTTTCGATGGAGACGCTTTCTTTATCTCAGCTATTAAATTTATATGGTGCGGCCGGGAAATATTCTTTTTAAATTGACTCTTAACAGATATATTTTTGATCTCTCTTATAAGGTCTTCCTGAGGCTTCGCGCGGCGGGCTTCTTCTACCACACGGGCCTTATCTTCTATTATTCTCGAAAGTATCATTTTTTATACATCGACTCCGCTTTTCGTTTATTTGTCATCGTTATTAATCGCCGCAGTTTCTCAAGGGCCATGCCGGAATCTATCGACTCTTCGGATAGCTTTATACCTGCGCTAAAGTTTTTTGCCCTGGATCCTGCGACAAGCGCTGCGGCCGCGTTCAACAACACTACGTTTCTTTTTGGGCCCTTCTCGCCATTTAATACAGAAAGCAGAATCTGGGCGTTTTCTTCGGCGTTGCCGCCTTTTATATCTACCATCTTCGCTCTTTTTAAACCAAATTTTTCAGGGCTTATATAATAGGTTTTGATCTTACCTTTATGCAACTCCGTGACTTTAGTCGAACCTGTAATCGTTATCTCGTCCAAAGCGTCCATGCCATATACTATAAATGCGCGGCGCGAGCCTAACCTTTTCAAAACATTCGCCATGACCTCGGTAAGTTTTGCGTCGTAAACTCCGAGCACCTGGCTCGTTGCGCCTGCGGGATTTGAGAGAGGCCCTAAGATATTAAAGATTGTGCGTATACCTATCTCTTTTCTCGGACCACTGGCATATTTCATAGCGCCGTGAAAGAGCGGCGCGTAGAGAAAACCTATGCCTATTTCGCGGATACATTTTTCTACAATCTCCGGGCTGACATCCGGGTTCACTCCAAGCGCCTCAAGAACATCCGCGCTTCCGCATTGACTCGACGCGCTCCTATTGCCATGCTTCGCCACTTTTAGGCCGCATCCCGCGACCACGAATGCCGCAGTTGTTGAGATATTAAATGTGTTTATGCCGCTTCCGCCTGTGCCGCAAGTATCGATAATAGTCTCTTCGTCTAATTTTAAGCCGAGCCTATCGATATCTACCGCAGATTTTCCTAGACTGATATTAAGAGACTTTTCTCTCATGACCTTTGCCGCGCCTGTTATCTCTTCAACGGTCTCGCCTTTCATCCTTAACGCGGTAACGAAGGCCCCAATCTGGGCAAACGTAGCCTTCCCGGACATGATCTCATCAAAAACATCCCGTGTTTCAGTTTCAGTGAGATCTATTTTTTTAACGACCTTCCCTATGGCTTCTTTTATCATTTTTTGCCCCGTAGACCGCTCCTTCGGCTTTAGGCTGTAATCTTTAAGTAAAATTTTCTTACAATTTTAAGAAGTTGCTTAAAATATGCTTTCCTTCGCCTGTCAGTATAGATTCTGGGTGGAATTGGACTCCCCATATAGGATATGTCTTATGCCTTAAACCCATGATCTCTTTGTCTTTATCCTTTGTTTCGGCAGTTATGCTCAAGGCTTTCGGCATGCTCTTGCGCTCAACGACCAGAGAATGGTAGCGAGTAGCCTCAAAAGGATTTTTTATGCCTTTGAATATCTCTTTTCCGTTATGATAGATCCTCGAGGTTTTGCCGTGCATTATATGTTTTGCGAGGACTATCTTCCCCCCGAATGCCTCACCGATAGATTGATGGCCTAGACACACGCCCAATATAGATACCTTATCCCCTACGGCCTTGATAAGATCTTCAGATATTCCAGCATCCCGAGGCTCGCCCGGACCCGGTGATAAGACTATCTTTTCGGGCTTCATTCTTTTAACTTCTTCTACGGTGATCTTGTCGTTGCGGTAAACCTTTAAATCCGCCCCTAGTTCACCCAGATACTGGACAAGATTATAGGTAAATGAATCGTAATTATCGATAACGAGAATCATTCTAAGCCTCTCTGCGCCATTTCGATCGCTTTTAATAACGCCTTGGCTTTATTCAATGTCTCCTGATATTCTTTTCCCGGTTTTGAGTCTGCGACAACGCCTCCGCCGGCCTGTATATAAGCCGTTTTTCCTTTTATAACGATCGTACGTATTGTTATACAGGTATCGAGGTTGCCTGAGAAACTGAAATATCCGACGCTTCCGGCGTATGGCCCGCGTCTAACATTCTCGAGCTCTTCTATTATTTCCATCGCTCTTACTTTTGGCGCGCCGGTAACCGTTCCGGCAGGAAACGTAGCGCGCAAAAGATCGAAAACATCCTTATCTCTTTTCAATTTTCCTGAGACATCGCTTACAATGTGCATAACGTGCGAATATTTTTCTATTGTCATGAGCTCCGATACTTTTACTGATTTGAATTCGCATACCCTGCCGATATCATTACGCCCTAAGTCTACAAGCATTATATGTTCTGAGCGTTCTTTTGGGTCGCTTAATAGATCTTTTATAAGTTTTGCGTCTTCTTCTTCTGAAGCGCCGCGCCGCCTGGTTCCGGCTATCGGCCTCACTTCTACCAGGCCATCTTCGCACCTTACCATGATCTCAGGCGATGACCCAACGAGAAAGAAATCCCCGAGCTTCAAGTAATACATATACGGAGAAGGGTTTATCGATCTCAATGCTCGGTAAACTTGAAAAGGATGGCAGTCTATCGAAATATTCAATCGCTGCGATGGCACTGCCTGGATTATATCCCCTCTTATTATATACTCCTTTGCCTTTTTTACGACGTTCTCATATTCTTTTTTAGTAAAATTGGATTTTAAAATATTAGGGCGCGCCTTCTTCTTTGCATATCGTATAGATTCTGGCTTTGGCAGCGGACCCTTAAGGTAATTGATTATATTATCGATCTTCGCGATAGCCTTATCATAAGCTTCCCCCGCGTCACCCTCTACATGGACATTCGACACGACTTTTATCTTATGGTCAACATGGTCGAATACAAGAAGTGTGTCTGTAAGCATGAAAACGGAATCCGGCAGTTTAAGATCATCCGGATTTTTAGACGGCAGATTCTCGATAAATCGCACTATGTCGTAACCAAAAAATCCGACGAGCCCCCCGCAGAAACGCGGCAGCCCCTTCACGTTGACAAATTTATATCTATTCAGGATCTGCTTCAATTCCTCTATAGGATCGCCATTCGTAGTGAAGCTTTCTCTTGTCTTGCCTTCGGAAAACGTGATCCTGTCGCCTTTGCTGGAGAATACGAGCGATGGGTCGCTGCCAAGAATAGAATAGCGAGCAAGCCTCTCGCCGCCCTCGACTGACTCGAGTAAAAATGAGTATTTACTCCTATCGATCTTTGTAAACGCGGAAAGAGGCGTTTCAAAATCGGTCAATATATCGCGGTATACCGGTATGAGATTGCCCTTCTTTGACAATTTTATGAATTCTTTTTTAATTGGATAATACATATTAGCCTTATCTAACGCGGATTACCGATAAAATTACTCATTTATAAACATCCTTTGGGTCGAATATGCGGCTTGCGATAATTCTTATATTTCCATCTTTATCCACTTCACGGAAATAGCAGCTGAAATATCCTTCGTGGCAGGCTGCCTTTATCTGCTCTACCTCGAAAAGCAGCGAATTCCATTCACAATCTATGTAGAGCTTTCTGACATTCTGAATACAACCGCTAGTCTCGCCCTTTAACATGAGTTTCTGCTTAGAACGCCTGTAAACATATATCTTGCCTTCTTTGAGCGTCTTCTCGAGCGCTTCCTTATTCATATAACAAAGCGTCAAGACCTCGCTTGATATTTCGTCCTGGACTATAGCAGGGATTAAACCTTTTTCGTCAAATTTTATATTTTCCAGAAGTTTATTCACGCCGCGCCTTCTTTCTTTTCTATTCCAAGAAAATCGCTTTCGCCAAATAACGATTTGGCGATTTTCAGTGGTTGGAATTAGTTTTCAAGA
>MHFG01000090.1:6380-15698 GCA_001804065.1 Omnitrophica bacterium RIFCSPHIGHO2_02_FULL_46_20
AACTCTATACCGTCATTGCGAGGAGCTATTATATTTATCGTTGGGCGACGAAGCAATCTCATCTTTAGATTGCCTGCCTGCTGGCAAGCAGGCTTCGCTCGCCTAAAGGCTCGCTCGCAATGACGAGTCTCGTCGAGCTTCTTATAACACTGGCGTTACTATATTACACGCTCCCCCTGTCCGCTATCTATTGATTAGAGGGCTTTTTATGTTCGTGGCCGGATTTGCACCCCTTTCTTTTTTAAATAATTTTTTGCATCTCTTATTGAATAAGCCCTAAAATGAAATATCGAAGCGGCAAGGACCGCGTCCGCTTTTCCTTCAGTCAGTGTCTCATAGAGATGCTGCAAATTGCCGGCGCCGCCTGAAGCAATAACCGGAATATTGACTGATTCGCTTATTGCTTTTGTCAGCCCTATATCATATCCTTCCTTCGTGCCGTCATAGTCCATACTCGTCAAAAGTATTTCGCCCGCGCCTAACCTTTCTACCCTTTTCGCCCACTTTATCGCGTCTAACCCTGTAGGAATGCGGCCGCCGTTTATGTAGACTTCCCATTTCTGTTTCTCTTTAGTCTTGATTTTACATTTAGCGTCAATAGCTGCAACAATACACTGGCTCCCGAACCTCTTTGACGATTCCCTGACAAATGCCGGCCTTTTAACAGCCGCTGTATTTATCGAAACCTTATCGCAACCGGCATTCAAAAGATTTCTTATGTCATCAATGGCGCTTATTCCGCCGCCTACGGTAAACGGAAGAAATATGCTCTCCGCAACCTTTTCAACTAATTGGATCGTCGTCTTGCGTTTTTCGTAACTTGCGGTTATATCCAGAAAGACCAGTTCATCAGCGCCTTCCTTATCATAAAATTTAGCGTTCTCGACCGCATCGCCGGCATCGCGTAAATTTATGAAGTTCACGCCCTTAACTACCCGCCCATCTTTTATATCAAGACAGGGTATAATACGCTTGGTTAACATACGCTCTTTAGCTTTAACTAAATTCCTATTTCGCGCAAATTCTTATCGCTTCCTTTAAGTCGATGGTCTTCTCGTAAAGCGCCTTTCCTATGATTATGCCTTTTAACCCTTCGGATTCGAGGGTCTTTAACAGTTTCACATCTTCGATAGTCGAGATACCCCCGGCCGCAACTACATCGACTTTCGCGGTGCGTAGAATTGCTTTAAGGCTGTTGATGTTAGGCCCTCCGAGCATACCATCCCTGGAAATATCAGTATAATTTATTGTATTTACCCCTAACCGAAGCACCTTATTTACCAAATCCGTCGCTTTCAATTTAGACTTATAGAGCCATCCTTTTGTATATACAAACCCGTCTTTTGCGTCTATGCTTGCAACGATCTTGCCGCCAAATTTCTTTACCATATCGGAAAGAAATTTCTCGTCGAGCGCTTTGGTCCCTAAAACGATCTTTTCCACGCCGGCATCAAGCGCTTCTTTTATTATTGTCTCGTCCCTCAATCCGCCGCCGAGCTCTATCTTTGCTTTAACACTCTTCGCGATCTCTTTGATAAGAGCCATATTTTTAAATTTTCCCTCAATGGCTCCGTCCAGATCAACAACGTGAATGAAGAGCGCGCCGGAAGAGGCCCACATCTTCGCGACTTCTAACGGCGAGTCAAAATAGACGGTCTCGCGCTCCATGGTGCCTTGCGTTAAACGCACAACCTTGCCGCCTTTTATATCTATAGCGGGCATTACCTTCATTTTAAATCCACGAAATTTTCTAAAATTTTTAATCCTAACGCCTGGCTCTTCTCCGGATGAAACTGGAATCCATATATGTTATCTTTACATACGCCCGACGTAAAATTTATACCATAGCCCGTTGTCGTCAATATAACATTTCTGTCTTTCGGCAAAACAAAATAGGAGTGCACAAAGTACATGTATGAGCCGTTAGGTATGCCTTTCAATATCTTTGAGTTGTAAGCCGTAAGCCTTGCCTGCCGGCAAGCGGGCTTTAAGCTGTAAGCTATATTGTTCCATCCCATATGCGGAACCTTCAATCCTTTAACCTTGAATCTCTTTACCTCGCCGTCCAATACACAAAGCCCTTTCATACCGGGCGCCTCATCGCTCTTCTCGAATAGCAATTGCATGCCAAGGCAAAGCCCGAGAAATGGAGTACCCGCTTTAACCGCGTCTTTTATAGGCTGAACGAGCGAACGGCGCTTTAATTCCTTCATTGCCTCGCCAAATGCGCCGACGCCGGGAAATACTATTTTTTTTGCTTTCTTTATATCCTCTGGATGAGAATTTACCTTTACCTTTGCGCCGACAACTTCCAGCGCTTTGCGCACGCTGTGCAGATTCCCCATCCCGTAGTCGATAACTACTATCATTTTTAGTCTATCCGTCCTTTAGTCGATGGAACGCCTTTGCGGCGAACGTCGATCTGCGTTGCCTCGTCCATCGCCCTACCAAGTGCTTTAAATATGACTTCCAATACATGATGTAGGTCTTCGCCGAAATACATCTCTATATGTAAATTTATGTTTGCATTTTTAGCAAATGTATCCAGAAAATCTTTTCCATATTCCATGGAATAACCCTCTGCGCGGTGTATGCTCTGCCAATAGTTCGGTAGTTTCCAATTAAATGCATACCTTCCGCCGATATCTACCATAACCTTTGCGGATACCATATCCATTGGGACTTCTTTCGAACTATATCTCTTTATTCCCTTGCAATCGCCCAGCGCCTCTCTAAACGCCTTACCAAGACATATCGCCGTATCCTCGTTGGTGTGGTGCGCGTCTACATTGAGATCACCTTTCGCTTTTAACGTAAGATCAAATAATCCGTGAAAAGCGAAAAGCGTGAGCATGTGGTCAAGAAAGCCGATCCCTGTCTTTATATCGGCCTTTCCTTTTCCGTCAATTAAGAGCTCACCCGTTATATCCGTCTCCGTTGTTTTGCGTTTTATTTTTGCGCTTCGCATTTTTTTTGGCATCAACATCTCCTTTTCTTACTCACCTGCCTCGCCCTTGCAGCTACTCAAATCTCACTTTTACCGAATCTAAATGTTTCTTTAACCCTTCGATCTGGGCGATCTTCTCAAGTGGCCCGCGGATATTTTCGAGGGCGCTCTTTGTATAAGACAATATATGCGAGCACTTATAAAAATCCTGCACGCCTAACCCTGAAAAGAATCTGGCGCTCCCGCCCGTCGGAAGGACATGGCTTGGGCCCGCGACATAATCACCTATGGCGACCGGTGTATACGGCCCTAAGAATATCGCCCCCGCGTTATTGATCCTGTTGGCTATCTTTTTAGGGTTATTCGTCAATATCTGGAGATGTTCCGCGGCCAATTTATTAGCTACATCAGCCGCCTCTTCCATATTCTTCACTAAAATTATGTAGCCGTTGGCCACCTCTTTTTTCAGCGTCTTCGCTATCTTTTTCGAATTTGTTATGAGTATCGATAACCCCATAAAATGCTCGCCCTGCGCTTCTAGGTCTGCCTTTATATAATTTATATTTGAGAACTGGTTGGCGATTATCACGACCTCTGTTGGACCCGCGAGCATATCTATGTCGCAATATCCGAATACCTGGCGCTTAGCCTCCGTGACATAAGCGTTGCCCGGCCCTACTATCTTATCCACCTTCGGCACAGTCTTTGTTCCGAAAGCGAGCGCGGCTATGGCTTGAGCGCCGCCTATCTTATATATCTCGTCCACTTTAAGCAGGTTCGCGACTACAAGGATGTAAGGATCAACGGATTTATACTTATTGGGCGGCGTGACCAAAACTATCTTTTTGACTCCCGCCATCTTTGCCGGTATGACAGACATATATACGCTGGAAACGAGCGGCACTGTGCCGCTTGGCACATATACGCCCACTTTTTCAAGCGGAGTAACCTTCTCTCCCAGCAATACACCGTTAGCATCCTTTATCTTCCATGATTTCTTAAGTTGTTTTTTATAAAATTTGGTGATGTTGTCGATCACGACTTTAAGCACTGAGACGAATTCCGGTTTTATGTCCTGATAAGCGCCGGAAGTTTCGCATTCAGAGATCTTGAGCTCTTTCGGCGTAAGTTTTATCTTGTCGAATTTCCTCGCGTACCTTATGACCGCGTCATCGCCGTAAAGTTTCACGTTTTCTACAATCTTTCTCACGCTTTCCGCAACCCGCTTATTGCTGCCCGCATTCCGTTCACATAATTTTTGGAATTGTTTACTGCCGACTCTTGCGAGCTTCATATTATTTTCTCCTTAATCACGCTGGTAATCTTCTCTAACGCCCTGGTTAATTCCGAAACATCTTTACCTCCGCCCTGAGCAAAATCTGGACGGCCTCCGCCCGAACCATTCAAAAATTTTGCCAACTCTCTTGCCAGATCGCTTGCTTTCAGGCCCTTCCTTATCAGATCTTCTGTCAACGAGATTATAAACGACGCCTTTTCATTGTCGGATGTCGCTAATATCACTACGCATGACAGCGCTTTAGCGCGTATCTTATCGCTTAACGTTCTTAACCCGTATACATTCAGTTTTTCCATTATCGCGGCTATGACTTTTGTATCCCCCAAGGCCTTGCCTTCCGCGATCAAGGAGTCTATCTTTTTAATTTCCGTATTAACCCTGCCGCTCAAAGCTTTTTTCTCTTCCTTTTTTTTTGTTTCTGACTCAAGTCTCTTCTTTTCTATCTCCTCCTGCGTTTTTACCCACTCTTTAGCCGCTTCGCCGGTCATCGCTTCTATCCTGCGAATGCCTGACGCGATCGCTCCTTCCCTTGTGATCTTAAAAAATCCTATCTCTTCGGTATTATTAACATGCGTGCCGCCGCATAGTTCCTTCGAGATATCGCCGACTGAAACTACGCGCGCTTTATCAGAATATTTTTCTCCAAACAACGCTGTTGCCCCTTCTTTCTTAGCGGCATCTAAATCCTTGATCTCCTTTTTAACCGTCATTGCTTTCCTGATATTTTCGTTAACGATCTCTTCTACGCGGGCTGTCTCCCGCGGGCCTATCTTTTTCATATGTGTAAAATCAAATCTCAAATGGTTCTGGTCGACAAGTGAACCAGTCTGATGGACATGTCCGCCTAATACTTTCCTCAACGCTGCCTGTAATAGATGTGTTGCCGTATGATTTCTCATTATTTTATTGCGGACGCCTTCATTTACCGAAACCTTCGCAACTTCTCCTATTTCGATCTTGCCCCGCAGTGTCCTGCCTATATGAACAACCGCATCACCTATCTTTTTAGCATCTTCGACTTCCATAGCTCCTGATTTTGTTTCAATCCTGCCCCAATCCCCAACCTGTCCGCCTGCCTCGCCGTAAAAAGGAGTCTTATCTAATATTACTTCTGCGCCTTCGAGAACAGCCAAAACTCTCGCTTCGGCATGAGTCTTCTCATAACCTAAAAATTCAGTTTTAAGCCCGAGCGCCTCGACTTTTTTCGCGAATGTTCCCGAGAATATCCCTGATACTATCTTTGTCTTCGCCCTCGATTGCTCTCTCTGCTTCTTGAGTAATTCATCGAATTTTTCTTTATCTATTTTTAATCTGAATTTTTCCGCTGCCTCTTCAAGCATATCGTAAGGCATTCCGTAAGTATCATAAAAGTTAAACGCGGCTCGGGCTAACGCCGCATTATCTTTTTTATTGGATAATTTTCCGAACATCTCTTCAACCTTCGGCAATTGCTTTTCGAGAACATTTAAGAAGTTTTCTTCTTCCCGTTTCACGACTTGGGCGATATCGTCCCTTCTTTCTTTGACCTCAGGATACTGCGCCTTCATTACGTCGGCGACAATGCTTACGAGTTTATACAAAAATGGCTCGTGTATTCCTATATCTTTAGCATGCGTCATCGACCGCCTTATTAATTTCCTTACCACGTAGCCGCGCTCTTCTTCGACGGCATCACTCCATCTGATACGGCAAACGTCACGGCGCGGATATGATCGGCTATGGCGTTCGCGCTTGTCCCTTGCCATGCCTGTCCCGAGCGGCCTGTGGTGAGCCTTGCCATTTTTTGAATCTCTCCTGCCAGCGGCTTGAATATATCAATTTCAAAATTCGTCTTTACTCCCTGCATCACGGACGCGAGGCGCTCTAATCCCATGCCTGTGTCGATATTTTTACTCGGAAGCGGCTTTAAGCTGCTGTCCGCCTGCCTATCGAATTGTGTAAAGACTAAATTCCAAATCTCAACAAACCTGCCGCAATCACAGGCCGGCGCGCAAGTCTGATTTTTACATCCGGCATCTTTGCCATAATCGTAAAAAAGCTCGGAACATGGGCCGCAAGGCCCACAAGGCCCCTTCGTCGGCGCTTCAGACGGCCAAAAGTTCTCCTTCTCTCCGAATTTTATTATTTTCTCTTTCGGAACTTTTATGACATCTTTCCAGATATCATATGCCTCATCATCGTCTTTATAAACCGACACCCATAAGTTTTCGCCCTTAAGCCTTAAGTTGTAAGTCAAGAATTCCCATGCCCACAAAATCGCTTCTTTCTTGAAATAGTCTCCGAACGAAAAGTTGCCAAGCATCTCGAAGAAAGTGTGATGGCCCGATGTCCCTCCGACATTCTCAAGGTCACCGGTCCTCAAGCACTTTTGGCTTGACGCCGCGCGCTTGTATGTGACATTCCAACCGAGGAACTTCTCCTTAAACTGGTTCATCCCGGCGCCTGTAAAAAGGAGCGTTGGATCGTCCATGGGAACAAGCGAATCGCTCTGGACTATTTTGTGTTCCTTGGACTTAAAAAATTCTAAAAATGCCTGTCTTATATCATCCGTCTTCACCCCGCACCTTCTTCATCCATCCCGCACCTTCTTATATTCGCTTTAAGAGTTGAAGAAGGTGCGGGGTTCACACTAAGCTCTCTATAACTCTTCTGACATTGTCGTATTTGAATCCCCTGCGAAGTAAAAAATCATAAACACGCTTCATCGCTTTCTGACGGTCAAGCTTCTTCAGCCGCTCAAACCGCTCCTTCGCCATATTAAAAGCAATTTCGTATTCATCGTATTTACCGGCCTTTTCTATTAACGCGGCTTCTATGATCTCATCGCTTACGCCATTCGTCTTAAGTTCGTGTTTCAATACAACATCGCCCGCTGGATTCATATGCATCCGCGATTCTACCCAAAATTGGGCGAATTTCTCATCATTCAGGTCGCCTGTCCGCTTAAGGCTTGCGACGACTTCTTCTATTACGGCTTCGTCGCAGCCTTTAAGCTTCAGGCGGTTCCTTATCTCATAAACGCTGCGCGGCCTTTGTCTTAAAAGGGCGTAGGCGTTATTTTTGGCTCTGGATTTTTGTTTTTCCATTTCCAATTTTTAACTTGCGGCTTATTTAAGCGCCTTGTCCGAAATCTCTTTCTCTATCTTGGCCAAAACCTTGGGATTCTCTTTAAGATAGATCCTGGCGTTTTCTTTGCCCTGGCCTAATTTTTCCTCGCCGTATAGTAGCCACGCTCCGCTCTTCTTGATAACCTCGAGCGACTCTCCAATATCTAGGATGCTGCCTGCCTTCGAAATTCCCTCATCGAACATTATATCAAACTCGGCTTTTCTGAAAGGCGGCGCGACTTTATTCTTTACTATGGACGCCCTGACACGATTGCCTACGGCCTCTTCGCCCTTCTTCAAGGAAGCGATGCGGCGCAGATCTATTCTGACAGACGCGTAGAATTTTAACGCGCGCCCGCCGGGCGTGGTCTCAGGATTTCCGAAGAAGACCCCTATCTTTTCCCTGATCTGATTTATGAAGATCATGCACGTCTTGGACTTTGATATCACGCCTGATAGTTTCCTTAACGCATGACTCATGAGGCGCGCCTGAAGCCCCATATGGGAAGCTCCTATATCGCCTTCTATCTCTGCCTTTGGCGTAAGCGCCGCCACTGAATCTATAACGATCACATCTACGGCATTTGATTTAACGAGCGTTTCGGCAATTTCCAGGGCCTGCTCTCCGGTGTCAGGCTGCGACATTAATAGGTTATCGAGATTCACCCCTATCTTCTTTGCGTATCCGGCATCGAACGCATGCTCAGCATCTATGAATGCGGCCTGGCCGCCTGACTTCTGAGCATTCGCGATTATGCTTAAGGTCAGTGTAGTCTTACCGCTCGATTCAGGGCCGAATATCTCTGTAACCCGGCCGCGCGGAACTCCGCCTACTCCCAGAGCAATATCAATTGCGATAGAACCGGTAGGTATTGCGGGCACATCGAGCTTAAAATCCTGGCCCAGCTTCATTATTGCGCCTTTGCCGAACTGTTTTTCGATGTGGTCCAACGCCAGATCTAGCGCCTTTGTCTTCTTCTCTTGCGCAATGTCCTTCTCTTCCCGCGCCCCTTCTTTCACAGCTTCCTTCTCTTTTCCGCCTATGGCGGATCCGCCGATCTTTGCGGCGGATACCTTAGTTTTAACCATTTTTATATCTCCTTTTTGTATTTTTTTAACTTGCTTACCTGCCTCGCCGGCACAGCTTGAAACTTACAGCTCAATTAATATAATTATGTTATTTGGAGCATTATATTATACATTCGTCCCCTCCTTTCTGTAAAGCTATTTTTCCCGCCCGCAGCTTTAACTACCTTGCCCGTATATATAAAGACGGAAAAAGCACTCAAATTGTTGCAAATTTTTTATCTTGAGAACGTGGAAGAGGGAACGGGAGACGGAACTTTTGTGTGCCGCCTTCCGCTGCTGTCAAAAATTTTGACACATTATAGCGCTTTAGTAAAAAATTTTAAATTCCTGGAAGAAGTTAAAATTTTGTCGAAATTTTTCCAGAATAAATTCACATGCTTAATGTGAATTTATGTCAGAGGAAGGCGGCCACAAAAGTCCCGGCTACTCGCTCCCGCTTGCCCCTTGACCCATGGCCATTGCCCTTGTATAATATGAGCCATGACGACTGAGGCTGAGGTAGGGCAGATCTTGCGGAAGAAGAAGATGACTTTAGCGATCGCTGAATCCTGCACGGGTGGACTTATCTCAAGCCGCATAACTGACATTAGCGGCAGTTCGGATTATTTTATCGCTGGAGTAGTCGCTTATTCTAACCGGGTCAAGGAAGACTTACTCGGCATTTCTAATAAATACATACAAAAATACGGCGCTGTCTCGAAACAGGCGGCGCTTAAGATGGCGAAAGGCGTGCGGCTTTTGGCTCGCGCTAATATAGGCATGGGCGTAACAGGGATAGCGGGGCCAACTGGCGGCACGAGGAGTAAACCTGTTGGGTTAGTCTATATTGCGCTGGTAGATAATAAGAAACAAATTGTAAAGGAGTTCCGCTTTAAAGG
>MHFG01000091.1 GCA_001804065.1 Omnitrophica bacterium RIFCSPHIGHO2_02_FULL_46_20
ATGGCAGGTTGCTGCGCCCGGCATCGGTGAAAATAGTAAAAAGATAGGGGTCAGGATCCCTGCCTGCCGGCAGGCAGGAATTTTGCTTCGTGTTGTTTAAGGTCCTTCAGCGCCTACAATGCTCCCGTTGGTCGCATTGCTTAACGGCGCTTCAGGATCAATTTTGCTTCGTATTGTTTAAGGTCCTTCAGCGCCTACAATGCTCCCGTTGGTCGCATTGTTTAACGGCGCTTCAGGATCAATTTTGCTTCGCAAAATTGGAGGTAAACATGGCTAAGGTGATAGGAATAGATTTAGGCACATCAAATTCAGCGGCGGCTTATATGGAAGCAGGCAGGCCCGTGATAATACCGTCCGCGGAAGGCGCGGGCGTCGCAAGCGGCAAGGCATTTCCGTCATTCGTCGCTTTTACCAAAGACGGACAAAAGCTGGTTGGCGAGCCGGCAAAGCGCCAGGCGTCGATAAATCCGGAAGGCACGATATTCGCGGCGAAGAGGAAGATGGGCACCGATTTCAAATATAAGGTATACGGGAAAGAGTATACGCCGCAGCAGATTTCCGCGTTTATTCTACAGAAGATAAAACAGGACGCCGAAAATTATCTCGGCGATAAAGTTGAGGAAGTGGTTATTACCTGCCCGGCATATTTTAATGATAACCAAAGGCAGGCGACGAAGGATGCGGGCGAGATCGCAGGCCTGAAAGTTTTGAGGATAATCAACGAACCCACAGCCGCGTGCCTTGCGTATGGACTCGATAAAGCAGGGAAAGAGCAGAAGATAATGGTATTCGATCTGGGCGGCGGGACGCTCGATGTTACGATCCTTGAAATGGGTTGGGACGATGAGCACAAGGCGGCGACATTCGAAGTTATATCTACAAGCGGCGATACGCAGCTCGGCGGTACGGATATGGACAACTCGCTTATCGATTATGTAACGAAGGAATTCAAGAAAGATACAGGAATAGATTTAAAAAATGATAAGATAGCGATGCAGCGCGTCAGGGAGGCGGCAGAGAAAGCGAAGGTGGAGCTATCAAGCACACTTACCACCGACCTAAATCTGCCATTCGTTACCGCTGATCAAACCGGGCCAAAACATCTTACGATGTCTTTAAACAGGGCGAAACTTGAAGAATTGATTTCACCGATAATCGATAGGTGCCGTCATCCAATGGAGCAGGCAATCTCTGACGCAAAGCTCACGGCAAAGAATATTGACAGGGTGATCCTCGTCGGAGGCCCTACAAGGATGCCGATCGCGCAGAAGTTCGTGGAAGAATATGTAGGCAAGAAGATAGAGCGCGGAGTTGATCCGATGGAATGCGTGGCCTTGGGCGCGGCAATACAGGTAGCGATCATAAAAGGAGAGGCGAAAGATGTCTTGTTGCTTGACGTCACCCCGCTTTCACTCGGGATAGAGACCCTCGGAGGCATATGCACTAGCCTTATCGAGAGAAATACGACAGTACCTACCAAGAAGAGCCAGATATTTTCTACGGCGGCAGATAACCAGACGGCAGTTACGATACGGGTTCTGCAGGGAGAGCGGAAGATGGCGGATGGCAACGTCGAACTCGGAAGGTTCGACTTGGTCGGAATTCCGCCCGCGCCGCGCGGCATTCCTCAGATAGAGGTAACGTTCGATATAGACGCAAACGGCATCGTCCACGTTAATGCGAAAGATCTCGGCACAGGTAAGGAACAGTCGATAAAGATAACGGCGCCGAAGAAGCTTTCAAAAGAAGATATTGATAAGTTCGTTAAAGAGGCAGAAAAATTTGCGCAGGAAGACGATAGACATAAGGAACAGGTTGAGGCGATAAATCAGGCAGACGCCTTGATCTACGCGACTCAAAAATCACTTAAAGATCTCGGAGACAAAGTGGATCCGGCCGAGCGCGCTGACATAGAAGCGAAGATCAATGATCTGAAACAGGCGATGAAGGATAATAATATCGATAGCATAAAGCGCGGGATGGAAGAGCTTACAAAAGTATCCCATAAGTTGGCGGAAGAGATCTATAAGAAGGCCGCAGGCGGTAAAAAGGGCCCGGGGGCCGGTCCTCAAAATGAAGGCCAAGGGGAAGAGGCAGGGGCCTCGCCCGAAGAGGCGCAGGAAAGCAAGAAGAAAGACGATGTTATAGACGCTGAGTACACGACTGAAGACGATAACGATAAGAAGAAAAAGAGGTAAACAGTTTTGACTAAACGCGATTACTATGAGATTCTCGGTATAAGCAGAAACGCCGCTGTCGATGATATAAAAAAAGCATACCGAAATCTAGCCCTTAAATATCACCCTGACAGGGTAAGCGCCGATAAAAAAAAAGAAGCCGAGGAAAAATTTAAAGAGATGTCGGAGGCTTACGAAGTCCTAATTGACCCTAAAAAACGCTCTACGTATGACCAGTTCGGTCATGCCGGCATCGACAGCTCCTTCTCGCGGCCCGGCGGATTCGACTTCAGCCAGGATTTTCATCATTTTGATGATCTAAAGAATATTTTTGGAGAGTTTGATCTCGGAGAGCTCTTCAGAAACTTTGGTGTCGGCGGCGACGCTTCCGGAGGGACGTATGGCGGGCCTGGCAGGCGCGCAGGTCTGGGGCGGGGCTCTGACTTAGAATATCAGATCGAAATAAGTTTTGAGGAAGCGGCTTCCGGCACGGAAAAGACAATTACAATACCTCGCTATGAAACTTGTGAAGAGTGCGGCGGAACAGGCGCAAAGCCAGGTTCAAAAAAAGAACGGTGCTCGAGCTGCGGCGGGAGAGGGCAGGTAAGTTCTTCAAGCGGATTTTTTAATATAGTAAGGACCTGTGACAGATGCGGCGGCGAAGGAATAATAATAAAGACGCCGTGCGTATATTGTAATGGCCGAGGCAGGGCTAAGACAAAGAGAAACATCACGGTAAAGATACCAGCCGGAGTAGATTCAGGCTCCAGGTTAAGGGTGCGCGGCGAAGGGGAAGCGGGCGAGCGCGGTGGAAAGCGCGGGGATCTCTACCTGCTTATATACGTCCGGCCGCATGAAATATTCGAAAGGCATGAGTCTGATATATATTGTGAAATCCCTGTAGATTTTGCCGCCGCTGTCCTCGGTGGAGAAGTTGAAGTTCCGACGTTTGAAGGCAAGATAAAGATGAAGATACCCGCAGGCACCCAAAGCGGCAGGATTTTTAGATTAAGGGGTAAAGGTATCGCGCGTCTGCATGATTACGGCAGGGGCGACCAATTGGTAAAAGTTCAGATAGACGTGCCGACCAATCTCACGCAGGAAGAGAAAAAGGCCTTAAAAGATTTCGCTAAAATCTCAGGCCAGAACCAGGGCCCGTTGTCGCAATCCTTTACGGAGAAGATGCAAAGGCTGTTTAGATAGGAGGCAAGAAATGCCGACATACGAATACGAATGTGATAAGTGCGGCAAACATTTCGAAATATTTCAGGGCATGGCAGATGAGCTTATAAAAAAATGTCCTGAATGCGGTGGAAAATTTCACCGGCTCATAGGCACGGGCAGCGGTATAATATTTAAAGGCTCCGGTTTTTACGAGACAGATTATAAGAGAAAAGGCGCTAAAGAGGATGGTAAAGGCCCGCCCTGTCCTGCGGCATCCGACGCCTGCAAGCATTGCCCTTCTAGCAAAGGAAAAACCCATTAAAAAGTTGGTCAGTTTTTTTTGGCTCTGGACGCCGGTTGTTATCTGGATGGCGTTTATCTTTTTATTTTCTTCTATTAAAAGCGAAGACATACCGGAATTCAACGTCCCCAACATCGATAAATTATTTCACTCCATGGAATATTTCATTTTAGGCGCTTTACTGTTCAAGGCGCTTTCGAATTCCATCGCCAACCCTAATCTCATATACATCCTGTCAGCATCGATATTAATAGCCTCTCTTTATGGCGCTACAGACGAATTTCACCAGCGTTTTATCTCCGGAAGAAGTTGTGATTTTTTTGATCTTTTGACTGATGTGATAGGTTCTGCGATAGGGGCCGGATTGCGGCTATATAGGGAGAGGAGTAGTCGTGCCGTCAATAAAACCTTTTAAAGGCATCATATATAATAAGGAAAAAATAAAAGATATAGCTATGGTAGTTGCCCCGCCTTACGATGTCATCTCGCCTAAGATGCAGGACGCTCTTTACAAGAAACATAAGAATAACGTTGTAAGGCTGATACTTGGCAAGATAAAAAATACGGACGATAAGCGCGACAACCGTTATGTGCGCGCAAAAGAATTTTTCGAATCATGGTTGAATGAAAATATTTTAATCAAGGATGATTTGCCCTGTATCTATATTTATTCGCAAAAATATAAATACGACGATAAATGGACCGAAAGGGTCGGTTTTATAAGCCTTATGAAGCTTGAATTAAAAAAGAAGAGAGCGGTTTTACCTCATGAAAATACCTTAAAGGCGCCGAAGGTGGATAGGCTTAGCCTCTTGCGCTGCGTAAAGGCTAATATCAGCCCGATATTCATGCTGTATGAAGATGATAAACATAAGGTAAGCAGTATATTAAAAAATATTTCTAAAAAGACAAAACCTTTTATAAGTATTGATATCGATAACGTGCGGCACAGGGTCTGGAAGCTTATCGATCCGCGCGTATCAGAAAAGATAGAAAATTTTATGGAGCCAAAAGATGTCTTTATAGCTGACGGCCATCATCGATATGAAGCCGCGGTAAATTATGCCAATGAAATAGAAAGACAAGCGATAGCGCCCCAAGGCTTAAAAGATAGTTCAAAATATTTCATGGCATATTTTTGTGAACTCGACGATGAAACAGTGACGATCCTTCCTACCCACCGCCTTATAAAAGATATAGGGCATTTAAAGAGGGAAGATATTGTAAAAAAGCTGGATGAATTCTTTATTGTAGAAAAAGCGGCATCCGCCAAGAAACTGCTTGACAGATTAAATGACCTTAAAGATCGCCATGCGTTCGGAATGTATTTGGGCAGAGATGGGTTTTACGTTGTCACATTAAAAAAATATAATTTAGCTCAATCCTGCATGGGTAAAAACTCCAAAGAGTGGAAAGGACTCGATGTCGCGGTTTTGCATTTATTCGTGATTCAAAATGTCTTGGGAATTCGCGATGAAGATGATAATATAGAATTTGTTAAAGATGCGGAAGAGGCGCTGCGCTTAGTAGATAAGGGCGGGTTCAAAATAGCGTTCTTTTTGAATCCGACTAAAGTTACACAGGTAAAAAAAGTGGCCAAAATCGGAGAGAAGATGCCGAGAAAAGCTACATATTTTTATCCCAAGCCGCTTTCAGGATTGATTATCAACGAATTTTGCAACGGTCTCAACTTATAACTAAAGACGCCAATGCGAGGCAACACATGCCGTTATTCCCAAAAAAGCCTAAATACACGATAGTTAGAGTCGCGAAGAAGCGCGGTGACATACCAAGCAACCTCTGGACCAAGTGCGAGGATTGTAAGGAGCTCATCTATAATAAAAAACTAGAAGAGAACTTCCGTGTCTGTCCCAAGTGCAATTTTCATTTTAATGTAGGAGCATATGAAAGGGTAAAACTGATGCTCGACGAAGGGAGCTTCAAAGAGATGGATGCGGATATGGAGTCGTTGGATCCGCTCTCCTTCGAAGGGCCTAAGACATACAAAGAAAAAATAAAGAAGGATCAGGAGCTTACCAACTTAAAGGAAGCCGTTATTACTGGAGAAGGAGCTATATACGGCAAAAGAATAGTGCTGGGCGTAACGGATTCGCGGTTTATAATGGGCTCGATGGGTTCTGTCGTAGGGGAGAAGCTTACGAGGGCGATCGAGCGTTCGATAGAAATAAAGAATCCATTAGTAATAATTTCCGGTTCCGGCGGCGGCGCGCGCATGTACGAAGGCATGTATTCGCTTATGCAGATGGCAAAGACCTCGGTAGCGCTGAGCAGGCACAATAAGGCAGGCTGCTTTTTTATATCAATACTCACAAACCCTACAATGGCAGGTATAATGGCAAGCTTTGCCTCTTTGGGCGACCTGATAATAGCAGAGCCGAAGGCGCTGATAGGATTTACCGGTCCCCGCGTAATAGAACAAACGATAAGGCAAAGGCTTCCGCCAGGTTTTCAAAAATCCGAATTTTTGCTCGAGCATGGGCTCATAGATATGATCGTTCACAGAAAGAACCTCAAAGAGACTATATCGAAAATCCTTAACTATTTTTAACAATTGTAGTAAAATGAATAATATATGGCGCAAGTAAGTCTACAGAACGTTTCAAAGGTATTCCTCGGCAACGTCTGGGCAATACGCGATATAAACCTCGGCATAGAGAGCAAGGAATTCGTTGTTCTCGTCGGACCCTCAGGGTGCGGTAAGTCCACGACCTTAAGGATCATCGCGGGCTTGGAGGATGCGACCTCGGGTAATGTCTACATAGGCGACCAGCGCGTTAATGATGTCCCGCCCAAAGATAGAAACATAGCTATGGTATTCCAGAACTATGCTCTTTATCCTCACATGACAGCCTATGAAAACATGGCTTTTGGCCTGAGACTCAGAAAATATCCCAAGTCAGAGATCGAGACGCGCGTAAAAGAAGCCGCGAATAGTTTGGGCATAGAGAAGCTTTTACACAGGCGGCCCAGAGAGCTGTCAGGCGGACAGAGGCAGCGTGTGGCGGTAGGAAGGGCCATTGTAAGAAAGCCGCTGGTATTCCTGTTCGATGAGCCTTTATCCAACCTCGACGCCAAGATGCGCGTGCAGATGCGGACCGAGATAAAGAAACTTCACATAAGATTGCAGACGACGATGATATACGTTACTCACGATCAGACGGAGGCCATGACTCTGGGCGACAGGATCGTCGTTATGAAAGACGGTATTATACAGCAGATCGCGGATCCGCTAAACCTTTACGATAAACCTGTGAATAAATTCGTAGCCGGTTTTATAGGCAGCCCCCCCATGAATTTCATCAAGGGGGCCATAATAAAGAAGGACGGTAAACTATATTTCAATGAAGGCAATTTTCAGGTAAAGATCATTGACGCGATGGCGCCGACGATCTCGCCTTACCTCAATAGAGAAGTTATATTCGGCATAAGGCCGGAAGATGTATACGATAAGCTGTTTGTTTCTTATGCTCCTTCTGAGAATACCATTAAGGCAAACTGCGAGGTCATAGAGCCGATGGGTTCAGAAGTATACCTGCATCTAAATACCGGTAAAAATTCGCTTATCGCCAAGGTCGGAGGCCACAACAGGCCAACAATTAATCAGGATATGGACCTTGTATTCGATATGGCCAAGATCCACTTTTTTGATAAGGATACTGACAATACAATCGTTTAATGTGAAATAAGGCCAAATGACGCCCATCCGGGACCGCTCAATTCTCGGTATCTTTTCAATCGTATTATTCCTGTGCCTATCATATATCCTTTTTGTAATCACGCCCAGATTAGCTGTTAATATAAGCGCTTTCCATGGCTTTGCGTCCATTTTGGTGTTAAGCTTCAATATAGCGATCATCTTTTCCTGGCTCAACTTCGGGATAATAGGAGGTCTTTTATTTACCATTCTCTCTTTTGTCGTAGGATTATCCGGCGCTATAAGAAGCGGCTGTTATTCTTCGGCCACCTTGGCCTGGAGTTATATTATAACGATGTTTATAGGCTATAGCCATTGGCGGGCGACGAATAAGTTAAAACAGACCTTCGCGCTAAAATCCGAAAAGAGAGATGAAGACATAAACATACTTTCCGACAATATATATAGAAAAAAGGGCGATATAAAGCATCTCGATGAGAAATTACTGCGCTACCTCATATTAAAAGACGTCGCGGAATCGCTTACCACGACATTATCTCTCGATGATATAGCTGCCTTGATCATAGAACGCGCGTCAAACACTATAAAGAAGGAGGGCCGCGTTCTGCTGTATTTGGTCGATATGGAAAAACAGGAATTGATGCTCTCCGCGTCTCAAGGAGCGCAGAGTGTGAAGGCAAAAAAAGGCGATGTATTTGACCGATGGGTCTTGAAGCACGGAATACCTTTAATCATCGAAGATGTGACAAAGGATTTCAGATTTTCAAGCAAGGATAGTGAAGCGGCGAAAGAGTTTTTTAGGTCGCTAATCGTCTCGCCTTTATTGAGCGGCAATAAGATAATAGGCGTTCTTAGGATGGATAGCCTTAATGAGGGTGTTTATACGCAGGATGACTTGAGGCTCTTCGATATCATAGGAAACCTGGGGGCTGTCGCCATACAGAACGCCTTTCTATATTCGTGGATCCAGGAACTCGCCATAAGAGATTCCCTCACCGGCCTTTTTGTCCGGCGTTATTTTATGAAACGTTTTCAGGAAGAGATAAAAAGGACCGCCAGAAAAAATGGCGCATTATCACTATTGATTCTGGACATAGACCATTTCAAATCATATAACGATAAGTTCGGGCACGCGACAGGAGACATAGTATTGAAATATCTCGCCCGCGCCATGACGTCTTCAGTGCGGGAAGGCGATATGGTAGCCAGATACGGCGGCGAGGAGATAGCCATATTGCTTATAAATACAGACTTTGAGCGCGCGGGGAAAATAGCCGAATCAATCAGAAAAAGAATCGAGGATGAGCCGTTTGTGTTAAGAAGGGAAAAGCAGAATCTGACCGTGTCGATAGGGCTTTCCAATTATCCAAAAGATTCTATGTCAGAAGAGGAACTGATAAAGATCGCGGACAGTCGTCTTTATAAAGCCAAGAGCCTTGGGAGAAACAGAGTTTGCGAAAATTAATGAATATTTTTATTTTGTATGCCGCGATCCTTTTATTGATCCTCCACACCGCGCTGTCAGCTAATATCTTTTTAACTATGCTCGCGATATTTCTTTTAGGAGGAGCTACCATAGGATTCACGGAATATAGGCATAGCCTATCTGACCTTGGCGAGAGAGAAGAGAAACAAATGGAAAAAGAAGAAAGCGCGAAGAGGAAGCTCTCTCTTGAAGAACAAGAATTAGACGGCTACATATCCGAATTGAGGCAGAAAGAGATTATAATCGTAAGCCTCTATGAGATCACCAAGAATATGTCGCAAAACCTTACCTTTAGCGAAATATTCCACGCCTTGAGCGCATTTTTAAAAGATAATTTTATGTTCAGAAAGGCAGGGCTTCTGATTTTAAAAGAAGATGGCGCCGTGCCGCGGGTAGAAAAAGAGTACCATGTATATAAAGAGGATGAGGAGGCTCAGGCGCAATCCAAGGAAACGGCCGGCATCGACCATGCAGGGATATTGAATCTATTCGCAAAGGATAAAAAAGAAATATTCATCGCGAGAGGAAATAGCGAAGAGGTTTTTGAAGAACTGCGTCTAAATAAAGAGGTTAAGACATTTTCCGCGATACCTCTCTTGAGCGAGAAGAGGTTTGTCGGAGTTCTCATTATAGAGAATCTGGCGAGAATAGATTTCGACAAACTTGTTATAGTGGCTATGCAATTTGCGCTCGAGATAAAAAAAGTTTTATTATATGAAAAAGTGGAAGGGCTTGCCATAACGGACGGCCTTACCGGCCTTTACACGCGCAGATACTTCTTCGAACGATTAAATGAAGAGTTGAGCAGGTCTAAAAGACACTCTTTCAGCTTCTCATTTCTCATGATAGATATAGATGATTTTAAGATATGTAATGACACATACGGCCATCTGGTAGGGGATATTATTTTGCGCGATGTTGCGCACCTGATAAAAGAGAGCGTAAGAGAAATAGATCTTGTGGCGCGGTATGGCGGCGAGGAGTTTTCTTTAGTTTTGCCGGAGACGGATAAAAAAAACGCTCATCTTGCGGCAGAGAGAATAAGAAAAAAGATAGACGAACATATATTCAAGACTTATGATGAAAAGCTGAAAATTACAGTGAGTATCGGGCTTGCGGTATATCCCGAATCTTCGGATGCGTCAGAATTAATAGAAAAAGCCGACAAGGCGCTCTACCTTGCCAAGGGTTCCGGAAAAAATATTGTTTGTGAGTATAAAAAATAGATAGTATAATACTACGCATTATGCGTTTATTATTAGGTATAGATATAGGCGGCACGAATATCAAGATTGCTCTTATTGATAAAAAAGGCCGTATTAAGGCTAAAAAGACATTTCCTACTGCTGATTTCAAGGGGAATAGAGCCCTTATAGAAAGAATAACCGGCGAGACAAAAAAACTTCTCGCGGAATATGGCGTCGTTAAAAAAGATATAATAGGCGTAGGTGTTGGCGCTCCCGGGGCTGTCGACATAAGAAGCGGAACAGTGCACTATTTAACAAATGTCCCGGATTGGAGCGAGGTTCCGCTAGGTAATATACTAAAAAATAAATTAGGCCTTCTTACCTTTGTTGATAATGATGTGAATGTAATGGCGTTGGGAGAGTTATTTTTCGGCTCCGGCATCGGCGCCAAGAACATGCTGTGCGTAACACTCGGAACAGGAGTGGGCGGGGGATTGATACTAGAAGGCAGGCTTTACCGTGGTTCAAGTTATGCGGCAGGCGAATTCGGACACGTGCCGATAAACATTGCAGGGCCAAGATGTAATTGCGGTTCATGGGCGTGTGTTGAAGCCTATGTCGGGAACAACTACATCGTGAGAGATGTTATTACGCAGATAAAAAACGGCGAAAAGACACTGATAAAAAAACTTGTCAACGGAAAGTTATCAAAAATTACGCCTGAAATAATAAGCCGCGCCGCGCGCGCCGGAGATAGGTTTGCCAAGGAAATATGGCGAGATGTCGGAAACAAAGTAGGAACAGGCCTTGCGGGCGTGGTAAATCTGTTGAACGTAGAAAAAATAGTAATAGGCGGCGGAGTCGCGGAAGCAGGCAAGATTTTATTCGATTCTATAAAGAAGACTATAGCGGCGAGAGCCATGAAACTGCCGGCCAAAACGGTAAAGGTCGTTAAGGCAAAACTCAGGCGTGACGCAGGCCTTATAGGCGCCGCCGCATTAGTCTTGTATGAGGCAGGCATATGAAGCTCTTCATTGATACCGCAAATATTAACGAAATCAGAGAAGCGAATCTACTCGGAATCATCGACGGAGTCACAACGAATCCCAGTTTGATCGCAAAAGAGGGCAGGGAATTTATTTCGGTGGTAAAGGAGATCTGCTCTATCGTTGACGGCCCGATAAGCGCCGAGGCAGTGAGCCTAAAATATGACGAAATGGTAAAAGAGGCAAAGGCATTAGCGAATATCCATAAAAATATCGTCGTAAAGATTCCTCTCACCGCTGAGGGTTTGAAAGCGGCGAAAGTTTTATCAAAAGAAGGGGTCAAGACAAATCTGACGTTATGTTTTTCTCCGACGCAGGCGCTTCTGGCGGCTAAAGCAGGCGCCGCCTATGTCAGCCCGTTCATAGGAAGGCTCGATGATATAAGTATTGTCGGGATGGAATTGATAAGAGACATAAAGACGATTTTTAAAAACTATAGCTTAAAAACCGAGATTATAGTCGCCAGCGTGCGAAATCCGATACACGTTCTTGACGCGGCAAAGATCGGCGCGGATATCGCGACTGTTCCATACGCGACTTTAATGGCGCTTATAAAACATCCTCTTACCGATATAGGGATAGAGAGATTCTTAAAGGATTGGCAGAATGTTCCGAAATAGTTTAATGCAGCGCACAGCGCACAGCGCACGCCGTATCGCGTATTGCTCATTGGTTGCCGTCGGGATATTTTTATTTTGCGCTTCCTCTGTTTACGCGAAGGAAGACCAGGTGAAGCAAAAGGCGCCGATAGTGGTCAACGGGGATAGGGTAGAATATTACCATGACCAGAAGAAGGTCATAGGCACAGGCAATATCTCAATTGACTATGAGGACGTGAGGCTGACTTGCGAAAAAGTCACAGTTTATTTGGATACCCGCGAAGCCATCGCCGAAGGCAATGTCAAGATCACGCAGAAGGATACATATCTTAGCGGAGACAAAATGAATTACAATTTTGATAGCAGGGTAGGCAAGGTTATCAAGGGTTATGTCAATTATGCGCCATTCTACGGTAAATCTCAGGATATTGAAAAGATCAGTGAAAATCAAATAAATATTGAGAGGGGATATATAACTACATGCGATTTGGAAAAGCCTCATTATAGAGTCCGCGCAAGGCAGGTCAGGATATATTTGGATGACAAAGTCATAGCAAAACACATCCTGTTTTACCTTGGGAACTGCCCCATCATGTACCTCCCCTTCTATGTCCAACCGCTAAAAGAACAATCCGCCCATATAACCGCTATGGCCGGCCGTGACAAGGATTGGGGCTACTATGTCCTCACATCGCTGAAATTTGATTACAGCGAAATTTTTCGAGGCAGGTTCAGGTTTGATTATAGGGCGAAGAATGGACTTGCCTACGGTATAGACGATAATTATTCTTTAGGCGGAAACGCGGGCGCCGGTGACGGCGTAGTAAAATTCTACTCCACCCAGGAGAACGCTAAAATCCTTAGTCATAAACGCCTGACAAGAGAAGAGCTCAAGTACAGGCTCCAGGTTCGGCATAAGTGGCAGGTTGATGAAGACACTCTCGCTACGGTAGAGCTTAATAAAGTGCGCGACAATAATTTCATGAAATATTATTTCTACAAAGAATGGGCGGAACAGAGGCAGCCGGATAATTACGCGTCCTTTATCACGACGGAGGATGATTATACCTCGATATTTCTGACCAGGGTCAGGCTGGATAAATACTACGATGTCGTTCAGAGATTACCGGAATATCAAATAACCATACCTCAATATAACATTAAACATAATGATAAAAACTCTCCGCTATATTATGATTTTCAGTCAGCCGCCGTATATTTAAATCATACTTTTGCGCATACAGAAGGAAGCAACGAGCCAAAAGATC
>MHFG01000092.1 GCA_001804065.1 Omnitrophica bacterium RIFCSPHIGHO2_02_FULL_46_20
CTTGAGATGTTTAAGAATCTAAGGGACGGCGTAACAGAGATCGTTACCCATCCGGGATTTTTAGGCCCCGAAGTCCTCGACAGTTACTTCTGGCACATTGGCGGGGAAACAGAATTATTCGCGCTCACAGGCAGCAAGGTCAGGAATGCGGCCAAGCTCAATAATATAAAGCTGATAAAGTATCAAGAATTCCTTTCAATGGAAAGATGACCATAAAACCGTTTCTTTTTATCGCGCTATTCTGCGCCGCGCTCTATATGAATTCCGTCGGAGGAGAATTCATATGGGATGATCAGTCATTCGTTACGGACAATGTTAATATAAGAAGCATGGAAGACCCTCTCCGTTTCTTTTTAGACAACAAAACAGGCGCGACAAGGGAAATGGCGAAAGATGTCTACCGTCCGCTCACCGCGCTTTCATACGCAATCGACTTTTTTTTGTGGGGTCTTAATTCCTTCGGCTATCATCTCACAAATATAATACTGCATTCGGCGAACTCAATACTGGTATTTTTGCTCCTATTTCTTTTATGCGGGGAATTTTTTACCGCGTTCTTCGGCAGTCTGCTCTTCGCGTCTCATCCCATACAGACCGAGGTTGTATGCTGGGTATCGGGCCGTTCAAGCGCGCTGTTTCTATTCTTCTACCTTCTATCCTTTGTTTTTTATATAAAGTTTTCAAAGGAAGGGAGGAGAGGATTCTTTATCCTTTCGCTTATTTTTTTCGCCTTCTCGTTATTTTCCAAAGAGATGTCAGTCACGCTGCCGCTTATTTTGATACTTTATGATTTGCATTTCCAGTTAAAAGAAAAACTTAAGACAAAGGCCTTAAGATATATTCCTTATTTCGCGCTCGTTCTTTTCTATGTTTCACTAAGAGTCATATTGGTAAAAAAGATCGGGCAATTCGAAGGCTGGGGCAGTCCTTATACCATATTTCTTACGATGTCAAACGTCGTAGTCGACTACATAAGGGTACTTCTCTTCCCACTTAAACTCTGCGCGGTAGGTTATCCTGTACCGATAATAAATTCAATAAAAGAGCCTCAAGCGATAATTTCGCTTTTATTATTGCTCACGATAGCCGCGTCGCTTCCTTTTCTATACAGGAGATTTAAGATAGCCTCATTTTCCATTATTTTCTTCTTCATAACACTATTGCCCGTTCTGAATATAATCCCGATAAAGGCGCTCAAGGCCGACAGGTTTCTTTATCTGCCATCGATAGGCTTTTGTCTTTTATCTTCATATATCATTGCCGCTATAGGAAGAAAATTTGACCGGTTGTCTGTAAAGAAAATAAGCCTTATAAGCGCGGTCGCGGTATTTTTTATAACGGCTTATTCTATCAGGACTATCTTAAGAACTGAGGATTGGAAGAGCGAGATCGCTATAAGTAAAGAAACCGTCAGAGTTTCTCCTCAAAGCGCATGGGCGCTCACGGCTTTAGGCGCCAATTTCATCGAACGTGATAATTATACGGAAGCGGTCAAGCCTCTTGAAAAAGCGGTAGCCATTTCAGGAGGCTACGAGATGGCGCGCAATGCTCTTGGCATGTGTTATCTTAAACTGAATAAATACGAAGCCGCTGTCGCGCAATTCAAAGTAGCTGTCGAAATCAATCCTCATGCCATGTCGTCAAGAAACATGCTTGGGGTGGCATACGTTAATCTGAAAAGATACGAGGAGGCAGAGAAGCAGTTCAATATAGTGTTAAAAGAAGATCCCAAATTCCTCTCGGCATATCTCAATTTGGGAAGACTGTATCAAATACGGGGCGATTATAAAAAAGCGTTAAAGCAATATTTCAAAATGCTGCAGAATACCGAAGAAATACCGTCAGAGGCGGTTGCTTACATAAGGATAGGCGACGTCTATTTTGAAATGGATTCCCGCGACAAGGCGAAGTCCGCTTACCTCAAGGCGCAGAAAACCGCTAAAGGCTCCGCAATGCTGGAAAAGATAATACAAGATAAACTGAAAAAATTGCTAAATGGTGCGGAAGAGGAGAGTTGAACTCCTAAGGGTATTAACCCATACGGTCCTGAGCCGTACGCGTATGCCATTCCGCCACTTCCGCGCGGAAAAATTCGATAAACTTCCCAAGTATACCGCAAAATAGCAAAACTGTCAATCCAGCCGGACACCGAATAAAGCCGATAACGTATAATATTCTATGTAAATTGACTTGAATTTTTACAGGTCCTGGCTCGGGCAAGCCTTTCAGGTGTTCAAAAGGCCTTATCCCTCGCCACCTGTAAAAATTTCGAATAACCAAGTATTACAGGCGGAACTTTTGTGGCCTAAGCCTGACGCTGCTGTCAAAAATTCTGACACCCTATAGCGATTTAGCGAAAAATTTAAATTCCTGAAACTTCGCATTGCGCTCAATAAAAGTTCCATATGCAGTTGTAGGAGGGTTAGCATATGAAAGAAGTTAAATTTTTGTCAGAATTTTTCCAGAATAAATTGGTATGCTCAAATACCAATTTATGTCAGCGGAAGGCTGGCCACAAAAGTAAACGCCTGATCGTAGAAATGCTGGGGTTGCCGCCTGCCTTGATTTAGCTCTAAAATTATGATATGTTAGAGCATAATATTATGAATAATATAATAGTAACCAACAGGAAGGCGTTGCGCGATTACTCTGCCATCGAAAGCCTGGAAGCAGGTATACAGCTTAAGGGAACCGAGATTAAGTCAATAAGGGCCGGCGGAACAAGTTTGGCCGATAGTTTCGCCAGGCTTGAAGGTTCCGAGGTTTTCCTGTATAATATGCATATATCGCCTTACGAGTTCGGTAATATATATAATACGGATCCATTAAGGCCGAGAAAACTGCTGCTTCATAAGCGACAGATCCGTAAGCTTGCCGGTGAAGTTTCGACCCGGCATCTTACATTAATCCCGCTTAAATTATATTTCAAGAACGGCATTGCGAAGATCGAATTAGCCCTCGCGAAAGGCAAGAAACAGTATGATAAGCGCGAGGCAATCCGTCGCCGTGAGTCGGATAGAGAATTGAGACGGATAATAAAAGGAAGACAAAACAGGGGGTGAAAGGCTTCGACCCAGATACTCATGACAAAGGCGGCATGTAGAGGTTGTCGGGAGGCCTCTTTAAACACCTGGCAAATATCAAATGCTGACACTGTAAAAGTACCAGCATCAGTGGACCAGCTCCTTGCGGCTATGCAAGTAGTCAAAGGTGTTGCTCCACTGGCAAGCGCTGCTCTCTAAATAGAGCAGCCCGTCTTTAGGCTCATCCTGTGGGGCCTAAAAGATGTCGATAGCAGGATAGTCTGACCTTGTTTAACCTTTTTGGGGTTAGATGAAATTTTAAAAGGCTGCCCATCGGAAATTCCGCCTGTTGAAGTTCCGGCGGGGAGATAAATAGGCAGGATAAACATGTAGAGGCTTTTGATCTGATGTTTGGGCACGCGGGTTCGAATCCCGCCACCTCCACCATGTACCACTCGCGTTTGCCTTCAGGTGGTACATGCCCTGTACCTGACCCTGCACCATTCGCTTCGCTCAGGTGCAGGGGAATGGTACAGGGCAAACACTCGGGCTTCGCCATTATTTTTTATGCGATTATATCTACGATACAAGGTTATAGTAATTTTTATATTGGCTCTTTTTGCCGCGGGATGCGCGGCAAAAGCGCCGTATTTGAGATTAGATTCGTCTCTCGAGGGGGATATAAGAGTCTACAATGATCTTCAATATGTCCCGCTCGTAAGATTGTGCGATACTTACAAGATAGACTGCAAGTGGGATAGCTATATAAGAACAGCGATTATTAGCAAGTCTGGCAGGATAATCCTGCGGGCCGGAAGCGATAGGATACTCGTCAATGGAAATGACAGAAAATTAAGCGGCGCCGTGATATTCACAAACGGCGCGGTCTTCGTGCCGGTTTCGTTTGTAAGAAATTATTTAGGCCTTATCGTTGGCGCAGAGCCTATAGAGAAGGTCCATAAGATTCCAGCGTACCGGCCGTCAGGCAGATATATGATAAAAACTATCGTGATAGATCCGGGCCATGGCGGCAGGGATGCCGGGGCTGTAGGTAAAAAGTTGAGATTGAAGGAAAAGTATTTGAATCTCAACCTTTCAAAAAAGTTAAAGAATATACTGGAAGAACACGGTATAAAAGTCATCATGACCAGAGAGAGTGATGTGTTTATCCCGCTTCAGGACAGGGTCCGCATGGCGAATTCAAGCGGGGCAGATCTATTTATAAGCATTCATGCAAATGCGTCGCGCTCGCGCGCGATGAACGGATTCGAATGTTATTATCTTTCTGAGGCGACCGATGATAACGCGCGCGCGACAGAAGCGTTCGAAAACGCGTCCTTCGAGGCGGATGAGGGCGCTATCGCCGTTGAGCATCCCAAGGGGCTCGATAAGACATTATGGGATATGAGGCTTACAGAGAACAGGCGTGAATCGGCTGAACTCGCGACCCAGATATGCAGCGCGGTAGAAAAGAACATTGTAACGAGAAACAGGGGCACGAAGACCGCCAGGTTCTATGTGCTGAAATGGACGACGATTCCTTCGGCTTTGGTCGAAACCGGCTATATCAGTAATAAATTCGAAGAATTGAAATTCAAGGATGAGGCTTATATCGATCGGTTCGCGGAAGTCATAGCAAAAGGTATTTTGTCTTATAAAGATAAATATGAAAGGACAGAAGGTTTTACGCAATGAGCCCCGCCCTTTTGACGTACAACCTTTATCGGCAAGATTAAGTATGATGAGCGAGAAACCAGTAAAGATAATATGCAGGATAACCGATTAATTTGTCAAAAGAGCGGGGTGAGCCCCGCCAGATTTGCTTCGCAAATCTAAACGGCGGGGTAAAGGATCAAAGGAAGGCGCTGATATGAGCGACACAAGGCCGATAGGCATATTTGATTCAGGTGTTGGCGGGCTTACGGTTTTTAGCGAGGTTGAGAAAACATTGCCCCGCGAAGAGATAATATATTTTGGCGACACGGCGCGGGTGCCTTATGGGACAAAATCTAAAGAAACAATCACAAAATTTTCCGTTGAGAATGTTGAATTTCTAATGAAGCACAATGTCAAGCTTGTGCTTGTAGCATGCAACACTGCTTCGTCTTTGAGCCTGGAATTCTTGAAGCGCTGTTTCAGGGTGCCGATAATAGGCGTTATAGATCCAGGGGCGAGAAATTCCGTCGATCGCACAAGAAATAACAGGATAGGGGTAATAGGGACAAGCGCCACGATATCGTCGGGCGCTTATGAAAAAGCAATAAAAAAAATAAGCTCAAAGATGGCGGTCTTCAGCCAAAACTGTCCGCTGTTCGTTCCACTGGTTGAAGAGGGGTGGAGCTATAAAAGCGTTACCTTTGAAGTCGCTTC